>NZ_CP042913.1:5775853-6124497 GCF_008065115.1 Bythopirellula goksoeyrii | reverse complement strand
GCCGATCGGCTAAAGAGGAGTTCTCAGCCAGCAGGCTGTCAATCAACTCTCGTGCGTTTTTGAGAGATTGGCTCACCGCCTTCAGATGCTCGTCAATCGCCTTGCGGTCTTTTTTCATGCCGGCTAAATCTTCCTCGAGCAGCTTGATTTCTTGCTCACGAAACTCCGAAAGCTTCTCGGCACTGGCCAGAGTAGCTGCCCATTTTGCATTGTCCTCAATGAGGGCATCTCGCTTAGCCAAGAGCACCGCCTTTTGACGTCCCAGTTCGGCAAACAGAAACGTGTAATCTCGTAGCGGCCTGTTGTAGACCTTTTTCACCGCTTTGTCCATTTCGTTGGGACCAAGCCGCACATCGTTCTCATCAAAACCAATCACATCGCTAGGGTCATCATCAGGAGTGGCTTCTTGGCCATGCCGCAGGTACTGTTCGACGACCGCAGCAGGGAGTCGTTTACGAAGTTCGGCTTCCTCTATGCCGGCAAACGTATCGTACTTATCGGAGGGCATGGACTCATAGAGACTCCACGGGCCTTCGCTCCGGGCGAGCCGTTCTCCAGTGCGTTGATCCAACAATTGCGTTGACTCGAGGACAACACCAGTTTCGCTGGACTCGACGACTTTGAATTCTCCCAGAAACTGGCGGCCATCCGCTGGGTTGGCTGGATTGGCGTTCCCAGACTCAAATAAATAAACAATGGTCTCGGCATCTAAGCCGTGAGGCTTGGGGTTGGCAATAGAGACTTCAATTTGCCCTTTTTCGTTCAAGGCACCTGCCGGTGCAACCTGTCGCCAGGCACGACCCCGATCACGGGTAAGCATCTGCAGGCGATGCTCAAGCTGAATGATCCCCTTGTCTTCTTCAATTCCTCGCAAGAGGACTTCGTTTTGTTGTTCGAGCGAGGCGAGTTGGCTTTCCATGCCTGGCAGCTTTGCGCGAAGACCACGATGAATTCGCATGGTTTCGGCGGCGAGTATGAGGAAGCCGACCGCGGTGAGCATGATAAACAAGATGAGCACGAATTGGCTCCAATGCCAATTCTTAGCACTCAAGAATACCGACACCAATCCCAGCAACAGGACGATGGCCAATACGATTTGCAGAATGAGTGCCAACAGAGTCTCCTCATCGATCTGTGTGATCGAGCGGTGTAGTTTCAGGGAGGGACGTTGGAAGTACAAAAAGTCCCCTAATATCGATCCTAAGTAGCCAAATGGCCAGCGTCAAGTTTTTACTGGCGGGGAACTTACGTCAAATCGGTATATCCCTCATATCTGGTCCAGGGTGCCGTCCAATCACCTTTAACGTCTCCAGAAGCCGCTCAACCAACTCCCCGGTATGCCCCGCAGTAAAACCAAGCCGCAGCAGCGACTCTCCCGCCGGTACCGAGGGTGGCCGAATGCTCGGTGCCCAGATTCCGCGGTCGCGGAGTTTCGAGGAGATCTCCATCGTCCGTTCAGGCGAGCCGAGAATCACGGGAACAATCTGGCTCTCACTGCGGCCTGTGTCCCAGCCCTCTGTGGCGAGACGCCCTCGCAGGTTATATTGAAATAATGCCTGTATTGTCCAGATTTTATGGAATAGTCGTCTCCATGTATTTTTTGGACAACAAACGGCACAATCTCCCCCATATCCACGCAAGATACCAAAGCGAAGAAGCAGTGTTCGCCATTCCCGATGGTGAGATACTGGAAGGCGGGCTGCCTCCTGGTAAAATTAGATTAGTACAAGCATGGATAGAAATACATCGCCAAGAGTTACTTGACGGTTGGCAGCTTGCGGTTAACGGCGAACTACCCAATAAAATTCCGCCATTGAAATAGGCCGACATGAATCCCCGCGTGAAAACCGTTGTAGCCAAGGATGATCACACACTCGAACTCCAATTCGAGAGTGGTGAAGTTGGCATCTACGATTTCAATCCTCATCTAGAGTTTGGGATTTTTCAAGAGTTGAAGGATCTTGACTATTTTCGCCAAGCGCGGGTTGAAAATGGGACAGTGGCTTGGCCCAACGAACAAGACGTTTGCCCCGACACCCTTTACGAAGGTTCGCTGAAATTAGCGAACCGTGATCAATCTTGACGTGACATCCTCATTCGCTTCGACGCACTTTCTTGAGTGTCTCCAGAAGCCGCTCAACCATCTCCCCGGTATGCCCCGCGGTAAACCCTAGCCGCAACAGCGACTCTCCCGCTGGCACCGAGGGCGGCCGAATGCCTGGTGCCCAGATTCCGCGGTCGCGGAGTTTCTCGGAGATCTCCATCGTCCGTTCAGGCGAGCCGAGAATCACTGGAATAATCTGGCTCTCACTGCGGCCGGTGTTCCAGCCGTCGGCTGTGAGCCGTTCACGCAATTCTGCGGCCCGTTCCAAGAGGCCCCGGCGACGTTCTGGTTCGCGATCTACCAGATCCAGCGCCACTAGCGCCGCGGCACTCACCGCGGCTGGGTGTGCCGTCGAGAAAACATAGGTTCGTGCGGTGTTTGCCAACCAGGAGATGAGCGCTGCCGAGCCGCAGACGTATCCCCCCGCCGCTCCCAAGGCTTTGCCGAACGATCCTACCCGGATATGAACTCTCTCCGGCAATTTAGGATGTGCCGCGGAAAAATGTTCGACCACACCCCGGCCATTCGCTCCGAACACCCCTATCGCATGGGCTTCGTCAACCATCAACATCGCATCGTGTTCGTGAGCCAACTCGGCAATCTGCGGTAGGCGTGCGAGATCGCCATCCATGCTGAACAGCGTGTCTGTCACGATCAACCGCCGCCGATATTTTTTCCCGGCCTCTAAGAGCGTTGCCAGCGCATCGATCTTCGCGTGGGGATAGATGTGACGCTCCGCCCGCGCGAGTCGGCAACCATCGATGATGCTGGCGTGATTCTTCTCATCGCCGTAGATTGCATCCCCCATACCAACCAGTGCCGGGATGATCCCCGCATTGGCGGCAAAGCTGGTTGGAAATAGCAGGGCAGCTTCAGTGCCGAAGAAAGCGGCAAGCCGCTTTTCGAGGGCCTCGTGAACCATCGAGCGACCACTCACGAGCGGACTGGCTCCGCGGCCCACTCCTTGTTGATGGAAGCTTGCGATGGCAGCCTCAGAAAGCCGCTTGTCCGCGGCGAGCCCCAGATAGTCGTTGGACGCAAAATTAATAATCGATTTTCCTGCGACCTCCACGACCGCTCCCGCCGTAGTAAGGGGAGGGGGGAGTGTGCGCAGCAACCCGGCACGTTGCCGCTCGCCAAGCTCGTCGTCTATCCACTGAAGTGGTTCCATGCTTCAATGGTAGCAGATTCGCCCCTGCGGGAACTATTCGTCGCCGTCCTACGTCAAAATAGTAGATGAGTTAAGAGTGTGACCCAGATTCGACCCAGCGACGCCGAGTTGGTGGCAGCTACCCAAGGGGGGGACCGTCAGGCCTTCGGAACGCTTGTGGAGCGGCATCAGGATAGGCTGTTCAATACCTTGCTCCGAGTGCTGGGCAATGCCGAGGATGCCAGCGAGGTGCTGCAGGATGCCTTCGTTCAGGCGTACACCAAGCTCGACACGTTCCGTGGCTCGTCCCAGTTTTATACCTGGATGTATCGTGTGGCATTGAATCTGGCCTGCTCCCATCGCCGGCGGCACAGGCGGCGCGATGAAGAACTGTCGATTGATATGATGAAAGCGAATGTTGGACAAGAGCCGATTGATAACGAAGTCGCACCCGATGAGCGATTGCTGCGAGTCGAACAGGCAGAAGTTATCCAGTCCGCTTTATTGAAGCTTAGCGACGAGCATCGCCAAATATTGGTCCTGCGCGAAATGGAAGACTGCTCCTACGATACCATTGCCGAGATCCTCCAGTTGCCAGTCGGCACCGTCCGCAGCCGCCTGTTCCGCGCTCGAATGCAAATGAAAGAGCTACTAGTTGGAAGTCCATGTCAGAACTAAACAACCAACCCGATTTCGACGACTCTTTGCTGAGCGCCTATGTTGATGGCGAACTCACCGACGAGCAGCGCGCCATGGTCGAGGCACGGTTGGCTGAGGATCCACAGGCCCGGCAGTTGGTCGCCGAATTGGAGGCCGTTTCTTCGAAAGTGCGGTCTCTGCCTCGAGTTAAAGCGACTGAGGACATGCGTGCCGCCGTTTTCCAGCAGATCGACGGGCCCTCAGTTCCCCTTCAACCGAGTGAACTAACTATGCGCAAGCGTCTACTCTGGCCCTTGCTGGCCACGGCGGCGCTATTGATGCTGATGTTCTACCAGCCAGCAGGCAACGAGAAGGAAGTCGAACTTGCCCAAATCGACAAGGCTCCAGTCGGCAAAGAACGAGCTAATGCAAAGGACGAATCCGCTCCCCAGGCATTATCAGAGTTAAAGGCGATCGAAGAGGTACCGAAAGCCGACGCATTCGGCGCGCCCCGTTTGCGAGACGAATCTTCAACGGAGGGAATTGCCGCCGCGCCGAGTGATGAACGGTCTGATATAGTACGGGAAATGGCAACCGATTCCGCTGTTGCACTCGGCGTCGACCACGTTGCAGGCAGCTTGATCGCGCCAGAATCCAACGTGGGACTCGTACATGTCACACTCAAAGACCTGCGTTCGGGCGCAGAACATTTCGATCGTCTACTTGTCGCTAATGACATCCAAATTGTTGACGAGCCCGTCGAACAGGATGCCAAAGCATCATTCCGTGGTTCAGGCTTGTATGCCGAATCTCGTGATGGCGGAGTGGCGGGAGCTGCCTCGCAGAGTGATTCGAGCAAAGATGAATCGAAATCTCTTCAGCCTAAGGGAAAGACGCAGACCCCCGCAGCAGAGATGGTTTTCGTGGAAGCCCCTCCTGAACAACTTGCCAAGTTTTTCTTCGCGTGCAGTCAAGACACCGAAGCGATCCAGTCGCTCACAATCGATGAACCCGCGAATGCGGTCAGCGGTGGAAAACCCACTGAGCAACTCGAACAGTATCGGCAATACGAAAAACCAATGCGTCAGCAAGCCGCCCCACAAAATTATGTCGTCACTCCCGAGCAGCAAGGCGTGATCGCCGCGCTCAACTCGCTTGACCTTGCCTCGGAACCTACGGCGGGCTCCGCTTCAGCGGGCCTGCAACAACAAGCCTGGGCCACCAAGCTACGAAACAATCAATCGCCCGTCGAACGAAAACAACTTGAAGAGCAAATCCAATCTAGACGCAATTTGGATTCTAGCGACAAGAAACGGAAACTTGCCAAGAAAGATGCGGACTCTCCGCCGCCGATGCGCGTACTGTTCCTCCTGCACGAGAGCGAGACGTCAGAGAAATAGTAGGTGACTACGCGCTTGCGCCGTTTTCGAGTATTCTGAACCCTCTAAGCGGTACCTCCTATCTAGAAAGGCAGAGAGTTCTATGTCTGAAGTCAAAATTCGTATGCGTCCCAATGGCCCCTTCGTCGTCGAAGGCCCGTTTCAGTTGTTCGATTCTCAGGGCCAAGCATTCACACTCAATCCCGAAAAACCGGCGATCGCCCTCTGCCGTTGCGGCCACTCAGAAAACAAGCCGTTTTGCGATGGAGCGCACAAGAACTGCGATTTCCAATCGGATGAACGACCACCAACGGTGTAAGTGTTTGCCGACAGGTTTTCCCCAGAAGACGATTGGTTCTGTTGGTGCTGTTCGTCGTGGTCAGAGCACCATCGTGTGTTAAATTCTGCTAGGCGTAGCGGTTGCATGGCTCTGTGGACAAAGTTGCCCCAGAATTCTTCTCGGTGAAGTGGCTGTTAGTGGTGGTGAGTCGGTTGGTAGCCATGCTAGAATCCGCCCCCCGGAGATCGCTTATCCTCTCCGTGCGACTCACACTTCGAAAGGAATCCGCTTCCCATGACACCAGATACCGAGAATACTTCCACAGAAACGCAGACGATTGCTCCTTCGCAAGAGGGTGGCCAGCTTGCCGAGCAGTTCGTCGGCCAGTGGAATCGCTTGGTCAGCACGACCAACTGGGAAAAGGGTCGCATCATCTGTGAATGGCGCGAAGCCCTCATGACCGAGGGCGCCGCCGTGACCGACTACTCGGATGAATCCTGGGCCCAACTCGTGGGTGGCGTCACGAGCCAACATGTTGGTCGCCTGCGGCGAGTTTCCCAGCGCTTCGGCCAAGAGTGGGAACAATACCCGGGCCTTTACTGGAGCCATTTCCAAGCCGCCCTCGACTGGGACGATGCCCCCATGTGGCTCGAAGGGGCGATTCAAAACGAGTGGTCCGTCTCGCAAATGCGCGGCAAACGTTGGGAAACTCTCGGCACCCCCGAATCCGAACAAAAAACTGAACTAGAGCAGTCTTCAGAATTCGACTCCCCGACGGCGGGACCCGCTTCAGCGGGCCTGCAAGAATCAGAACCCGCTCAAACTACCCCCGCCAAATCAACCCCCGTCAAATCCCTCTCCACACCTGATTCAACACAAGAGAAGACCGTCTCCCAAGATTCCGCTCCCGAAGAGAACGACGAACCTGCCCCCGCCACGACGCAAGCGAAACGCACACGCTTGAATGTCGACGTGGAACTGCTGCCCGACGACTTGGCCGACGCGTTCGAGCAATTCAAACTGGCAATCATCGCCCATCGCCGCGAAGGTTGGCGAGATGCTACCCCAGAAACCGTGTGCGAATGCCTCGACGCCCTCCGCGAGCTGACCCTGGCCGAAGCTTAAGCAGTAGCTTGTCGAACATCCACCGTGGCGGGTGGCTTAGCGGTCACGCACCCGCATATTGCTCGGCATACTCCAGCACCCAGTGCTCGATGAGTTGCCGGAAGTGGTCCAGGTCCACGTCCTTGAGCATTTGATAATGGCTGCGGGTGAAGCTTTCCTTGTTGCGGATTGCTCCACGGGCTTCGATCGAGAGTACATGATATTGATTGTGGGGGGCGACGGTGATTGTCAAGCGACTGAAGAGATTGTCGCGTTTCCCCTCGTTGAGCGACAAATCATCGCGACTCAGCGCAGCACCCCAACCTTTGTCGTCGGCAACCGAGGCAAAATTGAAACCCGGAAACTGATCGGCAAGTTGTTTTAGGCAGTTTTCGATGTGGTCGGTGAGTTCCAGGCGGTAGCCGCTGTGAACCCGGCGGCACTCTTCCTCGCTCATGGCCTTGGCCGCTTCCACCCGTTCCTTTTTGTCACGGGCATGTTGGCCACGTTCGGTCGCTTTTTGTAGTCGTTGTTTAAAATCCATAGTTCTCTTTGCGATGCAATCAGTGCTGGCACTGCGTGTTTGTGAACTGCCGATCTTCGCCCCGATTTGCAATCCTGACAACCCCTACATGGGGCAGCCATCTTGGACATCTAACTGAACTCTATGGCAGCCAAAACGGCTGCCCCACGAGTCGGCTATCTCCCACGCCAGCAAGCCTTTCTCAAATCTGCTAGCAGGCATTGTCGGAAAAATCGTTGTTTTCTTCAAATTGGTTCCAAGTCCATCAACCCGTGCCGCCGATACTTCGAGTACGGACCGGGGGGCGACACTGAGACGGTGCGCGGCAAGGATGCCTGCGCTCACTAATTCGCCCTTATGCGCTGGGAAGGAACCCTCGTTATGCCTACTCATCTGAAGATTTACCGTGGTCCTGTTGAGAACGACTCGCCGGTCGTTACCAAGAACGAAACCGGCGAAGACTGCGTCACAGTCTCGTTTGGCGAGGTCTTGCCCTTAATCGTTGACGCGGTGACTAGCGAGCGAACGTGGCTCAGCGATTTCGATAACGACGATATTACGATCTCACGTGACTTGTACGAAGTACTCTCCGCCTACCAATATTTCCGTCGACCAGGTGCCTGACGAGCACGAATCATATAGTAATAGTTCAACAGCCCGCTGCGTTCTTGCAGCGGGCTGTTTTGCTGCGCGGATTGCAGTTTGCCGGACAAAGGGGATAATGGCTCTACAATTCAGTGCAACTTTCGTCCATGAGGAACCTCCCATGTCCCGCGACCGCATCCAAACCGCAACCGAGCGAATCGAGTTCGCCCGTGGCTACACCAAGCAGTTTCTCACGGAACTCTCCGATGAAGAGTGGTTTTGGACTCCGCCAGGGTTTGTCACCCATGTCGCCTGGCAGGTAGCCCATCTAGCCGCCTCGCAATATAGCCTCTGCCTACTGCGAGTGCGGGGCCATCGAGACAGCGACGACGCAATCATCCCCCAGGAGTTTTTTGAAAATTTCCGCATCGGCTCAACTCCCCTGGCCGGCGCAGCGAACAATCCCCCGCTCTCCGAGATTCAACGGATCTTTGACGGCGTCCAGGCCCAGGTCCTCAGCGAAATCGCCGAGTACACGGATGCAGAATTGGATGTTCCCCTTGATAAACCGCATCCGGCATTCGACACCAAGCTGGGTGCCATCGAGTACAGCCCCCAGCACGAATTGGTTCACGCAGGCCAAATCGCACTGCTGCGCCGCCTGATGGGGAAAGAGTTCAAGCGGTGAACCCCCTTCATGGTAAACATGTCATCCTGTAAGCGAGCCGGGTCGTCCTCGACCCCGGCAATGATCGAGGGCGAGGACGCCCCGGCTCGCCTAATGGAGATTCTCACTATGCATCAAACCTTGCACCTAACCCTCGACGAAATGGAATCGCAGCTCGAGCATATCCGCCAATCCCCTTCCGACAACGGCGTGCTGGAGATGATCGTCTGCCGCCCCGATGTCGACCAGAGACAAATGCTGTTCGAAGCGAAAGTCGACCCCGAGCAAGGTTTGCTCGGCGATAGCTGGCTCACCCGCGGCGACTACCGCGGGGGACCGGCAAATGCCGACACTCAGATCAACGTCATGAACAGTCGTGTGATTTCGCTCTTGGCGCAGGACCGCGAGCGGTGGCAACTCGCTGGGGATCAACTCTATGTCGACTTCGATTTGAGCGACGAGAATCTCCCCGTTGGTTCGAAGCTCACCATCGGCTCGGCCGTGCTGGAAGTGACTGCCGAGCCCCACACCGGCTGCAAGAAATTCGCTCAGCGCTTCGGCCCCGATGCGACCAAGTTTGTAAATTCCCCTGAAGGCAAGCGGCTGCACCTCCGTGGCATCAACGCCCGCGTGGTCCAAGGGGGCACCGTGCGCACCGGCGACACCATCCGCAAGCTCTAGCCAACCGCTTGCGGCTTAGCGATCCCCTCGCGTTCAAACTTCCTTCACCACAAACTCGCCACGTCCAAGAGTACGCAAGTATTGATTCGCCACTTCGGCGTGTTCACCTGTGAACTGCTCACTTGCTGAGTCGAATGTGAGTACGGGACCCAGGGTAAGTTCGAGAGCATCAATGCCTTGTTGGTTGTTGGCTGCCACTTGGCTGAGTTGCTCTAGGATCGTAGCCGCCGCGGCAGAGAGCCTAGCGTCCGCCCCAAGTTGTTCAACCAAGACGCTAGGATCTGTTGAATCACTTGTCGCCGTTTCCTGGGCAGCGCGGTAGGCATAATTCGCTAGTGTGCACCAAGCCGTCGAGTGGTGTCCTTCGTTCACGGGCCCGTTAAGTGAGTCTGGCGAATTGTTTCGGATCGCTTCAATGAAGTTTACCTGATGGGCGCCCATGCCATCGTTCCCGGAAAACTCTTTGATCAGTTTACCTTCGGAGTCGAAGAATTGGGCTTTCCCTCGCTGGCCTTCCAGGCGTCCACCTTCGCAATACGCAATGTATCCACTGCCAGGCCCTGGGCATTTTGGCGCCGATTCGCTGCCGGGCTTGTCTGGAAGATTGGTCAAGGCAATCACCACAGGAATCGTTCCCGTGTCCAAGAGAGCAAAATGCACATTGGGCGTGTTGCCCGCATCGTGCCAGCCGAACCGGCCTCCTGCTGCAATCGCCCGTTGAGGAAAAGCAACAGAATCTTGAAACACATTGTTCCGCACATCATCCAAAATGTGGACGCCCCAGTTGCCCATCTCACCAGCACCGGTGTTCCAATCCCAGTGCCAATCATAGTGCCACTTTTCGCGATAGATTGGCTGATCTTCCGCTGGGCCGAGCCACAGGTTGTAGTCGAGCGTCGCTGGAGGCGCCAGCGGTGCCTCTCGCTTGCCAATCGATGCTCGCACTCCGAAGCGATTCACTCGGACCCACTCGATCGGTCCCAGTAGTTTCTCCTCATGCAATAATTGCTTGAGCTCACCCAGGAAAGGGGCTGAACGCTGTTGCGTGCCGATCTGGCAAATCTTTTTGTACCTGTCCGTCGCGTTGACGACCTGCACTCCTTCCCAATGGGCATTGCACAGCGGCTTCTCGACATAGACATGCTTCCCCGCTTCCATTGCCCACAGCGCTGCCAGACAGTGCCAGTGGTTGCAAGTGGCAATCGCTACGGCATCGATCTCAGCCAGATCGAGCAGACCGCGAAGATCCGAAAATGTCTGGGCATCGGGTACTTTCGCAGACCATTCATCAACGAGCGAACTATCTGGATCACAGATAGCAGCAATCTTCACCCCAGGAACTCGGCCAAAGGCATCAATAAGTTGCCCCCCGCGCCACCCCAAACCGATAACACCCAAATTCACTTGCTCATTGGCACTTGTCGCGCCAAAAGCTCGAGAGCCAAGCGCGAGCGCTCCACCAACCAAAGCCCCTTGTTGCAAAAAATATCGACGAGTAGTAGTTCGCATTAAATCAGGCTTCCCTGGGGCTAGAGGTGAAGAGTTGATTGGACGATTAGTATTGACCTCAATCATCTTACACCCTTTTCTAACGAATTCAAAACCATAAAATGTATATAGTGATCCTGGCACATGGCTGCGGGGGGGATGCCGTTGGCCGCGACAGGAGACGCTTCCATGAGCGGTTATCGATATCTACTCTTCCCTCGTGGGAATCAGCCAACCATTGGCGAAGTGGGAGAACTGCAGAATTACGCTGGCACGCTTTTGGGCCGATTCGCCTACGGCACAGATCGTAAGACCAACAGCCTCGCCATCGCCTTCGAAGCCGACGCTTTCGCACAAGCCCTCCAAACTCACAAAGGCTTTAAAGCGCTCATCCACAAATGGGAACTCCGCGGGGCAACGGTCTGCGAGCATCTTGGTTTTGTGAAAGATTCCCAAGCACTGCGACCAGCCCCCTCGAACCAGTGGTCTCCTAGTCCTCAACACTCAACTCTCTTCCCTCAAACTACTTCCACTGTCACAGCTCAGGAGAAGCTGATCGCTGCCAAAGAACTAGCCGCCCAAGAAGCCCTCGGTCGCTCCCTCTTGGGCGTTCAGCACACCAAGGAACAACACAAGCTCCTGACAAGATTCGCCGGCTGGGTGCTGTATTTCTTTATCGCGGCGGGCTCACTTATGACTATCGTCGCTGGCATCTACACCTATCAACGCTTGCAAGGTGCACCCGGTGAACGTCGCAAAGAAACAATCGAACGCGTCGCCGAAGACGCAATCAACGAACCCCTCGAAGCCCAACGATAACCGCGAGGCAGATCGAATTGTTAGCCGCGATGCGGAGCCCCAGCGCAGCAGAGTGCGTTCCTCCGCTACTCACCGCCAGCCAAATACCGATCCTTCAACCGCACATAATTCCCCGCCGAATAACTGAAGAACTCCCGCTCCACTTCCGTAATCGGTCGCAAGACTTTGCAGGGATTCCCCACATACACAAATCCGCTCTCCAACACTTTCCCCGGCGGCACCAAACACCCCGCCCCGACGATCACCTCGTCTTCAACCACCGCCCCATCATTCACAATCGCCCCAATGCCAATCAGCACCCGATCACCCACCACACAACCATGCAGCACGGCCCGATGGCCAATCACCACGTCGTCGCCAATCGTCAGCGGCCACCCGTCCGGGTTGAATTTGCTCTTGTGCGTGGTGTGTAACACAGAATTATCCTGCACGTTGGAGCGATGCCCCACCTTGATCGGCAGCAAGTCCCCCCGAATCACGGCCCCCGGCCAAACGCTCACATCGTCGCCAAGAGTGACATCGCCGATAACAGTGGCGGCTGAATCTATGTAGACCCGCTCGCCGAGTTGGGGAGAGATATTGTGAACGGAGCGAATAGTCACGGCTTTTCATTCCCAATGCAAGTAACAAGTAAGTAGTTGCTGGTCCCGACAGTATTCTATCGGTACCATAAATGGGAGAGTGAAGCTAGGAACCTCACCCGAGGGGCTCGGACGCAGTTGCGTTCGGGATCAGTAGTAGGTTGAATTGTAAACCTTTAGCAGCAAGTGCGAACTAGTTCAGGAATATCAGGATGGGACGAGTGCTAACTTTTTTAGATATCTTTGCCTTGGTCGCAGGTCTGGTCGCTCTTGTGCCGGGCAGTGAATCGGTGGCCCAGATCAACGAGCAATTCGCCGCCTGCGAGCGACTCGGCCTCGACGCTGACCAAATCGCCAGCCTCCAGGACCAGCCACTCTATGAGTTCACGGAATCTGAGGTCGACACGTATTTAAGATTCCTCAGCGCCACCGAACCTGATCTCCGCCAGCGCATTATCCACCTCGCCCGCAAAAACATCGGTCAGCCTTATGAACTCTACTTGCTTGGCGAGATGCCTTTCGAACCCTACGACCCGCAGCCCATTTACTGCCTGGGTAAAAGCGATTGCGTCGTTTTCGCCGAGCACACGTATGCAATGGCGCTCGCGCAGAACTGGCCCAGCTTCATGAAGATGCTGCAGCGCATTCGATATCGAGATGGCCAACTGGGTGTCACCACCCGCAACCACTATACCGAGGTCGACTGGAACATCTCGAATCGTTGGCTCGTGGAAGATATCACAGCACCACTGGCCGGTGACAAGGCTGTAGACTTCAGTGAAACGATCGATCGCGCCAGATTCTTCAAGAACCGCTACCAGTTGCAGGTGGATGTCCCCGTCGAAAAGCATGAAGACATTTATTTGCCGTATGTCGAGATCGACGAGGCAAAACAGGAATTACAAGACGGCGACTTCGTGAACATCGTCCGGGCGACCGTCAAACCAGACGCCCCGCCCAACGAAACCTTTGGAGGCAGCGTGTTTGTGGGCCATGTGGGACTGATTGCCCACGGCCCCAATGGCGAGGTGCATCTGATCCATTCCACACCGCCACAGGTACGCGAAGAGCCGATCGATGAGTACATTGCCCGTTCGACCGAGGATAATGCCATCAAGGATGCCGCCGGCAAACCGCGCCTCGTAGGATTCAAGTTCCTCCGCCTACGCGAGAAACCACTCGAGCACCTTCAACAAATCGACGGCCCCGCCGCCCCCCGCGTAACACTCCCCTCCGGCAACGAAGCGCAGTTTTGATTGTGTTAGCCGCGTTGCGGAGCGCAGCGCAGCAAAGCGCGAAGTCTCTCACCCCTCACCACCAACCACTATCCCCCCATGACCACGTCGGATGATCTTCAGCACCGTGAGCGGATGATTGCGCTCGTCGAGTTCACCTCGACCTCGTTGGCAACCGAGTTTCCGTCCCCCTTCGGCTCGTCGATCTACGATCTCCAGAGCGGCCAACTAGTGGCTCAGGCTTACGATACGGTCATCCAACATTCCGATCCAACCAATCACGCCGAGATGAACGCCATTCGCCTGGCCACAACCAAGCTCGGCCAACTCTCACTCCACGGCCAAATTCTCTACAGCACCTGCGAGCCGTGCCCGATGTGCATGTCCGCTTGCATCTGGGCCGAATTGGAAACGGTCGTGTTCGGTGCGTCCACCATGGAGGACGCAAACCACTACTGGCCCCAGGCCTCGGACCTCTCCCCCGCCCAACTTGTCACCCACATGCGCCGCGAGCCAAAGTGCCAGATACTCCCCCACGTCGAACGCTCCAGCTGCCAGGAATTATTCCGCCAATGCGACGAAGTCCTCCAGCAACGTAGTCTCCGGTTGCCGCCAAACCGCTAATCACCTTCCACCAACAACCAATCCACACGTTCTCCACACGAGTTGCCTCAGTCGACAATATTCAAGGGACCGATCCTGTCGCTGCGAGGATCGAAATTCTAGATACTTCGATCACCGCCGCAGAATTCGGCCAGAGTTCTGTTTTTCTCGCAGCAATTTTTGAACTCAAAAAACTTTTGGATTTCAAAAAACTATTTGCTTGCAAAAATCTCATCCTCGCTCCATGGTAGGTGATAGGGGAGAATTTCTATGGCCACTTCCTGATTTTTATCAGGGCGGTGTCCTTTTGTGACACGCATCAGTGGCGGACGGAGCTGTCTTCATTGAGTTCGCAGTCGTGGTACGGCTGCATGTTCACTCAACTTTTTGTCTTCTTTATGGAAAGCCGAGACTACAATGACCCTGTTTAGTAATGAGCCGAATTGTGAACAAGAGGATTCCAACGACGAATTTGTTTTCGACCCCACGGACCCGCATGTGATGCGGTCCCAATCACGGTCGGAGGTCCCTCCGGAGGACTATTGCGGCTATATTTCGGGAACCCGACACCCTACGCCGGCCGATATTTCGGCTTATACCTCCCCAGCAGAACCTGGTGCTATTCTGCTCCCTGCTACGATTCCCCTTCTGAATACCCAGCCCCGTGACCCCCTCTCCCGCGAGCCGATCTATGGAGTAGACCTCGTGTTACAAACGCAGGAGCGGGCAACGCATACGATGGTCTTGGGGGTCACCGGTGCGGGCAAGAATACGCAGGTAATCGACCCGTTGCGGTATTCCGCGATTTCTGACCCGCACCAGAGTGTGATCACGTTCTCCTTAAAGTCATCGGATTATGGCCCCATCGCCCAGCTGTGTCGGCAGACCAACAAGCAGCTGGTGGTGATAAATCTCAATAATTCCTGGCGAAGCGTGGGTTGGAATCCCCTTGCTACCAAAGACAAAAACGAGGCATTCGCGCGGATCAGCCGCTTTGCCGACTCGGTAAAGAACCCCCATTCCCGAGATTCCGAGTTCTGGACCCAGTGGATCAAGACGGCGCTCAAAGGGGCCTGGGATGCTGGGTACCGTTCTTTTCCTGCCATGTTCAACCTTTTTTCACTTTCCTTCCAAGAATTGCTAAGTGAGCTGCGCGGACACCAAAATCCAAGTTCTCGACAACTGGCGAATTTTCTGACCGGCAGTTCCGGCAATGCTGAGACGGTGTTGGCGTCGATTATCGGGGCCCTGAGTTCGTTTCTCTCTGAAAGCGCGATGCGAGTGATGTCGCGAGACGATTTGAAATTGGATCGACTCTTCAAGGAACCCGTCTGTCTGCTTATCGAAATGCCGGAAACGAGTCTCGAAACCCAGCGGGTGCTGTACCAGATGTTGGCGCTCAGTGTGACGGACGAACTCATCAACACGGCCGAGCGGTCGGCGAATCGAAAGGTGGATGCTACGATCTTCTACGACGACATGCCCTCCTTGGGGTATCTGCTTTCGCCGGAACGGTTGATGACCATGCGTTCCCGCGGAATCGGGATCGTAGCAGGTGTGCAGACTATCTCTTCGCTGGAACTTGCGTACGGTCCCAGTTGTCGGGCGCTGATGGACAATTTTTCCAACAAGATCGTTCTCCCGGGTGGCCCGGCTTGCGATGCCGACTACTTTTCCCACGCGAGTGGGGAACAAATGGTTTCGCTTCCTTGCTACGAAGGAGAGAATTCCTCATTCTGCACTCGACCGCTAACATCTTCGGCGTCGATTCGCTCTCCAAACTACTCGCACCCTCTCTTTGGTCGACCTGCCACATTGATGTTTGGATCGCTCTCATTTCAGGCCTATTTGCAGAAATCCTATGAGCTGCGCCCGATTGCTGCCCTCCTGCGCACTACCCGAGCAATCACGGGTCATGAACGATTACGGACTAGGCAGTTGCCTATGCCTAGGTTCAAACAGGTGAAGCCGGCTGCTAACTCAGGCGACACGGAAGAGAAAAGTTTCATGGATGTCAGCAACTGGAGTGAGCAGCGAATCCGAGTCACACTGGAAGAAGTTAGGAAAACGATCGACTGGGACAACACAACGGGTTCCGCCAGAAAATGGTGGAAGGCATTTGAGGAGGATAATGCGAATAAGTTGCCTATGGTCCTGCGCTTGGCGGAAGAGCTGAAGGCTCGCAAAGCAACGATCACGGAGTTTTTCTTGAGCTATGTCTACAGCAATACGGATAACATTCAAGCCAATTTGCACTACCTCGACTACACTCGTGTGAAGAAGAAGGATCAAGAAGCGAAGAAGCGCAAGCGGGCCGAAGAATCCACTGAAGACGTTCCGCCCCCATCGGAATCAGGGTCCGCGCTATTTTAGGGACAAGCACAATCGAAGGCGAAGCACTTGGCGAAAGGCTCCGCACTGAATTACCAACAGGCCTTTACGGCAATTGAGCCTGCGACAGCAAATCAAGTGCTCTCCGAATCGGTGGCTGTCTCAATTGCCCAATATGCTTGCGAGAGAACAGGTTGAAGGCTCACGGAGTTCTTAGCCTTAGCGAAAAATGCCTGTCCTTTCCGTCCTTTCCGTCTTCGGCCACGCACCATCCAAAAATTCCTTGCTTCCCCCTCAGCCCACCATTAGAATCGAGTCTCGCCCGTATGGATGGTTTCATCGGATGTCCAGCGATTCCCAGCAGCCGCCTGCAAATAATGATGCGTCGTTCCCCGGGGTCCCTCAGCGTAGTCCGCCACTGGAGAAAGTACCATGATTCGCATTTTGCGCCGCATCTTGCTTGTCTTCGTTAGTGTGATAGTCCTGACCATTGCAACGCCTCCCACTGCCAGCGGTGGCGTTGCCATCGATTCGGTGCTTTTGGAAAGTGAGGCGGTTGCTGGCGAGGATATGGACTCGTTCTCGGAAACGGAGTTTGGTTTTTACAACGCTATTGCGTCTTTTAGTGTTGGTATTGGGGAAGATTATCTTGCATCAGGCGTCGTGTCTGCCGATTTCTATCAAAGTCCCTTGGGCCCCACGCTGGGAGTTCAACTGGACGCACTGGCAACGGCGTTTACACGACCTGGATCGAGTTATTCTGCCAGTGTTTCGGCTTCCGCGGCCATTAGCTTTAGTACGAACATTGATTCCACACTCTTTATTCCTGAGCCGACCGTGGGAGTTATCCTCACGCGAGTGTCTGATAGTTTGCCTGTAGATTTAATCGACGGTGCGTTTCTGTCGGCGGGAAGTTATCAGCTCTTCGCAGAGATATACGCCTCCCCAAATCCAGACGGTGAAAGTACAGACTCCGCCACGGGTCTGATCACACTTCGCTTGATTCCCGAACCGAAAGCAGGGGTAATGCTGGTGCTCTTTGGAATGATATTCTTTTCCCAGCGTCCCCCCGCCGGGTGCGACTGTTGACTTGCTCAGTAGTGCTTCCCGCTCGCCCAAGCCAAGAAGTTATAGCTAGTCGCTTTATCTCTGAGAATCATCCACGCAGGCACTCGAAGAAACTACCATCAGTTTCAAACGAACCATTATTGAAACAAATTGCACTGGCACAATCGAAGTCGAAGCACTTGGACAAAGGTTCCAAAAGACTTTGGGGCAATTGAGCCTGCGACAGCAAATCAAGTGCTCTCCGAATCGTGGCTGTCTCAATTGCCCAATATGCTTGCGAAAAAATAGGTTGAAGGCTCGCTGAGATTTTTAGCCCAAGCGAAGCATGCTTAGTATCTTCCCGTCTCCTTCAATCGCGACAATCTTCTTTTTGCAATAGTCCGAGATCACACTATAATGGCTCTCAAGGCTTCTCCTCTCGACTAGTGCCTCCGATGCGTCGTGCTTCCAATTCAATAGCAATTGACTGCAAGCACATCAAATGAAACATGAAAGAATGTTCTCGCGGCCCACTTCAAACGATCTCCTTCTTCACATCGAATCGCTCGAAGACCGCCGGATGCTGGCTGTCTTGACAGTCCAGAATAATCTCGACGACTCGCTGGCCAACCTCGCAGGTGACGGACAGCTCAGCTTGCGTGAGGCGATCGAGATCGCCAACAACCCTGGCACGGTCATCGATGGCTTTGTGAGCAACGACGTTGCTGATGATATCCGGTTCGATTTCGGCCACGACGGGCCTGAAATTATTTTGCTCAAAGATGGCGAACTTGCAATCACCTCCGAGTTATCCATCACCGGCGACGGTCCACAACTGCTCACGATAAGTGCTGGTAACGGCCGCGATCAGACTTTCAACACGCAGGATGGGTCTCGTGTTCTGCAGGTCGACGATGGAAATGACGCGACTTGGATTACTGTTCAGATATCCGGTGTCACCCTGACCGGCGGTGACTTGGAGTATGGAACGGATTACCGTGATGACTCCGGAGGAGCGATTTCTAATCGCGAGCACCTGACCGTTGCGGACTGCTCACTCTTAGGCAATGCTTCCCCGAGCTACGGCGGTGCCCTTTTTAACGAGAAGGGCTCGCTGACGATCACCAACAGCACCATCACCGGCAATGTTGGAGGAGAAGGTGGAGGGATCGCGAACGAAACATCGGATGCCGCAGGCATGGCTCTTGGCTCTGTGTCGATCATTGACAGTACCGTCAGTGGAAACACGAGTTGGGGAGTTTTTAATTATGGTCTGGCATCGATCACGAACACGAATATTACCAACCATACTGAAGGAAGTGGTATCTTCAATGGCGAAGCCGCGACCCTGAATATCTTGAGCAGTACCCTCAGTGAAAATCACGCCAGCAACGGTGGCGGGCTCACCAATCGAGGCCAGGCAACGATCACCGATAGCTCAATCATCGGGAATCGAGCTGACGGTAGCGGAGGCGGGATCAACCAATTTAGTCGCAATCCGAACGTCAGCTCGTTGACGCTCCTGCGAACGACGATTGCCGAGAATCATGCCAGCTCCGGCGGAGGCATTGCCAACGACAACGGCATGGTCACGATCACTGGCAGCACGATTAGCAACAATGATGCAGATTCGGGAGGTATCGGAAACGGCGGGGGAATTTACAGCAGAGGCGACGTTGCACTGAGCATTAGCCATAGCACCATCACCGGCAATTCAGCCAATAGTGGCGGAGGAATCCACACGTTCAGTGCACAGGCGGTACAGCTTCATCATTCGATCGTGGCGCAGAATGACTCCAATTTCGGTGATATTCATGCTTATGTAAACGGATCCTTTAACCTGATTGGGGATGGCAAAGCCCTTACCGGCATTACCCATGACATGAATGGAAATCGAATCGGGACACAGGTAAATCCCATCGACGCATTACTCGGCCCACTAGCTAACAACGGCGGCCCAACGAAAACACACGCCCTGTTGCCAGATAGTCCGGCGATTGATGCGGGTGACCCGTCGATTCTCTTCGACGCGAATGAGTTCGATCAGCGTGGCGATCCTTTCACCCGAGTGGCCATTGGAGTCCTTTCAGGGGTTACACCCACGCCGCGGATCGACATCGGCAGCTACGAAGCCCAAGCCCCACCCTCGGCGGATTTCAACAACGACTTGCGGGTTGACGGCAGAGACTTCCTGAATTGGCAACGCGCGTTTGGCCAAAGCGGTGCTGCTGCAGCCGGGGGAGACAGCGACCACGACGGCGACGCCGATCTGAGCGACCTGGCTGCCTGGCAATTGAGCTACGGCGAGACAATTATCCTTCCTCCGCAAACCGCCGCCGTTGCTTCAGAAGAAGCTGAGACTTCTGCAAAAGTCAGTACGGTCGATGCGGCACTGAGCCTGGACATGTTCGAAGAAGTCACAGAAGTTGAAAGCTTGTGGCGCGACGAGTCGCTAAGGATTGAAGAGCCGCGCGACGCTGTCTTCGACCGCTACGAATCCCTCCCGAGAGAAGTGCGCCATTTCTCGGCCACCCATAACGATGCTCCGGAAGAAAGCAGCGAGGACGAAGCGACAACTGCATTGCTTTCAGCTGTTTTCACCAGGGCATTTTCAGATTAAGAGTCTAACTCAATACCCTCCCTCCGGGAGGGTCGGCCTCTCAGGGCCGGGGAGGGCAATGGAACTGGCACAATCGAAGTCAAAGTACTTGGACAATTGTTCCACACTTATCAACCAAAAGACTTTGGGGCAATCGAGCCTGCGACAGCAAATCAAGTGCTCTCCGAATCGAGACTGTCTCAATTGCCTAAAATGCTTGCCAGAGAACAGGTTGAAGACTCACTGAGATCTTACCCTAAGAGAAAAATGCGTGTTCTTTCCGCCCCAGTACCGATGGTCCTAGAATCCCTCCACGGTCGCTACCAAAGAGAGGCTGCTGCAGGTGAGAATTTACTATAAAAGCCGCGTCGAGGCCCCCTCGAAAGCAAAATGTCTTCTTGACTTCTTTCTCGACATAAGCCATAATTTGACTAGTTTAACTAGTCAAGGAGAGTTCCATGTCCCTATCCCATTGGAGCATTGCCGACGCCAAGAGCAAGCTTAGCGAGGTGCTCAATTTGGCTCAGCAGCAGCCCCAGATCATCACGCGCCGCAACCGTCAGTACGTTGTACTCGATGGCGACGAATACCAACGTCTGAAGGGAAAAACTCCGAGCCTCAAACAACTCATCTTGCACGGCCCGAGCCTCGAAGGTGTCAAACTAGAGCGAGATCAGTCGCCCGGTAGGGAGATTGAGCTTTGAGAGCCCTTGTCGATACCTGTGTCCTGTCAGAAGTGCAACGACGGCAGGGAAACCCTCAGGTTCGCAAGCGATTTGAAACGTTTGCCGACGAAAACATCTTTCTCAGTGTGCTCACACTCGGTGAGCTTAAGAAGGGGATCGATAGGCTGAAGACGAGTGCCAGGAAGCGTGCGCTCGCAGACTGGTTAAACCAACTTGCACGCTCCGCGCAACCCCGCATCCTGACTGTCGATCGAGAGACGGCCCTGATCTGGGGGGAGATTACCGCCAAGGCCGAAAAGAAAGGCAAGCCCCTCCCTGCAGTGGACGGCCTGATCGCCGCGACCGCACTGCGGCACGGACTCCATTTGATGACGCGCAACGTCGCTCATTTCGAGTCAACTGGCGTCCTCCTCATCAATCCATGGGATGACGATTGAGGTTGCAAAGCATCTTGAACCCACGATGCGAAGCGAGAACTGAGACTCGCGAGACACACATCTTATGATGCCCCTCACAGGACTGACGCAATTGCCCTTCCCAGAGCTACTAAACCAGCAGAAACGCCCATGGCAGCCCTTGCATAGGGGACTTTCATCTTCCGTCACTCGGTACGCAATATTTTTTCCATCTTGCGACCCTTGGCTAACTCGTCCACGAGCTTGTCCAGGTAGCGGACCTGCTGCGTGAGTGGATTCTCAATCTCTTCCACTCGGTAACCACAGATGACCCCAGTGATGAGGTGCGCATGGGGGTTCAATTTTGCCTGTTTGAAGAATTGCTCAAAAGTCACCTGCTTCTCAATCAATTTTTCAGTTTTGCCTCACCAAAACCCGTGAGCCACTCGATCACCTGATGGAGTTCTTCTCGGGTGCGGCCCTTCTTCTCAACCTTGGCGAGATAGTGAGGATAGACCGACGCGAAGGTCATTTTTGCAATTCGTTCATCGTGGTGGCTGGTGCTTTTCATGGTTTGTGACTCACTCCAAAAAAGATTTTAACGCAGAGGCGCCGAGTCGCAGAGAAGATATGAGAGAGGATTCTCATTCTTTCCTCTGTGCCTCTGCGTTCTCTGCGTTAAAAACCATTCTTGCGATGCCCAAAGATTCTGATCGATACTCTTGGAAGAATACCCTAAACCCCTCCCCGGCCGCTACCGCGTCCGACCCTCCCGGAGGGAGGGTGGTTTTAGATTACCTTCCCTCTGGGAGGGTCGGACGCGGTAGCGGCCGGGGAACGTAAGGAGGGTAAAGGAACTGTCACAATCGAAGTCGAAGCAATTGGCCAATTGTTCCACACTTATCAAGCAAAAGACTTTGGGGCAATCGCGCCTGCGACAGCAAATCAAGTGCTCTCCGAATCGTGGCTGTCTCAATTGCCAAAATTGCTCGCGAGAGAACAGGTTGAAGGCTCACTGAGTTCTTACCCTAAGCGAAAACGCCTAGCGAAAAATGCCTGTCCTTTCCGTCTAGTTACCTTGATTTCATACCTAGTTCAACTGTCGATGAAAAAATAGAAGCTCAGCGGGTGAGCTTCGGCACGACCACTGATAATTCGCTGGAGCAGAGGGATACTCTTCTTTCTAATCTGACTCAATATGCTTATGTTGTGATGCCAGGAGTAGCTACTTCGTCTAGGATGCGTATCCTGTTTGCCCCTAAAGAAACCGGGCATGAAATGCGATTGCGTGAGAACGAATATTATGGCACTCAGCAAGGTTTAGCGCGCCTCAATGGATGACCCAATCGGAAAAGAGATCGAGGCCGCCGCGCGAGCAATCGCGACGATGCTTCGATCAACTATTACTCAAACCATACGTGAATTTCTCGCCGAAAACGGTGCTTCGAGGTCGAACCCTCGTCAAGGCGATTTCGCGTCCGTAGACAATCACACATGCAAGCTCTACACCGGAGATGAAGTTGCAGATCTATTAGGCGTGAGTCGACGCCATGTGCACTCACTAACCAAGAACGGCAAGTTGCCGAGTGTTCGCCTTGGAACGCGGGTACGTTATCGTCAATCTACTCTCGCGGAGTGGCTGGCTCAGCAAGAAGCTACACCGCAGCAGGCACGGCATGAGCGGACCACTTCGAATGTCCGGAAGACAACCTCCGCGTCGAAAAGCCGTACGGTGAAGGAACTCGCTCGGAAAAGCAATGCGAAGGCAGACTGTTCCTCGAAGTCAAACCCGCGAGGCAAGCCGCAGCAAGCGGATAACAGCGCAAAGGAATTCGTCGGCGGCTTGCAAATATTAGCTAGGTCGCTAGGTGTTGATTACGAATCCCTTCCACGTATGACTAACGGTGACATACGGCGCATCGCCGACGTAGAAATTGCTATCCTCCATGGCTGGCAGTATCTTGGACGAGAACTGCCGCCAGAAGCCTTGGAGAACGTTACCAAGTGGTTGAGGAATCAAGGCAGCAAATCTAGCAACAAAGAACAGGGGGAGAATCCTTCTTCCTGATCCTACTTGGTTAACTCAAGTCGTTGCGATTCCAAGAGCTACCAAACCAGCAGAGACACATTTCTTCTTTGGCACTAACTTAGCCCGTGAAGGGATGGACCGGATGGCAAGCTTGCACGTCGGGACGGCATATCGAAGGTTTTGGCAGCCCGTCACTGCACACCGCTCAACTGTTAAGAATAGACGCTCGGCCCGATGCAATTTCTTCAGGTTTATACGTGGTGACTTGCACGCACCGGACAAAATCTTTGTCGTTGAATGTCACAAACTCGGATAAGCCGTAGGCTCGGAAAAGGGGCTCAAAGATTAAGCCACTGATTTCCACTGATGAGACACGGATAAAGAAACGCACGAGCATCATCCGTGCATTTCCGTGACCATCCGTGGCTAACACTCCCCCACATGCCGCCAGTACTATTCAACAGAGCGCGTAGAGCTTGTTCGCGACCTACAAACCCCGTCCCTCTTCTCACATCTCGCGCCTCGAAACTCAAAACTTCTCCTAACTTCTCCTAACTTTCCTATAGAAATTGGGCCACCCGGTTAGGTAAACTGCGAGCCGGGAGTCAAGCGCTTAGATTTCGATTGATGGCTGCAAGCACATCCGTTCCGTGAATTCCCTGTCCCCAATCCGACTGCAGCGGAGTACGATAGAGAGCCCATGCGAAGAATATTGCTTTACAAAACTCCCCCGGAAAGAAGACGTCGACAGCTTCGTAAATCTTGTCCCACCAACGAGTTGAAGCGATTCGAACCGGCGGCGAAGGAGGTAATTAAATAATAAAAAAACGAACGCGCACAAATTTTCAAAAAGGCGAAGCATCCCTGGCCCAACCTCCGCGCGCATGATCCGCCTCACCATCCAGCATCCACCAACCACCATTCCCCCCCATCCTTTCTCAACTCATTCTGTCTGGAGTCCTGCCTTGAAAACCCTCATCATGATCAGTTGTGTTTTTCTAGCGACCTGCTTTGTTGCCATCGTTGCTGATGCCCATGAGGCCCATGAGCCCGTGGTTGTGGTCGATAGCGATGCCATGCGCCAGGCCGTATTGGCGTGGCGCTCTACCTTAGGGCCCGAGTTGACCAGGCAAGCGAGCTTTGAGTTTGCGGGACCCGTGCGGACCGATTGGCATTTTGTTCCCAAGGATCGGCTAGGAGTGAATTGGCACGACATGAATCTGGAGCAGCGGCGGGCGGCACACAACTTGTTGCGAATCGCGCTCAGTAGCCAGGGTTATTTCAAAGCACTCGCGATCATGTCTTTGGACGAAGATTTGCGTCGGTTGGAAGCCAGTCGTCCCAATGCTCAAAATGTTCGCGATCCCGAGCGCTATTGGTTCGCTTTGTTTGGTGATCCGAGTTCCGACGAGCCGTGGGGCTGGCGCATTGAAGGGCACCATTTGTCGCTCAACTTTTCCTCGGTCACGGGGCAAGTCGTCTCGGTCACTCCCGCCTTCTTTGGCACGAACCCGGCAGAGCTGCGCGACGGACCCCGCGCGGGGCTGCGTGTGCTGGGCACCGAAGAAGATTTGGCCCGTGACCTGATCACCAGTTGTACCCCTGCACAACTCAAGACGGCGATGATCGCCGAAACGGCTCCAGGGGATGTGATTGCGCTGCCCGGCGTTGAAATTAACTTCGGCGAGCCCGAAGGACTCAGCGCCGAGGAAATGACCGACGCCCAGCAAGCGCTGCTGCGAAACCTTCTCGATGAAATTATCGGCAACTTCAACGCAGAATTAAGAGAGCGTGCGCTGGATGAACTGGAGGACGCCGGTTTCGACAAGTTGCACTTCGCCTGGGCGGGAAGCGTGGAAGTGGGAAAGGGCCATTATTTTCGCATTCACGGTCCGACCCTAGTCATTGAATATGACAACACCCAGAACAACGCCAATCACGCTCACTTGGTGTGGCATTCCCCGGACAACAATTTCGGCGCCGACTATCTGCAGCGGCACTACGCCGAAAGCCCGCACCATCAGTCCGCCAAGTGATGGTAATATCCCCCACCTCGCTCAAATATTTGGCCACTGATTTCCACGGATGAAACACGGATGAGAAAACCCCCGGCCCCATCCGTGCATTTCCGTGACCATCCGTGGCTAATACTTCTCTTCAACATGCCGCCAGTATTATTCAACAGAGTGCGCACGGCCTGTTCGCGGGCTACAAACCCCGTCCCCTCTCTCTTCTCGCAACTCACTACTCGCAACTTCTCCCCATTTTCTTGTAGTAATTGTGCCACCCCATTTGCTAAGGTGGGATTCAACACAACTGTTTCAGAGGAAAGTTAAGCTCAGAGAACCCAGAGGCGCGGAGAGTCGCAGAGAATAGGCAGGCACTCCATCCTCTGCGCCTCAGCGCACTCTGCGTTTCACACCATTATTCGCCGAATGTGAAAGACACAAGAGTTGCAAGTAATGGCCACAAGAAACACAAAGAATCACAAAAGGGGATAAAGTCTTGGCGATAGGTTTTCGTGCCTTCTCGTGCTTTTCGTGGCTATCTTCAATTCATCTTTCCTTTCCCACCTCCCACTCACCACTGACAACTGACCACTTCTCCCCCAATTCCCCTCACTTTCCTCCCAGCGTCTGCCGACGTATAATAGGTTCTTGCGTCTTTACCGCACGGGGGCGAACTGGGTTCGACCGGGTAGATGAAGCGTAAGTCGCGTGTCGTGGTTGATCAGTGGGCCACGTAAAAAGCTGATCACAATGTCAATTGCCAATGGCAATTACGCTTTGGCTGCCTAAATAAAGGCGCCCGGACTAAGGGCTGAAGTCGGATTGGCCCGGACGTCCGTCACCAAATCCGAACCGCTGCGAGTCACTGCCGGGTACGTTCGCAGTTAAAAAAGTTCTTGGCTAGCAAGCAGGTAACCTGGTCGACTGGGTGACCCGCAAGTGAAATTAAATCAGTCGGCTACACACGTAGAAGCTTGCGTGGAGCTATGTCGGGACGCGGGTTCAATTCCCGCCGCCTCCACTTTTGACAACTGTTGTCAGACGACGAATTTTGATGATAACCCCTGTCAGCGGCAGGGGTTTCGTCGTTTAGTGGCGAACACTTCCCATTGCCACCAGTTGCCACATTTTGACAGGCAGAGTCCACTGGCGCGTGGCCAGAACGTGGACACTTTTCTGTCGACCCATTTTGCGGGTCGCCAGAGTCCCCGGCTTCCGACTGCTCGACCGTGACCCCTTTGAGTTTCTTCAGTGCCTCTGCCTGATCGCCCAGGCCGATGTGGGTGTACTTCATCGTCATCCGAACATCACTGTGCCGGGCCAGCTCGCGGGCCTCAACCAACGAGACCCCGTTGCGAAGTAACTCGGTGATGTAGGTATGACGACCAGCAGCATGAAAGTCAGCAACTCCTTCAGCCGTGTTGTAGGGAATCCCTACCCTCTCCAGGTCGAGCTTGACCATCTTCCAGGTACGGCGTTTAGCCAAGTGCGGGAACAGTGGATCGTTCTCGTCATATTCCTGGAGCCATTCGCGAAGCATATTGACTAGGTCGGGATGTAATGGGAGTACGTCTTCGCGTCGATGCTTCGAGCAGGCAGCTTCGACTTTAAGTGTTGGCTGATCGGTATCGAGATTGAAGTTTTCACGGCTCAGACTTGCCAATTCTTGCCGACGAAGTCCGGTGAAGTACGCGAGAAG
The DNA here is from genome assembly GCF_008065115.1 of Bythopirellula goksoeyrii. Taxonomy (NCBI): domain Bacteria; kingdom Pseudomonadati; phylum Planctomycetota; class Planctomycetia; order Pirellulales; family Lacipirellulaceae; genus Bythopirellula; species Bythopirellula goksoeyrii. The sequence continues at coordinate 6,097,864 of NZ_CP042913.1, read as the reverse complement.
GTAAATTCGTGCTCGGGTTTCCCCGTCGTAGCATTGAATCTCAATGCCACTTTGGCGGGCAGACTCTACCAGCAAAGCTATCTCATCGGCGGTGAGCGCTCGCCGCTTCTTGCGTACGTCCACTTCTGCATTTAGACGTTCCAGTCCTAAAAGTGGATTGCTCCCAATCCGCTTCGTGAGTAGCATCCAATTGCAAAAGCTGTCGATGGCCTGCACGTAGTGATTGTACGTCTTTCGACCAAGATTCTTGCTCTTGCAGTAGTCTCGCAAAAAAACTACTACCGCATCCGGTTCAAGGTCCGCGACAGTCTCAAACTTACATCCATCGACCACGCAGCGTATCCGCGAAATGGTCAGTTTCACGTGCTTAGGCGTATTGTCACTGAGACTCTTCTCGAAGTCCTGGATATGCTTCTCAAGACTGCTCGCCTGAACTTGAAGCCTACGCTCTTTCTCCGGGTCAATCAGACCGCGTTTGCGGAGCATGACATCATGCTCCACCTTGGCAGCCATCTGCTCGGTTGCCCGTCGGTCAGTGAATCCTTTTACAGTCCGCCTCTTTCCAAGATGGTCCGTGTAATTTACGTACCAAGAGGCATTCTTCTTTCCCTTGTCGCGTTTCTTCTTATAAATGCTAGCCATTGAAAAACCTTTCTTACTTGGTGACTACCGGACATCCATTATTGATCCATTCTTGCACCTCGTCGATCCTCCAGCGGACACTACCGCCGATTCTCAAGGGCTGCACCAGCTGGCCCGTGCTCAGCAATCGCCAGACAGTTCGTGTGGAGACGTCGAGCATTTCTGCAAGCTCTTCAGCAGCAATGAGTTGGACACTCTGCTTGGGTGGGACTAAGTTCTCCTTATTCATGGGTCCTTCCTTTTTCCGAGTGTTGTTGCTCACAAATCCAGGTGTGCGCCAAATCTGATGCCTTCGACACGAGCAGCAGATCATCGCGGCCAAAGTGGGAAGACTCGACCCAACGGTCGCCGTTCTTATAGATACGACTGACGGTGATGTTGAATCGCTCTCCGTTCTTCGTCTGATTGTGCCAAATGGATGCTTTGATCATTCCAAAGCGGACTTCGTGAACTGGCGGTTTGGGCATTGCAATCTCCCTTTTCAAATAATCAATGTGATGAAAAGTGTTCCGGGCCTCGGATGAGGCCCGGAACGGGGTGTGGTTACCTAACTGATTAGTGCATCGGTGAAATGTTCATCGCTGAACAGGTCATCTTCGACAGGACGAAAACCAACAACGGTCACGAACTGTGCATCTCCTTCCGGTGAGACGAATACATCACCAGTGGAGCCGGGTGAGGCATCTGGCCGAAGCCAAATGACCCGCTTGGCCCTCTCATCACTATCCTCATTCACATTCAGGCAACCAAAGACGTCGTCCATGTCTTTGGCCACGACAAATGCGGCAAGGTTGAAGTCCTCAGCGAACCTCAAGTGATGGGTAATGCATCGCAATCCTTTCGGAGCCCTCATTTTTTCCGTGAATGCACGAAAGAAGGCTTCCTGGTTAGGTTGCCAAACCTTGTACATTCCAAATGACGATTCACTACAATCATGCTCAGGTAACACGATTTTATTGACGTCGATGTCGCGACGTGTTAGCGTTTTTTGTTCCATAACACTAACTCCTATGCTTCGTAGCCTTTCAGGGGAACGGGCTACGAAAGGTTGTAAACAGAATCCGCCAGCATGGCGGATTCTGCTTCCCCCTCGTTCAAGACCACAGTGGCCCTCAGCGAAAGGTCGCTTCATCAAAATCAAAAAAACCTTTGAGTCGAAGTCGCTACAAGCAACTGACTCGGTGTCGCACTCATCTCTGCGACGGGAGCGGTAGTCATGTTCTCCAGGGGTGGGGATGGATGCGGGAACTTATCTGGGTGGATTTAAGGGGGTCGTCTTTCGCTTCCGCGATGACGTGGGATTAGGCCTGTCGCGTCCTACCAGGTCTTTGTTGGTCGGTCCTTTCGACGGACGATGTTCACCGTTTACCAGCATGCCTGGCACGGCATCAGGCCACGGACGCGTCATGCGGTCGTTGTATTCTTGCTCGGTGGCCGTGTGGTAGCCCGACTGCGCGATGAAGAGCTGACTGCCGTAAGCGGCGTATCCGCCATCGTCGGAGATTCTTAAAAAGTATTGGTCATGAGAAGCATTCACCCGGTCAATCAGACCTGTCGAGACGCGGTCGAGAACATGTTCGCTAGTAGTGCGACTCGTTTGCGGTCCGTTCTGGGATGATGAAACAGTTGTCGAATAGAGGTGCTCGATGTACTGGCCACCGAAGTTGCGAACCTGGTCTACGCCAATATTGTCGGTTGCCTTAATCCACGCCTGGAAGGCTGTATTCCCTGCTATGGTGTCCGGCATGTTTTGGTCAACAGCCCGTAGGTCCGCAGAACTCTGGTTGGTAAGAATGACACCGACACCTCTAGACCGGGCCTGCTGGAGGATTATGTCAAGTGAGCGAGAAACCATGCGTTGGAACTCGTCGATCAGGACCACGACTCTCACAGGGCGATGCTGCGTATGCGTGGCAGTCGCAAGCAGCGATGAAAGAATCACCCGACCGACTTCAGGATTTCCCACGGGGTCAGTAATCGATGGCAGGCCGCAATACAGAACGCTTGGAGTTTGGAATAGCTGTACGAGGTTAATGGCTCTATCGAGAATTTTTTGAGAGTAACCTGACCGAGCATTGAGAGCATCGAGCATGCCGAGGCGATTGAGAATCAATCGTGGATGCTCACCATCCTGCTTGACTTGACGAGAAAGCTCCCAAGGCTTGGCGTATTCCAACTCTTCGCCAAGCCGCTGAGCCGCCTCATGAAAGCTCTTGAGATTTTGGTATTTGGAAGTCAAATGCTGTTTCACCGTCCAAGCCGCATCGCGATACCAGGACTCCCCGTAGACCTGTGCTCCATTGAGGCCAAAGAAACCGAGCATGATACTAGCTTTCTCTTCGGGAGAACGTGCCGACCAAAACTTCTGCGAGTAGATGTCCAACAAGTAGCTGGCTTTGCCGCAAACGGACGTGAACGGATAGATGGGAACGTTTCGACCCTGTTGCTGACGCACTCTCTGAGCGGCGGCGTGTGCTGAATACATCAACTCGAAGCTAGAAGCTTTTAAATCGAGCACGACGACCGAATAACCAAGCTCAATGAGTTGCTCTTGCGTCTGCATCAAGGAGAGTGTCTTGCCTGAGCCTGGCGAGCCTTGAATCCACCCACCTCGCATCAGGCGTTCTGCCGGATAGAGAATTGGCGAGCCGTCTCCATGTACGCGGCCGAGAAAGATACTGTTGCGGACAACGCTGTTCTTGGAGGTTTGCAAATCGCGAATGAACGGCGTCCAATTCTTGGGATCGAATTGGTGCTCGATAATCCCATGTGCTTTGCCGAGACTTGCTCCGGCCGATAAGAACATCGACAGCAAGGGAAGTGCGAAGGGAATGGTAACGAGAGCAAGCGGCCAAAAGATAACCGGGTTGCCAAGTAGCCTTATCCAAGACAGAGCTTGAGGGGTTACTAACACTCCGGCCCAAAGCACGGCTAGCGAAAGAGACGCTGCGACTCGGTTCTGTGCTTCGCCCATTGAGCATTTGAACACCCCTGCTGCTTGGCTGTTAAACGGGTCGTAGGTAATCCAGCTTCGTAACGCTGCGGCAAACGCCGGGAGCGTTGGTTTGGATTTCACACCGGCAGGTAGTTTGCCAGATTGAAGAAACTCTTTGATATCAGTTCTGGGTAGCATTCCGCAGGCAGCTCGCTGATTCCAATGCAAGCGAAATTTTCTAGCAACGTGCAGTGTGTAGGCAACGGTGCCGAAAAACATGAGCGTTACGAAGCCTCCAAACCCGTTGAAGGAGAGGAAGCATGAAAAATGGGCAATCAAGTAGGCCGTAAAAAGTTTGCCCGCTACTTTGGTGCCCACGCGTTTGTAGGTGCGGTGGACGTAGCTAATTAGTAGACACAAAGAAACGAGGCCAACAAGGTAAGCGTCGTAGAGTAGAGAGAGTGGTGCGACGAATCCAAACAATGAAACGAGTGCTAAGCGGAATAGAAAACTGCGAAGTGTAAAAGGAGCACCCGGCTTGGTTGTGATGGGAAACTGGAAGTCCAGCGGTTCCTTTGGCAACTTCTCCGGTTGAGTTGGATTGTCGTTGGCGGGGGTGCGGTAGAGGTCTAGTTTGCTCATCGTATCTCCTTAGAGAAACATGGTCAGGCTGGTGTCATGAGACGTTTCCAGCGGGGCGGGAAAAGCGAGATGCTCAGCAGCATCCCAGAGAGATTCTTCTTGTTGAGGCGTGGCTGTGACGACGTGCAAGATGAAGCGGCCGCTATCGAGCAGCTCATTGATGCAGTCATGCTGGCGATAACTATGGAATTGCTCAGCAACTCTATTAATGACTGCGAATCCACCAACGCGATATTCGACGCGTATAGTGGCAAGGCGGTCTACGCCTGTTGAGCTGTCGAGATAGTAGGCCCATTGCTGCAATTCGTTGGTCTGGGGAAAGCCTGGAAAGTATGCCTCTAGTTCAGAAGGCAGCAGCCTTTTAGGGGTCTCTTTTTTGAGCGTGGTGAGCGATAAGCAACCCAGATGGTACGGCAGTATTTGCGGACCGAGTCTTCGGGAGTACTTTTTCGGGTACTGCCAACGTGCAATCGCTGCTTGGCCAAGTCGCAAATAGGTTCTACTCGAATGCAATGGCCATCGTTTCAGTAAGCCCCGTCGAATAGCTCGGAGAATGAGTTTCTGGACAGTCGCCGGGTTCATGCCCGGAAACAGTATCCGGAGCATGGAAGAATTTGTACCGACATGATTCCGGAGGAGGAATCGAATCATCTTGTTGGTGCGTTCGTGAGCCAAATCTGGCTCTGGAAGGTGGGTATTGGTAATCATTGGGCTAATAAATTGCTATGGGGACATTGTGTTCTTGTGCGTGACACATCAGGTCTTTTACCCTATCTGGTCTATATGCTCCGGCGTAGTCGACCATTAGTAAAACTTGGTGGTTGCGGCAGAGCATGGCGTCCTCGACTTTGACGCAGTGTCCGCGGTGATGGGCGTATTCCGATTCATTGAGCCAACACCTGGCGGTGAGTTTTGGCCATCGTTGTCTGTAAGCAAGGTAGACATCCGATAGGCCTAAATCATGTGTGGCCTGGATATCTCGGGGGGGCTTTATTGGGGGTCTGCCCAGGAGCCCGCGTCCTAAATCGGTTGCGAAGTACACGCGATTGACCACAACGGGTATAGACTTCCATCTTTGACGGGCTTGGTAACTGACCCGGCCAGCAGTATGCGGAATCTCTTGCTCAGGCTTGAACACGCACAGTGGCCCGTGGATGGGTGGCGGAGTGGCGGCCAACACACTGCGACTCCTGAGAAGCCCTTTGCGTTCGAGCTTTTCAAGTCGCCTTTTGGCGGCGATACTCGAAACCTGCCAATACCTTTTGGCAAATGACGACGTAAATTGCGTCACGCAGGTGACCGATACGTTCATCAGGTCGAGGTCATTGCTGGTCAGCTCACTGCTCATTCTCAAACTCCAATCATGGCCTAGGCTGTGTTTTGATTCTGTAGTCCAAATCGATTAGTTTTGTCGTCGCCTACGTCTCCTTGCGACGTACTCTTCCACGACACGAAGAACGTAATAGACAGGCATGCATGTCAATAACATCACGAGTAAGACGGTGCCGATAAGAACCCAGATGTTTTCGAATGGCCAAGCACGTGGCAACACCATTGCCTGTATCGAAGCGTGTATGACAAAGAGCCATGTTTCAAATGTGGGAGAAGTTTCACTATTTTCCATTTTGTTCCACGCAACTTTGCAAATACTCAGTTCTTTAACAGGGGCCAATGGCAGCGGCGAAGTCGGGACCGTGTTTAGAGTTGACTTGGTCGCTGAGTTACTTCGCTTCCGCTTCTTCGTTGTTTGTTTTGCAGTAGGTGTGTCCCGGCGTTTAGTTTCAAGAGTGCTAGACGTAGTTGCAGTTCCTTCACGACGAGTCACTGGCTCGACGGGGCATGCATTGAGTGGGTCTTGATTCATTGAGTTACTTACTGAGGCCGTTTGGCGGCTTGATGAGGTACGGGAAGAGTCTGATTTTGTGGTCATTTGAAACTCCATTCATGGCCGAGACCTGCCAGTAAGAATGGGCAAAGGGCTTGCTGAATTGCGTCTGGTGTTGGCGAAGTTCACTTCCCACGTTCAGCCCCCTTTCGCCCAGCCGTCCAATCTCGTGTCACCTGCACGCAAACTCTCCAGCAGACGATGAAGGCACAGTGAATCAACAGACCAGCGAAAAGGCCTTTCTCCAAAACAGCGTTCGTTGTGGCGGTGAGCACGAAGCAATTTAAAAAGAAGGTGACTATCGGGTTGTTGAAGATGTCACGTTGTTTGACGCTGTCGTTTCTATTTCGCATGACGTGAGACCTTTCGCCTTTTGAAGAATTCTTCGATGGTATGAATCAAGAACCAGGCAGGGACGGCTATCACAAAAAACGCGAGCCAAATGATGGCAGGAATAATCCAGAAGGCATCGTGTAGCCAAGCAAGTAACGCCAGCACCACTATGCAAAAGAGATTCGATAGAAGCGTGTCGAGTTCTTTATCATCACGAAACTTCTTCCACACGGCTTTGCGGATACTCAGTTCTTCAACTGGGGCCAATGGCAGCGGTGAAGGCGTGGCCGTGTTTAGAGTTGCCTTGGTTGCTGAGGTTTTTCTTCGTCGTATGCGAGCTGCAGCGGCAGAGCTATTTCGCTTCCGCTTATCTCGTTTCTTCTTCGTTGGATATTTTGCAGCAGTAGGTGTGTCCCGATGTTTTGTTTGAGAGCTGCTAGAGGTAGTTGCAGTTCGCTCACGACGCGTCACTGGCTCGACCGGGCATGCATTGAGTGGGTCTTGATTCATTTGGCTTTTCTTTCACGAAGCACCACGGGCTTTGAACTCTCTGGCACCTTGACGGTGAACGGAGCGAGTTGGATTTTGCAATCGGGCATCTGGCATTGAGCTTTGACTGCCAATTCACGACTGCACGGTCGGTGTTTTTCAGGAAGCTCAAATACATCGGGGCGTAACAGGTGGGTGAGACTCAATTCGCGACAGTTTTTTTGGAGCTTCTGCTGTGTAAGCCCTGGCTCTTCCCAAAATTTTGGAGAAGCATCAATTGGGTCACCCAACTGAAAACCAAGTAGCTCTATCAGCAACATGTCGCGGGCATATCGGTCGGAGAATGGAAACGCCTCACCCGCTGTGCTCTCTTCCAATTCGGGCGGCATGTAACCGATGGTTCCTTTGACGCCCCCTGCTTCGAAACTGAGACGAGGAAACTTCAAAGTGTCGGAAGTGGTGTAGATAAATGCATCAAAGTCGATGAGGTAGGCCTCACCAGTTGCAAGGTCTATCATGAAGTTGCCATCGGAGACGTCGCCGTGGATAAAGCCGTGCCTGCCAATGGACTCAAGAATTGCTAGGTGTGAAATCAATTGTTTTGCTGCCGCTATCCGTTTCTTCATCAATGGCAGTTTTTGCTCGTTGTCACAGCGACGTTTTATTGCACGCCAACTCTCACCCCGCACAGCGGCGTGCAGCGTAGCGACGAAATCAATGCTGACTCCATCCGGCCGCCCTTGCTGAAACGTACTCAGCCATGAGTAGGGTGCCGCTTTGAAAACTGGTGTCTTTTCATCGAGTCTCTGACCAATGAGCCACTGCGTGCGTTGCAGACGTTCTGGCGTTAAAACGCGTAAAGAAAACCGCACGAAGGCGACAAGCTGTTCATCGGAGTCATAGAGCGGATAGACAAACGCTTCGCTGCCCAGCATAGGTCTTTCACCGAAGCGAAACTCTCTATCGCCGAGCGTCCATGTCTTGTTTGCCAAGACTCTTGCTTCGCCTGGAGTGATGACGGGATAGCTCATTGCTGGTGCCTCCGTGCTGCAGTAAGTAAAGTAACGTTGTCATCAATGAGGTGTGGGTAGACGCTGAGATAGTTATCCAGCGTGCTAGACGCCAGGTTCTCTTCCTTGGCAGCATTCGTTGGAACAATCAGACCTTCCATCGATACGGCTGGGGTCACGCCGTCAGTAAACAGAGCGAGACTTTCCCAGTGTTGGACTTCAATGCGGAAGTCGCGGCGAAGACAAACACCGCTAGGACTCAGGCAATTCACGGGACCGTCTGAAGACGGCAAATAACTTAGTGAAGGCCCATCGATATTGAGGATGTAACCACCATCGCCAATACCCTCGATAGTCAGCCCACGGTCATCTTCCCATGCAACCATTAGTGTGGTTTGAGCGAATCGCCCATCTCGAAGCACCCGCTTCCAGTTTCCCTTACTGAGCATTTCTGGGCGGAGGTGGTCGGCATACTCGCCTACTTTAGTCCCCAGCTTGGAAAAGTATTTCAGGCATTGTTCGATTGGCTGAGCATTCGGTTCTTTCTCTTGTTGGTAGCTTTGCAACAGCACGGTTAGAGCCGCATAGCAGGCGAGTTGGCTACCGTGTTCCGATTGAATAGAAGTTCTTACACCATCGGAAATCGCAGCAGCCCAACGCACTGGCGAGGGCTGCTGCGGTATCCAAATCAAGGACGCATCTTGATTGTTCCTCCTTCCACCTGCTTCACTTGCAGTCGAAATACCAAACTCGTTGCACTCAATATGTCCGTGAGACTCGTAGAGAGAGCCAGCACGTGCAAGTCTCTCACCAAATTGCAGTGCGTAGTGCTTGAGCAATCGACTGAGACGGTCAGCAGGTTTCGGAGGAGCAATCACTATTGGTTTGCCCCCTTTTCTTGGTTCTTAGTCGCTTGATAAAGCGTGGTCGCAGACGTCGCTGCAGAACTTCCCAAGGTCGCGAGAACGTCGGCTAGTTCCCCAGCATTCTGGATATCGAAATACAGAGGCTTTCCGCGTTCGTCTTTGCTGGCGATATCCGTCATCAACTCGACATGAGGTTCACCACCGCCATACTCAATGCCGACCGTGGCAATGATGGGAGAGACGCCTATTGAGAGGGGCATCTCTTTGATGCGAGCGGCAACCGGTCTGGGATTTCCATCGCCGTTGTAGCCATCGCTTATCAACACCACTAATGGTGGTGGGACACGCTCCGGGTCCTCGTTGTGAGCAAGAACATCTTGGTCATAAGTGACGAGAAGGTCTTCGACAAATCCCATGGCCAGTTTAATCTTCGTACCACCTGAGTTTCCTTGAAAAACGAAGGTGTCTTCATCGACTTCATCCACGGGCACTAAAAGATTCTCTTGAACGGCAAAGACCTTGTCACCGTATTTGAAGATAGCGACATCGAAGACTGAAACACCGTTGCCTTTGAGCACCATCTGGTAGAGGGTTTCTACCATTGCCTCTAAAGCAGCCAAGCATTTTTCAAACCGCTTCATCGAAGCAGAATCGTCTACTGCGAAGATGACCAGTTGCTTGCGGCCCTCTGCGGCTGAGCGGTGCCCGACGCATTTTCTTCTTGGGCCTTTCGGCAATGGTTTGGGGCGTCGACCTTTGAGAACTAACGGTTGACCACCTCCACCGTAATCGAGTTCCGGTTCGTCGTAGTTTGGGTTTCTGGATATGTGAGAACTACCAGCTTTGGTGACTAATTGCTGACTGCTTCCCGAGACAACAAGTTGTCGATTGTTGGTTTGGGTCATCGCTATTTCTCCTGATTAAATTAAGGGATGGTAATTTGCCTAGACCGTAGGCCTAGACAGGCACACGCGGGGTGCAAAAGAGAGGAAAGAATTCCTCAAAGAGGCTGGCACTCAAAGAGATTGCGAGTAAGATGCAGGTTCCACACTGGTTGATCGCTTTCTCAGAAAGTGCCGGCCTCTAATAAGGCTCTGGCTGCTCTTTAGAACAGTCAGGGTCTTATTTTTTGCCCACACTGGTTAGCTCATTTCCTCCTTGTGGGTTAGTGATGTACGCGAGTTTGTTTTTGTGTTGGCCATTGAACTCTTTTCCTCCGATACATTTTTTCTGGCGGGGCTTTGAAGGAATGCATAGCTCTGTCCCATCGCTTCAAATCTTCCATGAGCTTTTTCTTGTTTGACTTCAGTAACTTTTCTATTGCTTTTAGATTCTGTATCATTGCAATTAGAAGAGTTACTCCCTCTGGCATCTTCGAACGGCTCACATAGGGAGCCACCGAGTGCTTTATTTTCAGCTCATACGGCATTTCTCTAGTCGCTTCCGTAGAAGCTTTGGTTTTGCCGGGCTTTGACATCGAGCCCATAGTTCTGTGCATCACATTCATCGTGGACCCCTTGGGTGCTAGGGTTATTAGCTACGTTGATAAAACCCGTAGACGCAACGCGTCCCGCCACGGCTACAGTCCTTGGTGTCATAAAGCGTGCCGTCAATTACAGCTGCAAGGTGCCCTGATAGCCGAACAACTAGGCGGCCCGTGGGGAGTTCGTCAGGATGCAAGTGAAAACGGCAGCCGGTGCCGATACCCATCGTCGGAGTCCAGGTAAATCCCAGGTCAAGCAGGTAGGGGTCATAGACGCGTTTGTTGGTCCCGTTTCGCGGAGTGGAAGATTTCATTCTTCTAGCTGCACGGCAGCGACTCGTTCGTCGGAAATGCTCGTTTCTTCGACGCAACTCAGCATAAACCAGTAGATAAGAAAGCCCGGCAGCAATTGCAATTGCCCTGATGACGTAATCCCCAGCTTTCCCGCGATACCCTGCATCGCTTCTACCACCGTCATGCTTTACGAAAGGCATTGGCGACGGGCTTGGCCACGTAGCTGAAGTAGTTTTCCTGGCGGTGGCCGCACCACCAAGGACGATGACTTTCGATGGTTGCTGGTCGGCCGCATCGGCGGAACTGGAGATGGCTTCGTGAGAATTTGTCATTTAATGCACTCCGTACTATGAGGTCAGGCACAAAAAAAGCCCCACCAATTTGTCCGTTCAGACAAATCAACAGGGCTATGTAAATTCTAATTCTGCGTAAGCGTTAGGCGATGTCGCGTCCTGCTACCGATGCTGGTTCTACAATCCTTTGCTGAGGTCGTTGTTCACCTCGATGACAAACACGACCGCTGAATCACTCTTGTTCGCGTCACGCAGGGTTTTAGCAAGCCCTGCAAGGTGTTTCGCAATAGGCCGGTTGACGTGGCCTTCTGCTATGCCCGAAGGCATAGTTGTGAGCATATAGTCTGGCGAACAGCAATCAACGTAAATCCTTATAGAACAAATGCTTACACGCATCGTTGCGACAATGCGATATTGCATCGACGCAATACGTAGTTTGGTACTTTATCGCGTAATGTGGTAGTAGAATCTCTTCATCACGCTCTATCTCAGCACACATATGGGTGAGTCTGATACGACGTTTTACCGGCATTCTGCCGACAACCGAGCGTACGTCTTAGCGGGTCGAAATAGTAGGCTTTAGCACCCTACTGTGGAGGCCAGGTTCAAGCCTTGGGAAAGTTGACGTTTCCCATTGCTTGGCGTGCGAGACGGGGGCATCTGTTCTGTTTGCCAGAGCGATGTCCTCATCGCTACCGGTTGCAAACAGGTGCCTTTTTTTTGTTCTAGTGAAGGTTCTTTTTCCGACTTGCCCCTCTTCTTCACACGCAAAATCCAAAATCTGTATTTGAAGAATCGAAGTGCGCTTTCACCGCCTTTTCGATTCCACTGCGAGAACCAGCTATGACTGCTTCGATGATAGCCTCATGCTGCTCGTGTGACCTCGGTATCCGCTCGATGATAGTGGCACGATTAGAACCAGTGAGACGAATACGCTCCAACAAGATGCTTAGGATGCCGGCATTGACGTTCATGCCCACGCCTACCGAAGCTGCAATGTGGAAATCTCTATCGTGAAGCCAGAAGTCTTCGGCGTACTGGCCGATTCTCGGCGCGTAATAAAGCGGTTGTACCAAGTTCCTTCTTCGGTCTTCCGGTGTGCCGCCGTGCAAGTAAGATGACACTGCGGTAGCCACTTTCCCGATTGCTTCGTGATGCTTCTGCATCTCATCAATGACTTTTGTCTTCTCCTTGTCTCCTGAATTGAGCAACATTAGCAAAGCGTCAAGTTCTAGCTTGCCCCGCATTTCGTTAATGGACTCAAACTCCCTTGCTCCAGTCAAAGCAGGTTCCATGTCGAACTTTATCTCTAATCGTTTTTTAGCCTCTTTGAGTGTCTTCGGTCCTTGAATAGGAGGGGCCACCAGGCCAAGCGTTCCGCTATGTCTATAGAGAGCGTCTCTGACGTCCCACTCGTCCGCACCAAAAAGGTCTGCGATGAACTCCTTGGAAAGCGGGGAGCCGTTCTTAACGTGCCAGTTGAATGGGCAATTCTCGTCGTTAATAACAAATGCCAATGTCAGCACGTAGTCAAGAGTCGTAGGAGGTTTTGCCTCGTTTTGGTCACGAGCGATGATATCCGCCATCATATCTTTGTACTCGTCTCGATACGCATTGATTGCGTCTGCTTCTTCTCCCTTAGGCTTCTTTCGATTTCCCATGGCTTACTCGTCACTTCGTTGGCTTGGATAGAAAGCAATTTGGTCGCGAACAACTGTGACTCCAGTAGCGTGAGTAGCTGGTTTGCGACTGTCGAATTCTAAGCGAAAAAGAGCTTGGGAAATAGCTCAAAGCTGCTCGGTCAAGAAGCAAGTGCAAAGCGAAAGTGGAACACTCGCCAGGCAATGGTAACTTTGTCTGTAGATATAAACCGCAATGCGAGGCGGTGATTGTTTATGACAGTTGCGGCGGGTGACTCGTTGCCGTGAGAGCGAACCCTTCAACACGTTTGGCGTTTTTGCTAGTGCATTCACGACCGTTACAAAACCTAAGTGCGAACACGACTCCATTTGACGGGAACAAAACAACAACCCTCGAAACGTACATTTCAAGCTACGTTTACCGAGCTTTGGCCAAACGCCTCCTACCCTCCAGCAAACTGGCTTAGCAGAGACAGCAGGAAGACACGCCCCCAGCGTGTCGGGGGGACCCGCGAGAGGCCCTAGCCTCGAAGCGTGGGGGTTCGCTTCCTAAGCGAACCCGGCGTAGCGGGTGCCCCTAGCACCCCGAAGCCGTGCCCGAAGGGTGTGAGCCCCCAGGCGAACATATTGAGGACATGCCCAAGCATGTTCTCAATGCATAAAAGAAGACTCGTTTTTCGACGGTGGGCGGAGGCGGTCTCCCTGTGGGAACCGCGAAGCGAAGGGGTGGTTGTGTGGGTGGTGTTGCAAGTGAAAAGCAGTTTTTCACTGGGAAACCACATAAGGTAACGTGATAACAGAACCGGGAACTGCGGCTTTGCCGCACCCGGTTTGGTTTACTTAACCGTCACCGAAGACCAGGCGAGGAGCGTAGCGATCGAGACAATCTAAGAAGGGCAAAATTTGATGCTCTCGGCATCAAAAAATAAGAAGTAGAAGTGCGAAGCACTTTTCCCTAGCGGTGGCGGTAGGCCGGGCGAGCGAGCATTCAAGGTGTCCCGTAGGATATAAAAATTCCATCATCGGGAACCGCAGGATGCGAGCGGATATACAGCCGAGCCAAAAGCGGAGCGGGTCAAGGTGGAGAGCAAAGCGGACCTTGACGCGTGGGAGTGTTGGCGAGTCCATCAAGGGGTGGTAGAAGCAAAGTGGTTAGCGGCGGTGTGTTATAGCCGGTATTGCTGGCTCGAACGCAAGTCGTCGTGAAACCGCTTGCTGGCGGGGTGGCGGTGGCAACAAGCTACCCTAAAGGTGCCCCTCCCCTTTAAGCCAAGGCTCAAGGGCTTCTTCTACGAGGTCTTGCTGGGTATAGATTTCTTCACCAGCAAGTTGCCGTTCTAAAGAAGCCCGCTTGAGGGCTGCGGCAATTTCTGGTTTCAGCCGAACCGTAACGGGAATGAGCCCTACGGGAAATGCGGCCTTCTTCCCTTTTCGCTTCTTCGGAGTCCGGACTTCTTCAGCTTCAGGCTCTTCCTCGACTGCTTGTGTCACCTTCTTAGTCTCAGTGGCAGGAAGCTTGGCTTCCGTCGCTGGTGGAGGTGTTCTTTCTTGAGTAACGAACGCGCGAACGGCATCAGCGTCAGCTCCGGGAGGAACAACGGTAAGTCCAGCGGTAAGTGGTTTTCGTTCAGCCATCTGATGTACTCCTATCCGTTAGCCCGTTTCTTTCGTCCCCTCACCCGCCGCATCGGAACTACGTTCTCGGTGCAAGCTTCGGGTAGAAGTTCACGAAAAAGAGCATCAATTTCCTCTGCAGCGTCACGGGCCGATGAACCCATCTTCCAAACGAAGGTCGCCTGCCCTGGCGCGTCGGCATATGCCTGACGAAGTCCAATTGGTGCTTCAGCGACTGTCAACTCTAGTGATGCTGCCGCATCTCGCATGTCTTTGGTCAGCCGGTAATCACGACCAACCATCGTCAGAACTGCAATTGCATCAGGCTGACCGTTTCGAATGGCCTGAGCTTGGCGGACGAACGCGGTGTTCATCGCCAGTGCACGAGCTTCAAACATGCTCGCCTTACAAGGAATTACCGCAAGGTCTGCCCACATTAGAAGTGCCCGACTTGTCTCGGTCTGGCTTCCGGGGCCATCGGCAACGATGTAATCGGCCTTGTCTCGGAGCACTGGAAGGCTGTCGAGAATCTCGTCTGAGTTAGCGAAATGGAAGACCTGAATGTCTGGCTTTGCCTCCTGAACCCATTGCGATGAAGACTTCTGTGCATCGCAATCGGCCAGGATCACACTATGGCCTTGCTCGTGGAGCCAGGCAGCTAAGTTGCCAGCAAGAGTAGACTTCCCTACTCCGCCTTTGGAATTTACTAGCGCAATAATCATCAAAGAAACCGTAAAGTAGTTGCACCAAAGTTGGCAAGTAATATTTCACGCAAGATGGCTGCGCATATTGTCACGCAGCTGACGGGCTGGCCAGCAATATTGTTTGCTGTAGTGCAGGCAATACGGCCTGCCTGCAATCATGCTGCGCAGCCGACATGCTGGTGTGTTTTCTTGCCGCACAGCAAACTTGCTTGCTGACCTGTAGGCTTGCAACGCAGGAAGCAAGCCAACCGTCTGCGCAACCCGCAGGCCTGCCAACCAGCAATCATGCTTGCAGGCTGACATGCTGGCCAGCTTGCAAGTAGCAAGTAGCAAGAAGGAATGCCTACGGGGAGTTGGTGAGAAAGAGGGTAGGGAAATTAGTGGCCGGTCAGTTGCCAGCCCGCAGGATAGCTTGCAAGCATGCTGACATGCTTGCTGGCCTGCATGCTTGCCGGAAAAGAAAATCAATTGTCAGAACTCGGCGGTACTGAGAATGTTGAGTTGGTTCAAAGCGCTTAAAGCGCTAGGGGCTACTTGTGGTGTGGAGTGGGTGAGGGGGTTAGATTTTAGGCACAAAAAAACCGACTTTGGCGAGTCGGTCTTTTTGCGGAACCAGGCGAAACGAGTCGCGCGGTCTTTGGAATGTTGTAGCGACATCCAGACTACCGCCCACCAACTCGATTCGTCAACGAATTCTTTCGCTCAAAATCTAACACTAATGCTCGGCAGGAAATGGCCGCAGTGATGACGTATTTCGCTACGCTATAGGACCTCAATTGGGGACCGTGAAATGAGACATGTTTTACCGTGAATCGAAACATCTTTGGGCCGTGAAACGAAACACGTTTTACCGTGAGACGAAACACCAAAGAATGGCGGATTACTGTGAAATGAAACACGTTTTCAGTGGGTAAGCTGCCGAAAGCATGGATAAAAAGGCCGAGTTAACTCTTGTAGTAAAACTCTAAACTACAACAACAAGTGTTGTTGATTTTTGGTAATAGGATTTGAATCAAAGCGAAAAGCAATTACGGCAGCATCGTCTAGAGAACTTCGGTCAGGGTCGTGACGAACTGAATTTTGCTGAGTTCCCACTTGCTGCCATCTGCGACCGCTTTCTCGACGGCACAAAAACCGTTGTCTTTGAAGATACCGTCTGGGATGAAGAAAAAAGAAAGCACCTGCCGAGGAAGTTGACCATTTCCGGTTCTGACCGATACGGCCTCCCGACCTCAAAAGACGATGACGTGCTCCTTGCCTGCATTCAACTTTCAAGCCTTGGCGATTTCCATAGTAGGGAAGTTCACTTTAGCCGCTACGAATTGCTAAAACTCCTTCGCTGGCCAGATGAAACTCGTTACTACCGCAGAGTTGCTACATCGCTTCGCCGCTGGAAGGGACTGACGGTCTATTCTGATCGCGCCTTCTACGATAAAGCACGAAAGAGTTGGGTAAATCGAGACTTCGGCGTATTCGATAACCTCTTCGTCTACGAGCGTGAGGAAGAAGAGAAAATCGCTTCGCCTGCAGACTCTTGGTTCGTATGGAATGAAGTGGTCTACGAGAGTTTTCAGGCGGGCTACCTCAAGAAACTCGACTGGGATTTGTATTGCAGGCTGAAAGACCCCGTCGCCAAGCGCCTTTACCGCTTTCTCGATAAGCGGTTCTATCGCTCAGACCGACTAACGCTTGATCTGCACGAGCTTGCCTACGACAAGGTTCGTGTCAGCCGGAATTACAACACGGCACAAACGAAGCGAGCCTTGATGAAAGGAATTCGCGAGCTTGAAGCCCTTTGGGACCTGCGTCCGATGGAGGCCGACGAGCGATTCCGCAAGATCTCCCGTGGAAAATGGGAGGCGGTTTTCCAAAAGAAAAGGAAAACCGCAAGGAGGCAAGTTGCGGCGAAGCCGCAGTTGAGTGGCGCTAGCTTGGAACTAACGAAGCGCGGCGTTGGTGAGAGGGTAGCCGCGAGCCTTGTTGCCAATTATCCAGGCGAAAGGGTGCAGAGCATGCTTGAGCTTTTTGATTGGCATAACGAACGCGGCGAAGCGAGGGGAGCAGGGTTCCTCGTTGCTGGAATCAAAAGCGAGTCTGAATATAAGAAGCCGAAAGGTTTTAGGAGTAGCAAGCAGCAGCGCGCTGCAGAGAAGCAGTCTAAGGATGCAGACGTAAAGCAGCTGCGACAACGAGAGCAGAAAGACGCGAGAGAACGAGCTGTGGAGGCAGCACTAGACCGCAAATTCCGAGTGTTCTGGAGTGGCTTGTGTGAAAGCGAGAAAGCTCGGTTCCAAGACGACGCCCTAGCGCGGGCGGATCGCACCAAGCGAGACGGCTATTTACGTGCCGAAAAAGTAGGAGGGGTAATTTTTGACCAATATTGTCAGTTAATATTGCGAGACCACTTCCAACGAAACGGACAAGGCGAGAACGCGACAATAAGTTGTGGCAGCCGCTCCAGCTTTCAAAACGGCGCTTAAGACGCTCCAGCTACGCTATACTCCTACGCTTTGGAGCACCCATCGCTAGTTTTTTTCTAAGTAATCCCAGACTTTCATGTGTATGAATATCTTGTACTTCGTTGCCTCGTACGGTACGCCGATCTCATCATTTGGAGGTCGGAGCCAAGCGGTAAACAGTCGCATCGGACGCGGAGAACGCATGTTGCGGGAAGGCGGCATCAAGAAGGTGTCGCCGAAGCAGCATTGCTGATGTCCACATCGCTAGGGAGTTGCGCCTAGGATTTGCCTAACCAGCAATGAAAGGGGACGGGAGTTGTTATCCGTCACGCATTTTCTCAGTAGAGCCGGATGCCATGAGAGTGGCTTGTCCGAGGGCGGTTCGGGGAACGCAAGTTTCTGGAACCCTCACAGCAAGAACGCATGAAGCGTCTATTGCTGTGAGTAGACCCTGTAGCTCGACGGAGGCTGTCGGTGAGTAATCTCGGCAAATGCGCTTAAGCTGACGTTGTAGGTCAGAAAAACGCAGTTCGAAGTAATCCACCACTTCTATCCGATGCCGCAAAGCGGCGCGGGAACACGGGCGACTCGGAAACGGCATTTAGTAGTTATTAAATGCTTGTTTCGTCGCAAAGCGGGTGAGAAAGCGGAGTCTTTCAAATCCCGTCGACGGGGATCGGGGCTTGCTTCGATAGCGAGTTCGATCAACGTCGCTGGCGTGGGGACCAGCAGTTTGGTGACAAACTGCTTCGGATGAGTGACTTCATCCGGCGACCGAGTTAAACGCTCGGCGGGAAATAGCTCAACCACGAAAGGCCCAAGGAACCACAGGGTCCAAGGGCTTGCCAGTAAGTTCAGCAGGAGAGTTGGTAAAGAGCGAAAATCTGATCGTTGATGGGTAGGGGAGGAGCTTGTTGGTTCTACCCCCCGAAAACGTTCAACAACAGTTGAACGGTGACTATGGCAGGCGGGAGCCTGCACATACAACGATGGACCGTCGTTTAACAGCGACTAGCAAGCTTACCTGCGCCGAACGATTCGGCTAATTGAACGAAGGGCGAAACTAACGAGGGAACCGCTACGGTGGCCGGAGTGACATCCGGTGCCTGACAAAGTCAGTCAGGTGTTTCAAATACCGTAGTGGGGGAGTGAGGCTTAAGTACGAAGGCCGGAAGGCCGAGTCCGAGCGGCTACCAGTCGTAAGGGCTTTCGCGTATCAGGCTGGTTACCTGATGCGATGGCGAAAAGGAAAGAGCCGACTGAGTGCGGAAACGCACCCAGCGATGTGGACATGCCGCTGGTCAAAAAAACCAGCGGTTCATGGAAGTGACGGTGAGCGGCTAAGGCAGTTCAAGCCGGAGGGCTTGGGCTGCCGTGGCCGTGTACCAGCGACTCACAGTCTACGTGCGTCTTGCACCAGAGGACTGTGAGTAAGGTTTGGAAAAAGGCAAAAAACGTGTAGCCACTATAATTGTGGCTACTCAACAGGAATCAACCCTGCGCGGGCGCAGAAAGCACCGCAGGGCAAGGCTTGCGTCACGATACGTGACTCCGCTATGGAATTAGGTAGCTCGCATTTATGAGCTTGAGCACCTGATGACCAAGCGTTTGAGATGCGTTCAAACGCGCCTGAATTTCTGAGCGAGAAGGATTTCGCCTTCGACGGCTTTCCGAGGAGTTGTGCCACAACAACTCCTCATCCGATTTGTGTTGATTTATGAAATGCCGAGGAGGATCGTGAATAACAAAATACTGATAGAACACTATATTTGGATTTCTGATCAAGGACTGGCTGTTGTGCTCTCTGAGCAGGGGACCGGCTAGTTTGCAGAGGCCGAAGGCTTATCGCTGCCAAGCGACAAGTATTGATGGCCTCGTACAGCAGGTCGCCGTCAGCTATTTGCGACACGGCTACTGGTATTACGTCACCGGGATGATTCCCGAGGAAAAAGATCCGGAAGAAATCGACAGCAAACTAATCGCTCGCTACCAAATCGATGTTACCGAACGGGAACGGGCGAGTCGAAAGCGTTCTGGACTGGCAAACATGCAGTACATTCGGCACGAGAGTTTCTTTCTCCTGATGTGCAGTCAGGGCCTGCATGAATTCAGACAGCGTGAGGAGGATTTGATCCGCGACGCGCGGAAGGTGCCGATTCTCATCCCTAAAGTCGCCCGTCTACGCAGAAAGAAAAAGAAGCATGCTGATTCAAGATTGTTTGAAGGCTACGCCGTGAGCTACCGGCGCGGCCACTGGGCGAGAAAATCCGAGGAGGACAAAACGCTCTACAAAGAACTCCGTGGGCGAGGGGAGCGCCCTGCTCGCGGCGAGCGCGACCATGCCTGGCGCTCTCGCGTGGAAATCGAAAAGCGGACCTACCGTCGATTGCGGGCGTATTTTCTGAACATTGCGCCGCATCGCTCCGTGCAGAATCTGGCCCATGAGTTGGACGCAATTTCCTACCAACCGTATGCACCAGTGCGGCAACAGCTGCTGGCACTTGTACGCGACATCAACAAAGTGCGAAAGATTGCTGGCGTCAAACTGCCAGTGCCCTACGAGGTGCTCAACCTGAAGCGAGTTCAGATTCATCCCTTCGCCGAACGGAATGCCGAGAGCAATGAGAGCCGCGTTAGGGATGTGGAGGGTGCAACGCAGTCTCGTATGAGACCGAAGCGTTAGCGGAGCCTGGAGCGAGCCCGACCCGCAGGGAAACGCCCAACTACGCCACAAGCGGATTTCAGGAGTTCAGGGACCAAGCTGGGACCAAGCTGGGCACGCAGCGTAGCGTTCAACAGCGGATCTCTAGACCGTGAGGAGCCCGCTAGCGTCAAAACAGAGAGAGTTGGCGGACTGTGCCGGCAATTGTTCACTGATCTGGCCAAAATGCCGATTTGACCTAAGTGACTGGCGGGTAAGGATCAATTACGATACAGAGCAGGAAGGATTAGCGTCCAAGACCTCAACAGAGCACGCTAATTCTTGAGTAATCAGGACGCGACTTATGGCAACAGGTGAGCAAGTAAAAGCATTGGTGAGGAGCTTTTCTGCGGGCGACGGGGAGCATTTTGTATCCGTCGCAATGCAGATTGCGTCTCAGGCTGCGCGCACCGGGAAGGAGAAGCTTGCTAAAGACTTGCGAGATCTGGTCGACGAGATCAAGAAGCAGCAGTCATCCGGCACCCTAACAAGGCCAGTACCCATCGCTCGCCCATCAGGCGAACTTGCTGGGCTACTGACGGTTTCATACCCGAAGACCCTACTGAGTGAAATGGTCTTGAGCGAGGAAGTGGAGCCGCGACTCAAGCGAGTACTTAGAGAGTATCGGCACCAGAATCGTCTCCGCGAACACAGTTTGTCAGCACGACGGAAGCTCTTACTCGTTGGTCCACCTGGTTGCGGAAAGACGATGACGGCCTCGGCCTTAGCAGGGGAACTTAAGCTCCCACTGTTTAGTGTGCAGCTACATGGCCTCATTACCAAGTTCATGGGGGAGACGGCTGCAAAGCTTCACGTAATTTTTGAGTCGATGCACGAAACTCGCGGCGTGTACCTGTTCGACGAGTTCGATGCGATTGGCTCGAATCGAGGAGCGAAAAACGACGTAGGCGAGATTCGTCGAGTCTTGAATTCGTTCCTCCAGTTTCTCGAACAAGACGATTCAGACAGCCTCGTGGTTGCTGCCACGAATTATGTAGAGATGCTCGACGACGCGTTGTTTCGTCGTTTCGACGATGTGATTGAATACGTCATCCCGACCCCAGAGCAGGTTAAGGCACTCATCGAGAATAGACTTAGCTCCTTTGGCCTAGGGCGAATCGCGTGGACCAAAGTCAAAGACGTTTCTGCGGGACTTAGTCATGCGGAAATCTCACGAGCGTGCGATGACGCCGCGAAAGATTGTCTTCTTGCGGGCAAGAGCAAAGTGACAACACAGTTGCTCGTTCAGGCTTTTTCTGAGCGGAGTCGAGGCGGAACTATAAGGCTCTAACGTGTGTGAGAAAGCATGACTCAGCATCCGCATCTTGTCCTCCGCGACACGGGAGAAACGAAGACCTACACGTCTACTAGCGGGGGTGGTAGCGCGCCGTTCAAAACGCCTCCACGAGATGACCGTCGCAGCCACGGCACAGGTATTGTCAGTAGCATTCGCACAGCAGTAGCCGATTCCTCTTCCGAAACCGAAGAGGAAGACGAATCCGAACGCCCCGAAGGCATCACATTAGAGTTTGAGAGCGACCCAGGGTTTGCTCTCAAGATCGAAAGCCTCGAACGGGAGCGAAGCGGTATTGAGCTGGTCAACGTCCGTGAAGATAGCGGTAAGATGTTCGCCGTTGTGTTCGTGCCGACGAACAAGGCGGCGATGTTCCTACGAATCTTTGAACGTTATATCGACGAAGACGCAGATAGCGGCGCTCCTAAGAATCAGGCGTTGGTAGAGAGTATTAGTTTCGTGCGACAGGCTACGCTTCGTTCGTTCTGGACGGACTCGAAGCCATACCCTACTCAGACGGATAGAATTTGGTGGGAGATCTGGCTGCGAAACGACGGCGAGGTTACGGGAGTCGTAGAGAAATTCCAAGCCGAGGCGCAACGGATTGGCATTACGGTCAGTCAACGCTTGGTGCGGTTCCCTGAGCGGATCGTGCTTCTCGCCGAAGCGAGTGCAGAGCAATGGGAGCAGTTTCACAATTTGTTTGACTTGCTGGCGGAGCTACGGGCGGCGGCAAAGGTGCCGACCGAGTTCGTCGAATTAACACCAAAGGAACAAGCGGAAAGGATTCGATCCGCGTTGGCACGGATCACGCTGCCCAATGAGGACGCGCCAGCGGTATGCCTACTCGATACAGGCGTGAATCGCAGCCATCCGTTGCTTGAGATCGCACTCGACGAAGAGCATTTGCTGACTGTTGACCCAAACTGGACGCCCGCTGATCGCAAGGGACACGGCACGGAAATGGCAGGCCTAGCCTTGTATGGCTGCTTGACTGAAGTCCTTGGAAGCGAAGAACCGGTGCAACTTTCTCATCGCCTGGAATCGGTGAAAATCCTCCCTGATGAAGGTTCAAACAGCCCAGAACACTACGGAGCAATTACGAGCGAAGCAGTTGCGCGCGCGGAAGTGCAGTCACCGACACGCAATCGCGCAATCTGCCTGGCGGTAACCGCTGAAAAGTGCGACGAAGGCTTGCCAACCTCCTGGTCGGCTTCTGTTGATCAGCTTTGCAGCGGAGCTTTGGATTCCAATCAACGTCTGATGTTTGTTTCCGCTGGAAACACTCCTTCCGAAACTCGTCACGAATATCCGGCAAGTAACCACCTAGAAGGTGTTGAAGACCCTTCGCATGCCTGGAACGTTGTGACAGTGGGGGCCTACACCGAACTTTGCGTTATTCGTTCGCAGGAATACGTAGATTGGGAGCCTGTTGCAAAAGCAGGATTGCTAAGTCCTTGCAGTCGCACTTCCGTGATCTGGGAAAAGAAGGAATGGCCACTGAAGCCCGACATCGTCATGGAGGGCGGCAACAGCGCCCGCGAATCGGGCAGCGGGCATGCTGATTCCATTGATGATCTGGCTTTACTAACGACACGATTGAGTCCTACAGGAGCGTTGCTGACGACAAGTGGCGACACGAGCGGAGCCACAGCGCAAGCAGCTCGGTTTGCGGCGATGGTCAATGCCAAGTACCCGCACCTCTGGCCAGAGACAGTGCGAGCATTGATGGTTCACTCGGCAGAGTGGACGGGCGCAATGCTTGAAGAGTTTCCTCACAGAGAGCGTCACAAGCGAATCCGTTGTTATGGGTACGGCGTACCGAATATCGACCGGGCTCTCTGGAGCGTGTCCAATGCCGCCACGATGATTGTGCAAGATTCGTTGCAGCCATTCGACCGAGTTGATGGGAAGATTAAAACGAAGGACATGCGAATGCACGCGCTACCTTGGCCGAAGGAAGTCCTGGAGAGCCTCGGAGAGACGCCGATCAAGATGCGAGTGACTTTATCCTACTTCATTGAACCGAGTCCTGGTCGACGCGGCTGGCAAACGAAACATCGTTATCAATCTCACGGCCTGCGTTTTGACGTGAAGCGACCGGTTGAGACCGTAGAGCAGTTCGATCAACGTCTGAGCAAGGACGCCTGGGAAGATCGAGAGGAACGCCCTGATTCAGTTGCTGAGGACCGTAGTTGGCAGCTTGGTAAGAACCTTAGAACGCGTGGTTCGGTACATTCTGATACCTGGACGGGAACGGCGAGCGAACTAGCAGCTTGTGGAGTGATAGCGGTTCATCCTGTTACCGGCTGGTGGCGAGAGCGTCCTCACCTAGAACGATGGAGCCGTTCGGCTAGGTATGCATTGGTCGTATCGCTGGAAACCGATGACGCCGAGATCGACCTCTATACGCCAATCGAGAGCCAAGTGGTGACCGAGGTCGAAACGGAAGTCGAGATCGAAGACGACTTCTAAGCTAGAGTGAGCACGCAGGACAGTGCCGCTGCGGCATGCACGTGGGCCATGTTGCCAAGAGTCACCCGCAAAGTGGTATTGATGGGGCTTTGGAATCGGCTAGCTAACTCATTACCTGCTTAGGTAGGCGTTGATCGCTCAAGTTGGGCTAGTAGCGAGACCAAAAACTTGCGGCCATTTTCGTCGATATCTCCTGTGAGTGCAAAAGCTGCTGTCCAGACGTGGATGTCGCCTCCCACGGTATGGTCAAAGGGAGTGGGCAGCTCTTGAGGATATACGAGCATCGCTCGTTCACAACTGATCGCTTTGGCGTAGGCAATCACTTGCTCCAAATCGCTTGCGCTCGGTGAGTTCGGGGTCTTGTACTTCGTATCGAGTAACACAAGCGGTTGCCCTGTGTGGCGGTCGCAGATTAGTAGATCGATCTCGAAACGGACTGCGTTCTGATGCCCGAGAGGAACTCCGTACTGCTCAGAAATCGTCAAGTTGTCCGGAAGGTGCATGCGGAGCCATTCAGCGACGAACAGCTCATAGAGTCGGGGCATGTTCACAAGAAAGGGCAGCATGCTTCGACTGCCCTGCTGATGGCCAGGGCCGCCATGTTCAAGAAAAAATCGGCAGAGAGCGTGCATGGGCGAGTAATCATTGTTTAATCTCGTATATGCCCTGTTCGTGCAGACCGAAGGTGAACAGGGATTCAAGCTCGCTGCACTGTGCACCGCGCGAAAAGCTCGCCTGACGAGTTGGGCTACTTCAGACCTGCCAAAGCCGTGTCTCGCGATGCAGTAGAGAGTCCAGGCCAGGATCTGATTGTCTTCGATATCCGCCGTGTTCTCGTGATAGCTACAGTCTAGCGAGACTTCTGTTGGAGTCCTAAGCATTGAATCCAAGTTTAGCTTGCCGCGCAGATAAGGAAGCTTGTTGGAACGAGCGACATACTCGCGGTGAAATCCTTTTCGGCTTCGATCAAGTATTCTAAGTGCAAGTACCTTTGCTAAACGCTCATAGAATTCAAGCATGCTGCTGGCACCAACCATTTCGCCAGGTGCAAGAAAAGTAAGTCTGTAGGCATACTCCAGCATTTGGAAGAGACTACTGATCTCAACTTTTGGCTCGATGAACACGCGGTGGTCATGATCGATTGGAATGTGGCCAGCCCAACCTTGGGGTGTCAACAACCAATGGTTGCCCGTCTTGAAAGAGGGGGGCTCGACGAGAATCCTATCGCTATACTGAGTCCATAGCTGCTCTCCCAATGAAGCCGGAAGCTCATCTGGCGCGAAGCGAGTCGTCTTATGTTCCGTGAGATGGAGAACTGATAGGGTCATTCGCAGATACGATCCCCTACCTTTTCCCAGCGGAACTGGTCTGCCTTGGGTAGATTGTCAAAAAAGTACTCCTCCAAGTAGGGTACGATCTCCATGACCCAAATATCTTCGAGCTGCTCCTCAAGGTTATCGACTAAAAAGAAAGAGATGCCGATCTCGTAGTGCGGATCGCCGATCTCCTGGTTAAGCTCTTTGAGCACTGCCACGAGCCCGGCAACATCGAAACCAGAATCGGTGTGCGCGCGGGCCAGCACGTCATAGTCTGGTGACATGCGAATAAATGCGAATCGACGTCTTAGAGCGTAGTCTACCAGCGCAATTGAACGGTCTGCCGTATTCATCGTGCCGATGATGCGAACATTTCTGGGAATACGAAACACCCCACCGCCTGCAAGATCAATCTCTTGGTCACGGTATTCCAGCAAGTACATCAGCTCACCGAACACGCGAGAGAGATTGGCGCGGTTGATTTCGTCAATGATCAAAACACATCGACCTTTTCGCTGTGCGGCTTCAGAGCAGAAGTCTTTGAATAGTCCCGCTACGTTTGCGTAGGAAAGTTGAGCACCATCAGTCAATTGAGGCCGAATTCCTTGCATGAAATCTTGGTAGGCGTATTCGGGGTGGAACTGGACAATCTTGAAAAAACCATCCGTACCGCCAATCAGGTGTCGAGCTAACTTATCTGCGAGATAAGTCTTTCCGGTTCCCGGAGGACCGTAGAACACGGCCTGCTTTTTACGATCAAGGGCACTCAGCCAACGTTCTAACTGCGCTACAGTGAAACTCGTGTCAGCCGAGCACTGGTCAATCGAGTAATCCGGATTGAGCGGCGAAGGCTTAGGGTCTGCCGGTGCGGGGGGATCTGAGGGATCGCCAAGAGGTTCGGCGTCTCTCAATTGCTCGAATCGTTCGGCACTTACTTTCTGGACGGTGCCTGACCAGCTAGGTTCATTGACTTTGCGTGCCGTTACATCGTCCCACATGACAGGAAGACGATGGCCATGCTTCGTGTTGGGCAGGTAGTAGTAGGGGCCAATAACGGTGCCATAGCCGAGAATCTCTGACTTTCCCTTGTTTGCAATAATCCGGTCACCTTCTCGAATGCGCGAGAATGTCCAGACTTGGCTGAGCCCCCGCTTCGTCCAGTCCTCGTGTTCAGTTAGTAAAGCCGCCCGGCGATTATTGAATTCTTCTCTGGGTATGCCAGTCAGATCTCCCAATTCGTCCCAACCGATTGTGATGTAGCCTTCGTCGCGACAATTCACCCAGTTCCAGGCCTCAGCTCCTGGGGAGATCTTGTAGACGGTCGACTTCTTGAAGTCGAACTTGCGAACGGCTACCAGCCAGTGGCTGAACATATCGAGCACATCGCCTGCAAGTGCGTCATTTTGACCGACTTCGTCGAATAGCGCCTTATGCTTCTCTTGGAGTGCGAAATGCACGGCATTTAGCTTTGGGTAATCTTGCAGGCTGTTTGAGTAATCGGAGCCTGTAATGTGATTGAGCGTCTGGCGAGGCTTGTTGTTGATGATATTGAAGTGGGCTGAATCGAGCGCATTCAAGATGGGCGTGAGCATGCCCATTTGGAACCCTTTAGAAGGGACGTTTTCTGCAAACCACTCGCAGTTCTCTGCTAGCTTCATTGGTGACTCAATTGACCGGCGAACAAACTCAAGGATGGTCGTTGCGACCTCTGGCCAGTCTTTAGGATCTGTCCATTTGGCCCCTTCAAACCACTGTCTAATGTCTTTCGTGATCGAAGGAGCGATGTGTATCCAGACTCCTCGCTCGCGATTGCCCTTCGTATCGGCATATGGAAGCAGTTCGCAGAGTACTGCATCGGTGACATCTTCACCGCGACTGTGGGCCTCGCAGATTTTCTTGTAACTCTGTTCAGCTTCTTTTCGCTGAGATGGGTATCGTCGGAGATGCGACTGCCCCTCTTTAGAGTCAACAAACGACGCGACGAAATCTTTAAACAGAGACTGGAAATCATCGGCTGCCACAACATCGGCTTCTTTTGCGGCTAACGAAAGCACGACGTCCATACTCTGCGGAGTAAGGCCAAGCTGCTCTCTGACGCCCTGAACACCTTCGTTATATGTTAGGTAACCTTCGGCTGTTCGTCGCTTCTTGAATTTAATCTGTGGTTGCACGATCTTCAGCCCGTGCTCCATAGCGGGAATCCAAACGGCGAATCGCTCCGGGTCGCGCAAATAGAGAATGGCTGAGGGAAGGGAAGTGCCTGCTCCAGATATCTCATCTTGCTTCCATAGTTCATTGAGAATCTCATCGCGGTTCTCATCGGTCGCATTCCAGAGCTTCGATATCCATTGATTAAAGGCATCGGGCACCTGGGCAATCTGGTTAGCAAGATGTCCATAGAACGCGGGCATGAAGCGGTCGGCGCGTTTCTTGTCCGCACCGTAGTCGGCATTTAGGGCCGCGAGAAGAGCCCTAATGTCCTCTTCGTCGAATGAGCCAAGCTTTTCTTCAAGCAGCTTTCGAGCTTCGCCTTCACCTTGCAGGCGTGATTGCAGTCTAACATCTGGCATGTGCTGGCGATTGTAGGAGAGTAATAGATCATGCCAGCCGGAAGATATGTTCTGAGAAGAGTGGCTCATATGGGTTGCTTCTTGTTATTTCTAGGTTTCTGCAATAGCACCTCATGGTTTCATCCATCAGTGCATGGTGCGGGACGATGCCAATGAGTATCGAGCATTATCTGCGTACTTTCAACGCGTATCAATTCCAGCAAAAAAAAGTGCGTCGATCACCGCATGAAGCCGGAAAACAGCATTGCAGTGACCAAACGCACTGTGAGTGCCTTTAGACGCCTCACGCAGCAGCCTCTGCGTCAGCTACTTGAGCTGATTCCAACGCCTCAAGTATCTGTGCAGCAGCCTTCTGGATTCCGTCAAGCGATCCAGCCAGCACGTCCATGTCACCGCTATAGAGCCGGATGTAGTCCGCACTGTGCGTGGTGGAGTCTAAACCCACGGCTCGGCAGACGACGTGAGCAACTGCTTCTGCTTCCGTTTCACGGATAGTCTTCGTCGTTTGCAATCGCTTCGACTTGTCCGTATGCAGCAACTCGTGTGCAAGCTCGTGCGTGAGCACCGCGAATCGCTCGGCACCTTCCACCTTGGGGTCGATGATGATCTTCCCCTTGCAAGATACTCCATCAGCACCGGAGTCAAGCTCTTCGTAAACAAGCTCGATTCCTTTCGCTTGAATCACTCGCTCTACGGCTTCGATGTAGTGCCCAGCATCTCCGGTGACGCTGGCAAACTCAGGCATCTCCTTGCCCTCAGTCTGGCTTACATCATAGACGTGCACGACCTTGAACCCTCGCAGGGCCCGCTCTTCGCCGTCTTCTGAAGATTCTTCCTCCTTGTTGCGATAGACCATTGGTGCAACGATGCCGATGCCTTTTTCGCCTTTTGTTACCCAGCGTCCGATCTTCTTCCAGGCATGAAAGCCTTGCACCATCTGCGCGTCCGGTTTCTGCATCGCAATGAGTAGGCAGTTATTAAAGCTGTAGCGGGGGAACCTCGCCATTACCGCCATGAACTGCTTCAGCTGTTCGCTGTCTCCCATTGCCAGCGCCTCGTTTAGCTCACGTACGCCTTGCTCGATTAGCTTCTTTATTTCGTCTTTCTTCATCGCTCTAACTCCTTACGTTCGCACTGCTCCCGGCACAGCAGCGACGTGCTGAATTAAGCGGCCTTGCCGGCGGCCAGAAAGACCACGGCACGGCAAGTCAAGGTGGAGTCTTTCCCGTAGGGAAAGCAGCAGAGAGGGAAGGAGCGAAGCGGCGGCCCGAACGGACCTTTACGCCGTGATAAGATCCAAGAAGCCGCAGGCAGGCAAAGCCCAAAACCACACCGGTGTTCTTGTAGGGAATGGGGACGCCTGGTAAGGTTTGGTGTGCAATGCAACGAGGTGCTACAAATGTCCAGCGAAGACTTTCTACTTGTTCGAGAAGCGGCAGAGGCACTAGGCGTGTCGGCGAACACTATTCGCGCATGGGCCGACAGTGGAAAACTCACGGAGTACAGACATCCCATCAACAACTACCGCTTGTTTAAGCAAAAAGATGTCGCGTTGCTAAAGAAAAGAATAGATAATCCCCCAGCAACAGGTCGAAAGACGCGAGCCAAGTAGTGCAATAAGTGACGACAGAATGACCACGCCCTATAACGCAAACTACTTCACGCATGATTTGACTCGGCGAGCACAGCCGAAGGGCTTAGATCGTTTGTCGATGAAGTGGGTCTTGGCAAGACCATCTAGGCAGGTCGCGTACTTTGCCAAAACTGGGCCGAACGGAAACGAAAGCTGCTCACCACATTCACGGCTAGTCTGCGGAAACAGCGGACGCTGGAACTTTGAAAATGGGCTAAGCAGCGAATGATCCCGGCTGTTTCCGCCAAAGCGCAGGCTGTCTCCCAAAGAACGGGAAAGACAATTCGAGAAGGAGAAACAATTGCATGAATGGAAGCCAACAACGAGCAGCCTTGCAACGCCAAATCTGGCAAATCGCCAATGACGTTCGCGGTGCTGTGGATGGATGGGACTTCAAACAGTATGTCCTGGGCACCTTGTTCTATCGCTTTATCAGCGAGAACTTTGCCCAGTACATCGAAGCAGGCGACCAAAGCATCGACTATGCCTCGCTCCAGGATTCCGTGATCACGTCCGAGATCAAAGACGACGCCATCAAAACTAAGGGTTACTTTATCTACCCAAGCCAGTTGTTTTCCAAAATCGCCAACGAGGCGAACACCAACGAAAGCTTGAACACGGATCTGGCGAACATCTTTACCGCGATTGAAGCCTCGGCGAGTGGATACCCGTCCGAGCCAGACATCAAGGGACTCTTCGCCGATTTTGACACAACCAGCAACCGTCTGGGCAATACAGTCACGGACAAAAACACTCGCTTGGCGGCTGTGCTGAAAGGGGTCGCAGGTTTGAATTTCGGCGAATTCAGCCTGGGTGACTTCAATGGCAACCAAATCGATTTGTTCGGCGATGCCTACGAGTTTCTGATCTCCAACTACGCGGCCAACGCGGGCAAGTCGGGGGGCGAGTTCTTTACGCCTCAGCACGTGTCCAAGCTGATTGCCATGCTGGCGATGCACAAACAGACCAGAGTCAACAAGATTTACGACCCGGCCTGCGGTTCTGGTTCATTGTTGCTGCAATCCAAGAAGCATTTTGACGCCCACATCATTGAAGAGGGCTTCTTCGGTCAGGAGATAAACCACACGACCTACAACCTGGCTCGGATGAACATGTTCTTGCACAACATCAACTACGACAAGTTCAATATCCGACTGGGCAACACGCTTATTGACCCAGCACTAAGCGACGAAACACCGTTCGATGCAATCGTCTCCAATCCACCGTACTCGGTGAAATGGAAGGGCAGCGACGACCCTACGCTCATCAACGACGACCGTTTCGCTCCGGCGGGAGTGCTGGCCCCGAAATCCAAAGCAGATTTTGCCTTCGTGCTTCATGCCCTGAGCTATCTGTCTAGCAAAGGTCGCGCGGCCATCGTCTGCTTCCCAGGAATCTTCTACCGAGGTGGCGCCGAGCAGAAAATCCGGAAGTATTTGGTAGACAATAATTTTGTTGAAACGGTAATCTCACTGGCCCCGAATCTGTTTTTTGGCACCACCATCGCAGTGAATATTCTGCTCCTGTCCAAGCACAAGACCGACACGAACACTCAGTTCATTGACGCCAGCGGTGAGGACTACTTTAAAAAAGAAACGAATACCAATGTCCTCACAGATCAGCATATCGAAGCCATTATGCAGGCCTTCGACACCAAGGCGAACATCGATCACTTCGCTCAATCTGTCGCTTTGGACAAGATCGCTGACAACGATTACAACCTGTCGGTCAGCAGTTATGTTGAACCCGAGGATACCCGCGAGAAGGTGGACATTGTCAAACTTAACGCCGAGCTGAAAACGACCGTGGCCAGGATCGACAAGCTGCGTTCGGAAATCGATTCGATTGTGACGGAGATCGAAGGAGAGGAGGTCGAGGCGTGAGCAAGGTGACCTTTTTAAACAAGCTGCTGGATGGTGCTGATGTGGATTGGAAGCCACTAATGGAGGTGGCGGAGTACTCACAGACGCGAGTAGATGCTGCTGAACTCGACGCGACTTCGTTTGTGGGAGTGGATAATCTCGTCGCCGACAAGGGTGGGCGCGTTGACGCAAATTATCTGCCGAACACAAACCGCTTGACGGCTTATGAGCCAAGAGACATCCTTCTCGGCAACATCCGTCCGTACCTGAAGAAAGTGTGGATGGCGACCAACTCAGGTGGGTGCAGTGGAGATGTCCTTGCTGTCCGGATTCAAGATGAATTCAAACAAACTGTTGACTCAAAGTTTCTCTACTATCTGTTGTCTTCAAACGAATTCTTCTCGTACAGCATGCAGCATGCAAAAGGCGCGAAGATGCCGCGAGGGAACAAAACGGCAATTCTGGGCTACCAGATACCCATTCCATGCCCATCGAACCCGAGAAACTCGCTTGAAATCCAGGTCGAAATCGTCCGTATTTTGGACACCTTTGCCGAGCTAACCGCCGAGCTAACCGCCGAGCTAACCGCCCGAAAGAAGCAATACGACTATTATCGCGATCAGTTGTTGAGTTTTGCAGATGGCGAAGTTGAACGGAAACCGCTTGGAAGATTAGCAACGATCACGATTGGTGAGTTTGTGCGAAAAGACAAACAGGATGCCGCTGCTCAGTATCCGGTTTACAACGGAGGACGGACGCCGACCGGTTACTACGAGAATTACAACAATACTGGAAACAAGATCATCGTAAGCGCCAGAGGGGCAAACGCTGGGTTTGTGAATCGGATCTCAAGTCCATATTGGGCCGGGAACAGCTGCTACTCAATTGGAGTTGAAGATGGCCAGAACATGAACTGGAACTTCGTCTACTATTTCTTGAAACGATCAGAGCGAAAGCTGATAGGAAGTCAACAAAAAGGTGGAATTCCTGCTGTTTCGAAGAAGCAGATGGAAGATTTCTTAGTGCCAATTCCGCCAAAGCCGGAGCAAGATCGTATCGTTTCCGTCCTTGATGATTTCGACATCCTTACCAATTCAATCACCGAAGGTTTACCTCGCGAAATCGAATTGCGGCAGAAGCAGTACGAGTACTATTGCGATTTGCTGCTGAGCTTCCCTAAGCCCGAAGAGGCGGAAGCGTAAAATGAGCAAGACCCTGACAGAAATCGCACAGCAGCTCAAGGAAGCCGATAAAAAGGTGCAGTTGATCTACGCCTTCAATGGAACGGGCAAAACCCGCTTGTCACGGGAGTTTAAGGACCTGATCGCCCCTAAAAACGATACCGACGAGGAAGAAGCCGGACTCTCGCGGGATAAGATCCTCTACTACAACGCGTTCACCGAAGATCTGTTCCACTGGGACAATGACCTAGAGGAAGATATTGAGAAAAAATTACGCATCCAGCCGAATACGTTTACCGACTGGATTTTACTAGAACAGGGACAAGACCAAAATGTTGTCGCAAACTTTCAACGCCTGACTAATAAACAGTTAACACCGTCTTTCAACCAACATTATCGGGTCGTTGATGGCAGACGTACTTACCATATCAGAGATGTGACCTTCTCGATCGAAACCGGCGATGAAGATGGCACTGAGAGCATTAAGATTTCCAAAGGCGAAGAGAGTGTTTTTGTCTGGAGCGTTTTTTACACAATACTTGAAGAAGTGGTTGATGTGCTAAGCGTTCCGGAGGCTGGCGATCGCGGCACCAATCAATTCGATAATTTGGAATATGTATTTATTGACGACCCGGTAAGTTCGCTTGACGACAGTCACCTGATTGAGCTGGCGCAACGATTAGCGGCCCTGATTAAATTGTCTCCGCAAGACGGTCCGAAGTTTGTCATCACGACTCACAATCCACTTTTCTTTAACGTGTTGTTCAATGCAATTAAGAAGGGGCTCAAGTATCGGTTGACATATAATGAAGACGGTACTTTTTCTCTTGAACCTCTGAGAACTGACAGCCCATTTTCTTATCATCTACATTTGCTGGAGAAGCTTAGGCTCGCCTCGGAGCAAAACGGTTTTGAAAAGTACCACTACAATTTTTTGAGAAACATCCTCGAAAAGACTTCTACCTTTCTTGGGTATGACGATTGGGCAGACTTGCTTCCAAGGACGGCTGAGGGAACAAGCGACCCTTATCTGAAACGTATTATCGATATTTCGAGCCACTCGAAACATTCGGGATATGAGCTGTCCGAGCTATCGCAAGATGACAAGCGGGTCTTGAAATTCCTTCTGACTGACGCAGCAAACAAGCAGTACGTATTTCCAGAAAAGTACAGAATGGCTTTGGAGGAAGATCATCCCAATGGCTGAGCAGACAAAAACCATCGCCGAATCGAATAGCTTCATCATCCTGGAGAAATACACCCGGGAATGGACGGCAGCCGAAAGCTACCAAAGCGAAGCGGACTTGGAACGAGAGCTTATTGTCGATTTACAGAACCAGGGCTATGAATTCCGGACCGACTTGAAATCTCAAGAGACGTTGCTTGCTAATGTGCGAGTTCAACTGCAGGCACTAAATGGCGTGGAGCTCTCCGATGATGAATGGCAGCGGTTCGTGAAAACCTATCTGGATAAGCCCAGCGAAAGCATCGTCGACAAGACTCGCAAAATCCACGATGACTATATCCACGATTTCGTCTTCGACGATGGCCATATCCAAAACATCTACTTGCTGGATAAGAAGAACCGGACTCGCAACAAGCTGCAAGTGATCCAGCAGATCGAGCAGACTGGCAGCCATGCCAATCGATACGACGTCACGATTCTGGTAAACGGGCTGCCCCTAGTGCAGGTGGAGCTAAAGAAACGTGGCGTGGCGATTCGCGAGGCATTTAACCAGGTGCATCGCTATAGCAAGGAGAGCTTTAACAGCGAGCATTCTCTGTATAAGTTTCTTCAGCTGTTCGTCATTTCCAACGGCACCGATACACGCTATTTCGCCAACACCACGCAACGCGACAAGAACAGTTTTGACTTCACCATGAACTGGGCGAAAGCAGATAATAGCCTGCTTAAGGATTTGAAGGATTTTACCGCGACCTTCTTTCAAAAGAACACGTTGCTAGAGGTACTGCTGAAGTACTCGGTCTTTGATGTCAGCAACACGCTGCTTGTGATGCGGCCCTACCAAATCGCCGCTACCGAGCGGATCATGTGGAAAACCAACAGTTCGTATACTGCTAAAAGCTGGAGCAAGCCGGAAAGCGGGGGCTATGTCTGGCATACGACCGGTTCAGGCAAAACGCTGACAAGCTTCAAAGCGGCCCGATTGGCAACGGAGCTGGACTTTGTCGACAAAGTGTTTTTTGTGGTGGACCGGAAAGACCTGGACTACCAGACGATGAAGGAGTATCAGCGTTTTTCTCCCGACAGCGTCAACGGCTCCGACAGCACGGCAGGGCTCAAACGCAACTTGGGCAAGGACGACAACAAGATCGTCGTGACAACGATTCAGAAGCTCAATAACTTGATGAAGAGCGAATCCGACCTGCCGATTTACGAAAAGCAAGTCGTCTTTATCTTTGACGAGTGCCATCGCAGTCAATTTGGTGAAGCACAAAAGAATCTCAAGAGGAAGTTCAAGCGATATTATCAGTTCGGCTTTACTGGCACCCCGATCTTTCCGCAGAACGCCCTTTCCGCTGAAACGACCGCCAGCGTGTTTGGCCGCGAATTGCATTCCTACGTGATCACCGACGCGATTCGCGACGAGAAGGTGCTCAAGTTCAAAGTGGATTACAACGACGTCCGTCCTCAGTTTAAGGATATTGAAACTGAACAAGACGAGAAAAAACTAACCGCCGCCGAGAACCGTCAGGCTCTATTGCATTCGGATCGCATTCGAGAGATTTCGCAATACATCCTGACCCATTACCGGCAGAAAACGCATCGCTTGCGGGCGAGCGGGACCGGCTTCAACGCGATGTTCGCCGTTAGCAGCGTGGATGCCGCGAAGCTGTTTTACGAAAAGCTGAACGAACTTCAAGCTGATAGTGACAGACCACTGAAAATCGCCACCATCTTTTCGTTTGCCGCTAACGAAGAGCAGGATGCTGTGGGGGATATTCAGGACGAGAGCTTCAACGTGTCGGCGATGAACAGCAGTGCGAAGGAGTTCTTAGACGCGGCGATTGCCGACTACAACGCCTACTTCAAAACGAGCTTCAGCGTAGATAGCAACGGCTTTCAGAATTACTATCGCGACTTGGCCAAGCGTGTGAAGTCGCAAGACATCGATTTGCTGATCGTGGTGGGGATGTTCCTAACGGGTTTCGATGCACCGACGCTAAACACGCTATTCGTAGACAAGAACCTCCGTTATCACGGACTTATTCAAGCGTTTTCACGAACAAATCGCATTTATGACGCCACCAAGACGTTCGGAAACGTTGTTACTTTCCGCGATTTAGAGAAGGCCACCGTCGATGCGATCACGCTCTTTGGCGACAGCAACACGAAGAACGTGGTGCTTGAAAAGAGCTACAAGGAATACATGGAAGGCTTCACTGATGTCGTCACCGGCCAAGCCCGGCGTGGCTACAAGGAAGTCGTAGCAGAGTTGGAAGAACGATTTCCTAATCCGGACGATATCGTTCGGGAGAAAGACAGGAAAGACTTCGTGAAGCTGTTCGGCGAGTATTTACGGGTTGAAAATATCCTGCAAAACTTCGATGAATTTGCAAGCCTGAAAGCCCTGAAAGACATTGACATCGATGATCAAGAGCAAGTCGAAGCATTCAAGGAAGAGCATTACCTAAGCGATGAAGACCTGGAGCCGTTGCAGAGCATCGACGTACCGCCTGATCGCAAGGTTCAAGATTACCGATCGACGTACAACGACATTCGAGACTGGTTACGGCGTGAAAAAACGAGCAATGAAAATGAGCAATCGACTGTCGATTGGGCAGAGGTGGTGTTCGAGGTCGATTTGCTGAAGTCGCAAGAGATCAATCTGGATTACATCCTAGAGCTGATCTTCGAGCACAACAAGAAGACCAAGAATAAAGCGAATTTGGTTGAGGAAGTGCGTCGACTGATTCGTGCCAGTGTTGGCAATCGCGCCAAGGAAAGTTTGGTGGTTGACTTTATTAACCAAGCAAAACTGGATGAAATCCCAGACAAATCCGGTGTGATCGAAGCTTTTTTTGGTTTTGCACGGGTCGAGCAACAGCGAGAAGCTGGAGAGCTGATCGCTGACGAAAACCTCAACATAGACGCGGCCAAGCGGTATCTCAGCACATCACTACGGCGAGAGTTTGCTAGCGAGAATGGCACCGAGCTCAATGCCATTCTTCCCAAAATGAGTCCGCTTAATCCGGAGTATCTGACGAAGAAGCAGAGCGTGTTTCAGAAGGTCGCTGCGTTTGTGGAGAAGTTTAAAGGGGTAGGCGGGGACATTTGAAAATATCAGATAGAGAGCTCGGAGATCATACAGTCGTCCGGTCGCGGGGTTCGGCTGAAGGGTCACGGAATGACCTGAAACTTATAAATGGCTAAAAACACTAGAGAAAATTAACGCCCGATAAGAAGGCTTATCGGGCATTTGTTTGACATGCCGAGCATGTGCTAGGCTACCCAAGTAGTGCCAAAGCCGGAGCTTGATTGGCCTTGTCTCGCGTAACCTCTAGCGACTACGAATAAGCTCTCACTAAACGGCATGTGCTGAGATACAAACCCCTAACCGCATAGCCCGTGTAGCAGCACAAGCCCCGGATGGTTCGCACCAATGGGGCTTTTTTCTAGCTTCCAACAAGAGGAAAGAAAACCAAAAAGGGCTATGCGGTTAAATGTCTAATCAAATCCAACGCCACTGACGTGGCCAGACCTCGCTTGGAAGCCATGCCATTAGAAATAGCAATTTCTTCGGTAATTGCAAAAGCCGCTTAGGTACCGACTCCTTACGTGCTGTGCTTCGTTCCCTTCATCTCGTATGGCCTCGTCGCTCCGCGCGGCCCGCAGGGCTATGGGCCATACGTGAGGAAGGGATAAGAAGCACCAGACGCTGCTAACCGGCTAGCCATTTGGCAAGTCCCCTACTCCCAACATCCCAGGTGCTTTGTTTAGCTGATTCTTGGAGGCCTCAAAAAGGTTGGGTCTCCGAAGGGGCCCCAGACGATAGAAAGAAATTGCCGAGCGGCCCGAAGGCCGCCCGGCTCTCGCTTCTTCTAAGAAGCCTTCTTCTGGTCGTAGATCCAAGTGTGAGCCAAGTCAGCGACCTTGGCGACCAACAGCAGATCATCGCGACCAAAGCTGTCAGAAGTTTGCCACTCTTCCGAGCCCTCTGGACGGTAGATCCGCTGAATCTGGACGTTGTGGCGAATGCCCACCGAGGTTTCGTTCTCCCAAATTACTGCCTTGATACGACCAATTCGGACTTCGTGTGCGCTTTTCTTTGCCATTGTTTTTCCTCCGTTTGAGAAAGGTTTAGTTTGTTCACTCACCCAATGCTGGTGGACAACAAAAGCTTTCAGCGGAGGATATTCCTCTTGAGTTCATCGGGGATGGCGAGTAGCCGGTATTACTCAGGTCAAATGACAGGTTTCCTGGCATGCGACCTGACCGGCCGCTAGCACCGGTGAACAAGGTCTTAGGGGCAATGGCTTGAGAAAACGCAGAACGAATCATTGGTAGCTTTTTAAGGCTGAATGGGAACAACCCTGGGCTACGCTACGAACTGGATTCGGCAGCGTTCTCTTGAAGCTCGGAAGTCGTGCTCTTAGCAGCTGGGTCTTGCAGCATGATTAGCTGGTCGTCATGTGATGCTCTGGTGAAGCGGTCTTCACCAAGGACTTCTTTGAGACGAAGCGAGAGTCCCATTCGGGAGTAGCCGCGTTCGACGACTTGACGCTCAACCTCAACACGAAGTGGTTCCAAGTGAAGCGCCTGCTCTTGAAGAGAGGCGGTGACCGCATCGCGGACCAAGTGCTTGTCTGGTGAGGGCTTGCTAGGGCCCTTCTTACTTTTTGTCCTAGTGGCTGAAGCGACTCCCAAGGCCGAGAGTGCTCCCCGTATCCGTTTCAGTGCGGCCTCAAGTTCAGAGGCCTGTTGGTCCAGGTCTGTTTTGCGGCTAAGGAGTGTTTTTTCTTCGTCTTGCAAACTCGCAATAACTGTGTCGATGCGTTCTGGCATGATGCTTCCTTTCAGGTCTTATGGTGAGGTAGAGATTGAGCCCACTAGCAGCCCTTTGCACAATCAATCAGCGTGATGATTGCTTCGCGAATGTGCGGCTGTAGAAGAGGCCATCGCTCGGCGATATAATCGAGTGTCGGCGAGCTGTCTTCCGACTCGGTTAACGCCACCGGATGACGTTTGGTGCCGCCAGTACGTGGCCCAGATGTGGACACGGAAGTGAGTGAATCACCTAAATCGTTTGCAGCATTGCCGTTGCGATTGTCGGGATTCTCATTCGATTCCCGCCGCCTCCACTTAACGTCGCCTTTGTCAGGCGGCGTTTTTTTATGCCGTTTGGTGTCTGAATGTGACGCACTCTCAGTACAATCGTCATCGCTCAATCCGATGCACTTGCGACGCATTGGCATTGATCGGGACGATTGCAATGCTCGGAGCGCCGTTTTAGACTTGGATAGGTTGTCTGCTCCCGGTATTGGCGAGAGATCATCTGGCAACTCAGCTCGCCCATTCCGAATTCAGCTCTCGCGTCAGATTTCCAACCGAACTATTCAAACTACGGGGTCCGGCACATTAACGACGACCAGAATAAGAAAACGAAATTCTCGATTGGCGACTTCGGCATTACGTTGGCTTTGCTATGGCTCATCCAGCCACTTGTCGTTGAACACGTCCACGAAATTGCCCAGCAACATGCCAAGAATTGAATCAAGAGGGTGGCCCCGGCATGAGCAACGGAGCCACGACCCATGCGAACCTTCATCTTGTACAAACGCTCTCGAATCCTGCTTGTTGTCATCGCACTCTCAATAGTGGGGACAGCTTGCTTCGGCTATGTGAATGCCAAGGAGCTTTCAAATCTTGCTCCAGCTGCCGAGGCAAGCGCCCAGACCAGCGATCAAGTTCCGCAAGGCAACGACAAAACGAAGGTTCAACTTGCTGAATTGATCACGGACCTTCGGAACGAGAAGAATCTCGTTGGCCTTGCCGCGATGGTTGTGGTCGATGGGCAAGTCGTTGCTTCTGCGGTCGATGGGGAGCGAAAGCTGGGGAGCGGCGTGCCGCTCACGATCGACGACCGTTGGCACCTGGGATCGATCACTAAATCTATCACGGCCACGATGATCGCGCGCTTGGTCGAGTCGGGGAAGCTGAATTGGTCCGACACGGTTGGTGAGTGTTTTGCTGACGCGCCAATCCATGCGGACTGGAAGCCGGTCACGCTCAAACAACTGCTCACACACACGGCGGGAGCCCCAGCGGATTTCTCTTTTCTGGTGGCACTGAAACAACCCGCGCTCGGGCCCGAATGCACGCAGGCGCGCAGAGAAGCGGTGCTAGATGTTCTTGCTGAAGAACCAGCAAATACACCGGGTGAAAAATTTCTCTATTCCAACGTCGGTTTCACAATTGCAGGTGCCATGGCTGAGATAGTGACTGGCCAGCACTGGGAAGATCTCGTGAAGCAAGAAGTAGTTGAGCCGTTCAAGCTCACGACCGTGGGGTTCGGCCCGCCGAAGAGCCCAGACGATACGCTCGATCAGCCGCGAGGTCACAAGAGGCTGCTTGGTTTGAAAATCTCGATGAGTGACGACGCCGACAATACCCCCATCATCGGCCCGGCTGGCACCGTGCATATGTCGCTCGGAGACCTTTGTACTTACGCGATGGAACACCTGCGTGGTGAGCTTGGCCAGGGCAAACTGCTCTCCGCCGAAACTTACAAAGTCCTCCATACCCCGGAGCTTGAGAATTATGCCTGTGGCTGGGTGAAGCAAGAACCAGGAGAGAAGATCCCGCACAAGGTGTACTGGCACAACGGTTCGAACACGATGTGGTACGCGCTGGTTGTATTTATCCCTGACGAAAACAAGGTGATCGCCGTCACATCAAACGACGGCGAGATTGCAGTCGCAGCCTCAGTCGCTTGGGAAGTCGTCAACGCCAATGCAGAGTAGACAGGTGACCGCGAGAATTCCAGAAGTCTCAAGTGCGGGCATGGGTTGAACTAATCCATGAGACCAGCAGGTGCGGGTCGCCAGTTGTACTTCTAGTGGGGCAGCCAGAACCCCATCCTGCCAAATACTCAATGTGGAGCACCAAGGAGTAGCGTTCAAGATCACACTAATGATATGAAACGAGAAAAACTT
Organism: Bythopirellula goksoeyrii; assembly: GCF_008065115.1. Lineage (NCBI taxonomy): Bacteria > Pseudomonadati > Planctomycetota > Planctomycetia > Pirellulales > Lacipirellulaceae > Bythopirellula > Bythopirellula goksoeyrii. The sequence goes on along the minus strand of NZ_CP042913.1, from coordinate 6,057,365 downwards.
TGTGAGTGAGGGCTTAAGTGGTAGTGCATTGATAAGCAAACACTATAATCGGAGAGCTTTGCTGAAAGTCACGACCAGTTTGATTATCTCTGTTCTCTTGCATTCTCGATGCTGATTCAGCCGGATGAGTGGTCAGAATAATGGTGCAACCACTATCACGTATCTTACGTAAATGGTTTGCTTGGCTAATGGCCGGGGTCTTGGTGGCCTCACTCGTGACCTGGTTTTTCTTGCGAGACACTCTGCCACCTGTGATCCGAATCGGAACTGCCATGGAAGGTGGTTTGTACTTCGAAGAAGGTGAACGTGTGGCGGACGAAATGCGCAAACGCACCAGCCACGAGATTCAGGTCATTCCCACCTCAGGTTCTCTAGACAATCGTGCTCGGCTGCGTGACGGCGAGATCGATGTCGCGATCGTACAAGCAGGGTCCGTTTCATTAGAAGGTCTCGCGATTGTTACTCCCTTGCATCGTGATGTAGTGCACCTAATTGTACGCAGGGAGCTTCTGCTTACACCGGATGAAGAGCTGCACGTTGATTCAGTTCGTGACCTGGCAGGGAAGACGATCATCATCGGCGTTGCTGGATCGGGCATTCAGAAAAGCGCTCTCGACGTGCTAGAGCATTACGACTTGACTCAGCGTGCCGATCTTCGAGAAGTGCATTTCACGGAATTATTGCGCGATGTATCAAGTGAATACGACGCTGCGATCGTCACTTCAGGGCTAGAAAACGAAGACTTAAGAAAAGTCTTAGCTACGGGGGAATTCGATCTCTTGCCTTTGGACGCAGAGGCTTTGAACATGCGTTTTCGCCATTTCGAAACCTATGAAATCCCAAAGAACTTGTGGCCACCCGTGCCTCGACAGACGGTGCCAACTGTGACCGCGTCAGCATGGGTAGTGGTCAACGAGGATGCTTCGTCAGCTCTCGTAAAGTTGTTGCTAAACTCGATATTTGAGGAAGGTCTGCTGACTCACTTTTCGACCTTGTTCTCTCCGCAACAGGCGCGAGAACTCTCTCCTGCCCAACTGCATCCAGTAACGAGACGCTATCACGATCCATTTGGACAATATGGAGTATTGCATTCTGTGTTGGAAGGACTGGCAGCGGGCAAGGAGTTATTATTCGCTTGCGGAGCGGCCATCTACCTGATCTGGGATCGTTGGCGCCGACTAAAGGAAAAAGAAAGTCAGGAACAGATCCGTCTCCAGAAAGAGCGTCTCGATTCCTATCTCGAGAGAACGCTCGATATAGAACGCCAACAAATGCACGTTACCGATCCGGATAAACTACAGAAATTCCTGGATGATGTCACAGAGATTAAGCTCCAGGCCTTGGGTAACTTAACTCACGAGGATCTCAGGGGTGACCGCACTTTTTCGATCTTTCTCATGCAATGCGCGAACCTGATAAGCAAGATACAGATGAGAATCATCAATTACACGAGAAATCTGTGAGGTCTTGGCTTGTCCGCAGACATCGCAATTCTGGCTCATGAAAGCGAGTGCTAAAAATGCCAGAGAGCAACAAATCGAAGAATCATCGGCATTCCACGCTCTACATTGTTGGCGCGATCGTCTTAGCAGTCGTTCTGGCGATCGTCGGCCCCGCACTCTTCGGAGAGAGTCTTCGACCTGTTGTTGGTCTGCTTGAGGTCGGGGGGGAAGTCTTCTTGAGGATGTTGCAGATGGTGGTCGTCCCGTTGGTGATGGCCAGCGTGATGAGTGGCATCTTGGGATTAGGCGATGTCCGCAAACTCGGTCGACCTGGAGCCTATGCGGTTTCTTATTATCTAAGCACTACGATATTGGCTGTTGTTACCGGACTGATTGTCGTCAATATCGTAAATCCAGGCCGCGGGATTGATCCTGCCTTGGTGGAAGATGCCCGAAAAGAGGGCGAGCAGACACTTGCTCATGCCGCAGGTCGCAACGAAAGACAAAGATTCGAGTGGCACAATGTCACTGGCGATCGTTCGGCAACTGCCGGAGAAAGTAAAAACGTTTCGATACCAGCGAAGGGAGTCTGGGGTGTACGCATCTCAATCGATCAAGTGGGGCAAGCGGAGACACCAGCTCGGGCACTTGTGCAGTGGAGCGAGGATGGCAACGAATTTGACGAGTTGCCCGACGGTGAATTCGTTGCCGGCACGGAAACGGGCATCTACACTACCAATCCAGCTATCCCCGTGTCGGAAAAGGTGCGATTCGTAAGAATCGATTTTCAGCCACAAGAAGGGGGAACTCATAGTATTGTTGAAGCTTATTTAGTCCCGGGGGCACCCTCTATTGGTGCCATCTTTCGGAACCTTGTGTTAATGTTATTCACTAACAATCTGCTAGGTTCCATGGTTGAAATCAACCTCTTGCCGTTAATCATATTTAGCATTGCGTTTGGGGCGATGCTCACCACGCTTGGTAGCAGAGCGGAGACGATCACTAGTCTTGTCTTGAGTATCAACGATGCCTTGATGAACTTCATCTTGTTGCTGATGAAACTGGCACCCTTGGGAATCTTTTGCCTGGTGGCCGCGCGATTTGCCAGAGCACAACTAGACGGACAGTTTCTTACTTTGCTCAAGACGCAAGCTTGGTACATGACCAGCGTGATCGTTGGACTAAGCATTCATGCTGTATTTACTTTATCCTTCCTGCTGTGGTTCTTCACTCGGCGAAGTCCATGGACATTCTTTGTACAGATGTCACAGGCCATCTTGACGGCCTTCTCGACATCCAGCTCGACGGCGACTTTGCCCGTCACGATGGAATGCGCGGAGAAGAATGCCGGGGTGTCCTCACGCTCAACGGAGTTTGTGTTGCCATTGGGAGCAACGATCAACATGGATGGCACGGCTCTCTACGAAGCAGCGGCAGCCATTTTCATTGCTCAGGCTTATGCTCTCACCGACCCCTCGTTTGTGCTCACTTTCGACAAGCAAGTGGTGATCGCGATAACCGCCACGCTGGCAGCAATTGGAGCAGCTGGTATTCCCGAAGCAGGCTTGGTAACGATGCTCATTGTACTCAATGCGGTCGGTTTGCCCTTGGAACTAATCGGATTGATACTCCCCATCGACTGGTTACTTGATCGCTTTCGCACAGCAGTCAACACTTATGGTGACTCGGTAGGAGCAGCGATTGTCGATAAGAGTTTTACATCTTGATCTTCTTGCTTCTATTCAGTCGTGGATTCATCGGTTCAGCAACTGCGTTTGAACTTAGCACTACGGATAGGAACACTCGGCGAGGTAAGAATCCTAGCCCGCATCGCCAAAGAGGCGAGAGTTAGCTTTGTGCAAAGGCACAGGAGTCGTCGCACCTGGTGCAGCCGGAGTGCTCCAGCTAGGATGCGTTTCGCACGAGCCGATAATTCTTCATGCCATGACGCAGCAGTGCCACTTGGCCTGCCGCCATCCATGCAATGAGCAGGAGAAACATCAACTTCCCAAAGACGATCCGTGAATGTATTTTCGCTCGCACCTTCTTAGCGTTGGCTTGAGTGTCGGACAGCGCAGACGCTGCCGAGTTTATTCGAGAATCAATCTCGCCAAGCGAAAGTGCGACACGCAGTGCCAACTGCACGACTTGCTGTTTCCGTTGATGGGCAATGTCACCCTCCGCCAATTCGGCCACGCCCTCGCTGATTCCGTTGATCGTATCTGTCGCTTCTTGCAACTCGGCGCGCAAGGTTGCAATTCTCTCAGTTAGGGAAGCGACCAACGAACCGTCTAAAGGTATACCCAATGATCCGCCCAGCTCCAGTGCGTTCTGGAGAACTTCCATAGAAGCCGCCGCGACATCCAGCCCGTGGTCAGCTTGCTGAATTCCTGAGAGCAAACGCTCCGACTTCGCTTCTAGCTCCAATCGCGAAGAGAGTTGCTCGGCAGCTTTATCGAGAGTTCGATTTCGTAGAGTCTCGCCAAGGGATTCGGCCGTGATCTTGGACTCTTGAACAGACTTTCCTGCATCAAGGGTCCGGTCAACAACGGCAGTAAGTGCCTTGTCTATTGCGTCGAAGGCAGTGTCATTCGCAGTTGTTAGTCGCGAAGCCAGAAACCACAAACCTAAGGCAATCACAATACATACTGCGATTCCGACTGCCCCCAAACAACTAGCGATCAAAGCAGAAGTGCGATTACAACGCATCAAGAAAGTCTCGCTTCTCTCATAGTGGCCAAACCTAATCTCGGGTTGCGAAATCCATGACAAAATGTCGTGAGTATCGGTCTATCACAACCGTTTCTTAACGGTGGTCGCATATACCTCGTTGAACCCCTCTCAAAGAGGGTATAAAGTGAGGTGCGGTGCAAGTGTTCATCGCGGGGTTTCTCGATCGAGTAGCTAAATCTATCTTGAGAAAGCACCCCATAAGTCTTGTTTTTCAGCTCACCAGTGTACGCGGCAACTTATCCACCCCAAACAGGAGTTTCAGCGATGCTCAAAAGAATCGTACTTACACTCACCTACTTCGCTTCATTTCTGGCGATTCAATTGTTCACAGGAGCCTACGCCGACGAAGTCCTGCCTCGTCCCGAAGAGCCGTTTACTGGTAAGATTGGCCTGACCTATAAAGATTCGGAAGCCGTCAAACCGAAACTCAAGATTCCCCAGAACTTTGGCATCGAAGACGCCCCGAATATCCTGATCGTACTCATTGACGATTGCGGATTCGGTCAAATGGGAACCTTCGGTGGAGCCATCCCTACTCCCACGCTCGATCGCGTGGCAGACAATGGCCTACGCTATAATCGTTTTCATACCACCGCCCTTTGTTCGCCAACGCGAGCAGCGCTGCTCACCGGACGCAACCACCACTCGGTAGCAAGCGGTGTCATCGGCGAGGCCGGCACGGGCTTTCCTGGTTACTCGGGGATCATTCCAGCCTCAGCTACCACGTTCGCCGAGGTGTTGCGAGAATATGGCTACATGAATGCCTGGTTTGGCAAGAATCACAACGTGCCCGACTGGGAAACGAGCATCGTTGGTCCCTTCGATCGCTGGTCTGGTGGACTCGGGTTTGACTACTTCTATGGTTTTGTCGGTGGCGATACCGATCAATTCCACCCAGCGTTGGTCGAGAACAAGAAGCGGATCGAACCTCCCAAGACGAATGAGGATGGCTCGCCTTATCACTTTACGACCGACATTGCCGATCACGCGATTCGCATGATGCGTGCCAGCAAGGCAGTCGCTCCCCAGCGGCCTTTCTTTGTTTATTTTTCAACCGGGGCGACGCATGCTCCGCATCAAGTCCCTGCAGATTGGGTGGATAAATTCAAAGGGCAGTTTGACGGCGGCTGGGACAAGTACCGCGAGGAGACATTTGCCCGGCAAAAGAAACTAGGGGTCGTGCCGCAAGATGCCAAGCTCACCCCGCGACCCGATTCCCTGCCTGCCTGGGACTCGCTTCCCGAGAACGAGCGGAAAATCTACGCCCGCATGATGGAGGTCTTTGCTGCATTCACGGCCCACACAGACTATGAGGCGGGGCGAGTCATCAACGCCATCGAAGAGATGGGCGAACTCGACAATACGCTGATCTTCTACATCGCTGGCGACAATGGATCCAGCGCCGAGGGCGGACTCAATGGCCTGTTGAATGAAATGACCTTCTTCAACGCGATTCCCGAGCCTTTGGAAATGAAACTCGCCTCGCTCAAAACGTTAGGCAGCGAAAAACACTACAACCATTTTCCTGCCGCTTGGGCCTGGGCCATGGACACCCCTTTCCAGTGGACCAAGCAGATTGCCAGCCACTTCGGTGGTACCCGCAACGGCATGGCCATTTCCTGGCCAAAGCGCATCAAAGCCCACGGCGAAATTCGCGATCAATTTCACCATGCGATCGACATTGCCCCCACGATTCTCGAGGCGGTGGGCGTCGAAATGCCTGCCCAGTTCAATGGCGTGGCCCAGAAGCCGGTTGAGGGGATCAGCATGATGTATACCTTCGATGACGCAGATGCCAAGGACCGTCGCACGTTGCAATACTTCGAGATGCTTGGCAATCAAGGCATCTACCATGATGGTTGGATGGCCAGCGCGATTCGAGGAATCCCCTGGTACAGTGAACCAGTACCCGGGGACCTCTTGAACATGCCCTGGGAGCTGTACCACATCGACGAAGACTTTGCTCAGGCCAATGACCTCGCGAAGGACAATCCTGAGAAACTCGATGAGATGGTAAAACACTTCTTCGCTGAGGCGGCCAGATACAACGTGCTGCCGCTCGACGATCGCAAGACCGAGCGGCTCGACGTCGCCAATCGGCCCAGCCTCACGGAAGGACGCAAAAGCTTTACCTATCCCAACCTTCTTCGACTCCCCGAAGGTGCCGCACCCGACCTCAAGCATCGCAGTCATTCTATTACTGCCAAGGTGGTTATTCCTGAAGGAGGAGCGGACGGAATGCTCTTTACCCAGGGAGGACGGTTCGCCGGCTATGGTTTGTATGTGCTCGATGGCAAGCTGGTCTACGATTACAACCTCGTCGGCGTGGACCAGTACACCGTCAAGTCAGACGAAGCGATACCCACCGGCGAGGTTACGCTTAAAGCCGTCTATGTGACAGATGCCGATAAGCCATTCGCAGGTGCGGATGTGACGCTCTATGCCAACGACAAGAAAGTAGGCGAAGGAAGAGTTGAAAAGAGCATCCCCAACCGCGTGACGCTCGACGAAACGATGGACTTCGGTTTCGACACCGGTACACCCGTCGCGGAGGGATATAAAATGCCTTTTAAGTTCAAGGGGAAGTTGAACGCGGTAACGATTGAGTTAGATTAGGCGCATTTAATTCGTGATACGACTGTTCTCTTGGATAGACAATCAACTCTCTTTTTACCAACAGCCGAGAAAATCTACTTCGGATAAGTATTTCCTCCGTTCAAATCACTCCTAATGAAAGTAGAGGTTGCTTTGCAATACAGCTCCCGCGATATTCGACTAGTTCTCCTCACATCAGCGCTGACTTTAGGTCTGGCTCCGATCGCTTTCGGGGATGGAGCCCCTATCAATCTGGCCGATGCATCCTTGCAGGGTGACGAGACGATCTCCACGCCCATCGGGGAGATCGAACTCGAAGACAGCTACTTTGCAGACGACGTCTCGCAGCGGCTGTTCGACGAGATGGACTACCAGCGGGCCTGCCAGCTTTACTTGTGGTCGACCCCACTGGTCAGCATCACCGCGTGGCGCGACGCCCAGGGTGATGCCTTCGGCGTCACCAAGGATACCGATTTCGTGGTTCTCCGGTCGCTCAAGGAGAAACGCGGAATCGTCACCGGTAATTTGACCACTCCCTACATCTTCAATTTCTCGAATCTGCAGGATGGCCCGATTCAGATCGACTACCCGGCCGGCAGACCGCAGACATCTGAGTTCTAGGCAAGGGATCTTGGGGATAATTTTTAGCTTTCTTGGGCGAGGTAGGGAATGATATCTGGGCAGCGTTGTTTCAGGTTGGCGATGTAGCGATCACAGTCGAATGGTACTCGTGTCTTCCAGACGCGAAACAGTATTCTGATCCAGCTACGGGCTATCTTTCGCAGCGCCGCGTGATGCTTCATGCCGCGGAGCATGCGATAGCGGGCTTTGCTCCACGGACAAAACCGTCGTGCACAGTCGGCAAACTCGTGAAACGTCTGCCGGAGATACTTGGGACAAGCGAATCGCCGGTGGACGTGGCGTTGTTTGCCACTCTGCTTCGTCACAGGGGCAATCCCACTGAACGACGCTAGGCTGTCGGCATCTTCCCAGCGATCCCGCTGCGAGCCGAAGGCACAGAGGAGGCGTGGCACCAGCGCGCTGCCGGCGCCACGCAGATTTGTGAACAAGTGCGCGTCGGGATGTTGCTTCATCGCTTCGTCGATCGCGGCATCAAACTCCTCAATCGTCTTCAGAGTTTGTTGGATCTGATGGGCCAACAGCATGACCGCCATCGCCGATGGGGTAATCTGCGCGTCATCGCGGGTCAGTAGCTGGGCCGCACGAATCCGCTCGAGGATTTCCTTCTGCTGATGTTCGTTGCGTACGGAGTGCTCACTCAGGACGCGGCGAATGAGCCGACGATCGGCGCGCCGTAACTGGCGAGGGTCGGACCATCGACACAGCACACTGAGCAACAGGGGTAGCTGGTGCTGCTTGCCGAAAAGCTCCAAAACGACCGGAAAACACGACTTCAAGAGGGCCGTTAGCTGCAGTCGCAGTTTCGTTTGACCGTCGACGAGCTTACGCCGCTGCTGGGACAAGTTGGCGATCAGCCGCGTGTTTTCATCGTCCGGCTGCCAGGCCTTCAGCGTCGTGATTCGTTCAAGCAGCATCCGTGCCAGATACATGGCGTCCGTGGGATCGCTCTTGCCGCCGCCAGGGTAGCTGTCTCGATAGCGGGCCAATTGCTTCGGATTGACCGGATAGAGTAGCACGTTCTCGCGAAACATGAGCGCATAGATCAGAACTCCACGAGACTGCTCCAGCATGATGGCGATGGGCTGCCCGCCGGCGAGCTTGAGCATCTCGGCGACCCAGGCGTCAATGCTCTCGGCCGAGTGCTCGAGTTGTTGGTGAAATCCCTTGCCCTCTCGATCAATGGCATGGATGTCGTGCTTCTGGTCGGCCCAGTCGATTCCGATGAAGAGGCCACGTTGTGCGGTTGGTTGATTCATGATCCGACTCCTTTGTAAGATGGCCAGTTGGTAAATCGGTAGTCCATGCTTCGTCCGGCGGAGTCCTTATAGGGAGCTTTGCTGAGCGTCATCTGAGTGATCCGTTTGGGGCGAAGCGAGCGTGGCGTTCGGAAGTCTGCAGTAAGCCGTCGGGCGGCTGGCGGTGATATCCGTAACGCCACGCTGGCTACCAATCTCAAAGAATACCGCGCGCGGCTTTGTGATTCCGCACCGCAGAAACTCCAGGCCGGTGAAAGGCCACCGTTCCTGCGAGACGCACAAAGCCGGGGGTAATGGAATGCTATAAGCGCCTTGGGGAGATCCTTTCCAGCGGGCGGATGATGCACGTTCTGCATGTTGAATACTTGCGATTGTGCTCCGATCAACTCGGTCTGGACAAGCACACAGGAAATCCCTCATTTCTCTGAAGGGGACCGGTCCTGACTGTTCACACCCCCTCCACGATTAGACCACGGTAGACTGCACCACGGAGTCGATGCTGAGCTGCTTCTTGGTAGGCCGGGCTCTCGTACCAAGCGCGTGCTTCCTCCAAGGTCGGAAACTCTGCGATGACAATGCCCTCGACATCTGGCCCTTCTATCGTCATGTGGCGACCATAGGCCGCCAGTGCCTTGATCGGCTGGTTCTCCATCGCAGCAGGTGCTTTCTGCCAGTACGTTTCCAGCTCCGATTTGTCGAGCGTCTTCTCACGAATGAACACGATGTAAGCTGACATGGATTCTCCTTTATTGATCTTAACTGCATTTCATAATCAACGCCGACTATCGCAGGCCGCCGGATGCCAGGATCACCTCTCCGGTCAGCCAGCCGGAATTGTCCGAAGCGAGGAAAGCGATAACCTTTGCGATATCCTCTGGCGTCCCCACGCGGCCAAGCGGTGTCATCGCAACCAGCTGGCGCTCGAACTCACTGCCAGCTCCATACAATCCAGCCGACTTCGTACCCTCACTCAACGTGGCCCCGGGGTTAACAGAATTGACTCGGATGCTGCGCGGGGCCAATTCTTTGGCGAGGACTCCCGTTACAGCATCCAGGGCACTTTTGCTGGCGGCGTAGATTGAGTAGCCGGGCGGGCACATCCGTGATGCTCCGGAGCCCACGTTGATAATGCTGCCGCCGTTTGGTCCGAAGTAGTCGAGCGATTCCCGGATCATAAGCAACGGGCCAAGCACGTTCGTGTTGAATTCCCGGTAGAATTCTTCCTCGGTTAGTTCCACGATCGGCATCGGCTTGTAAACGCCAGCGTTGTTCACCAGAACATCGAGCGAGCCGAAAGCATCTGCAAGTTCCGCAAACAACCGACGCACATCTTCCGACTTCGAGACATCCCCCTGAATTGCCACGGCCCGACCATCGGAGTCGGCAATCTGCTTCACCACGGCATCCGCGCCGGTGCGGTCGGTCGCGTAGTTCACGACGACCGCCGCCCCGTCCAGGGCCAGTTCTTTGGCGATCGCTGCGCCGATGCCCTTCGATGCCCCGGTTACCAGGGCAACTCGCCCCTTTAGCTGTAACATGATTCATCTCCTTTGTAATCAGCAAGAAAGTTTCTTCTTGATTACCTAGACGCGCACTGCTGCAGACTGTGACAGGCTCGGCGGGAATTTTCTCAATTTAATTTAAATGAAGGGTCGCACGAACATCCGGCCGATCGAGAATTCGCCGAAGCCATTGAGCTTGGTTCGAGGGCTTCAGGAACGGATGATCGCGATAGATGGCCGCAAAGGATCGATCGGCCACTTCGTCGATCTCGCGAACAGTGTCGGCCGCGGCGTCGCGAATCTGTTGGACGCGAGAAGAGGAGAAAAGCAGATAAGAGGGATCGACGTGTCCTGCGTCGATGAAGCCTTTGGTCTTCTTGGGACAGCGACAAGGATTACTCGCATTAACGAGTCCGCATTGGTGATTCATGAATTGATAGAGATCGCGGCGAGCACGTGCCAAGCACTGTCGGAAGTTATCTGCCGACATGTCCATGACCTCACTCCCGACCGTGTCGCAAACGCCGATAATTTCCCCGAGTGTGAAGATTAATCTCTGCCTTCGATCAAGGCAAAGCAGCATGCCGGTAGTGCAGGCGATCTTGGTTTCGTCTATCAATAGTGATACGTCAACCGGCACACTCTTTGGATCGGGCAAGTCGAGATCAGGTGTGTTATTGATTGCATCCGCGTAGGAGGAGAAGGTGTGCGGAATCGTCTCACCTCCGCGGCGTTTCATATTGAGCACATGATTTGCCGTAATGCGATAGAGCCAGGTGCGGAATTTACTTTCGCCCCGAAACGTGCTCAGACGGGTCACGGCCTTGATGAGTACCTCCTGGGTCACCTCCTCGGCATCCTGTGGCTGAAAGACCATGCGAACGGCAATATTGTAGATCCAAGCTTGATGCCGCAATATCAGCCTTTCAAGAGAGTCACGATCGCCGTTCTTGGCCTGACGCACTAACTCAACATCTTCAGTATCATGATCTGTAGCTTCTACGAAGGGATTGTGCATAATCGTCCTCATCGGGCATTGGATTGGGTCATTCTACGCGAAGGCAGCTCGCACCATCCACTTGGACACTTTCCGGGACGGACTGTGACAGAAAGGCGGCGATTTTGACACCGCGGGCTGGGATTCTACTGCTCTAAAGTACGCAAGGGAGGACAGACATTAGAAGCCAGCGGCCTCTAAGGAGCGAGGCCAAGTCGGTCTATCCAACTGCACATACTTGATGGACTCTCGCATCTCCTGAGGTTGCACCAGGGCCGTGACTTGCAGGACACGCGCACGCTCAGGCCGCTCGCTGCAAACCGATGAAGTCTCTTCCGCCAAAGTGCTTCCTTCGCCGGATCTCGCTGTTGTTTCGCCATTGCTTAACTCCTGAGTGGAAAACAGGCAGCTTGACTTATCAGCGGCTCAGCAAGAAGATGTGGTTAGCGAAACGCACACTATTATGCTGGTTGAAACATTTACTCGCATTCCGTTAGTCGCTGTAACTCTACTTCTATCAGCAAACACGATATCCTTATCGCCCTACTATACACAGCTATTGCATTGAGTCCCGCTTTATCGACTCGATAAGAAACAAGGGGCGACTTTTAGATTGTTCGTAGACGCGTCCCAGATACTCACCGAGGATGCCAAGCACAAAGAGCTGCATCCCCCCCAGCATAGAGACAACCACCATAAGACTTGCCCAGCCACGTGGTGCGTCCGGGAAAAAGTACCACGAGATAATCGCATAGATAAACAGCAACAGTGAAAACAACAACGCTCCTAGTCCTGAAATAAATGACAGGCGTAACGGCTTCACTGAAAATGTAGTAATCCCGTCGATCGCGAGTGCGATCAGTCGTCTGAGCGGGTATTTTGTCTCTCCCGCAAAACGACTGTCACGATCATAGTGGATGGGTACCTGATTGTATCCAATCCAACTGATCATACCCCGCAGAAACCGATGCCGTTCAGGCATGGAATTCAACGCATCAAGCACTCTTCGGTTGATCAAACGAAAGTCTCCCGAATCGAGCGGGATCGGGTAGTCTGATAGCAATAGAAGACAACGATAAAAAACCGTGCAGGCAGTTCGCTTGAGAAACGAATCGCCGTACCTGGTACGACGAACACCGTAGACAACTTCTGCACCTTCATCCATCTTTCTGAGCATATCTGGCAAAAGCTCGGGCGGGTCTTGAAGATCCGCATCGATGATCAAGATGCGTTCACCTCGGCAAACACTCAGCCCGGCCGAAAGTGCCAGCTGGTGGCCGAAATTGCGAGAAAGATTGACAGCCACCATATGCTCTGGATCATTTGCACAGAGCTGCTGATGTATCTCCCAAGTGGAGTCTAGTGAACCATCGTTCACGAGCACAATTTCGTAGCTATAGCCATGCTTTTGACATAGGGATGTAACTCGTTTGTACAATTCCTCGATAACGCTTTCTTCGTTGTAGCAGGGGGCTACAACAGAAAGGTAGAGCCTATCTTCTTCCGGTGGCAACGGAGCTTGAGAAGAATTCATGGGTGGGTCTCCTCGATACGATTAGCTGCCTTCAGCCAGCGCTCGTACTTTTCTTCGAATTCCAAAACAATTGATTCAGCACCACTTTCGCGTGCAGAGGCAATCGCGCGTTCTTGAGTCGCGAGAGCTTCTGTAGTCATGTTTGCTGCATAATAGGCTGTCGCCAATGTATCTAGAATGGTTGGTATCTTACCCTCTGATAAGGCGACTGCTTTCTCCGCCAATTTGATCGCATTCGCAGTTTCGTCTGAGCTGGAATTCTCAGCCGTTGCATAGAGCCACGACAAGGAGTTGAGTGCGATGGCGTAATCGGGCTTGAGTTCTATAGATCGCTTAAGATGCTGCTTCGCTTCCTGCAACTGGCCAGTTTCAGCGAGGATATCTCCCAAGCTACAGTGTGCATAAGCGTTGGTTTCGTCGAGTGAGATCGCCAGTCGATAATGTTCAGCTGCCAACTGAAGTTGTTCCAGCTCTCGTAATGCGTTCGCTAAATTAAAGTGGGCCGCGGCTGAGTTCGGCAGCAGTTTAACCGCCAGCTTGTAATGCTCAACAGCTTCTTCGGTGCGTCCTAGTTTGCGTAACGCGACTCCCATGTTGACATGGGCATTCGCATAGTCAGGCCGATACTCCAACGCAATTTTATAGTGCACAAGTGCTTCTTCTACTCGGTCCATCTGCCGGAGAGTCACTCCAAGGTTGTTGTGTCCCCGTGGGTTCTCGGGCTCGATGCGAATGGCTTGTTGGTGATGCTCAATCGCTTCTTCCAACTCGCCATGCTCTGCCAAAGCAACGCCAAGGTTGTTATGGGCAAGCCAGCAGCCGGGATTCGCTGCCAAGGTATGCGAATACAGAGCTTCTGCAGTTTCATAGAGCGAAGCTTGTTTCCAGCTTAGGAAACTCAGCGCAAGCACAATCACGCATGCCGCGGGCATGGCGATCCGAGGCAATAATTGGTAAGCCCCATGCCAATACCCAGCCACTAGTGCAACAACCGAAATGATAGCGATGTGCTGGTAGTGATCTGCTACCAGCGAAAATCGCATGTAGCCAATGTCGGCAAAGCTCATCACGGGGACTAGAGCGATACCAAACCAACACCAAGCAACCCACCAAACACGTGCCCAACGATTGCGATACCACCACAGCATGAACGTTGTGGCAACACACGCGATAAGCGGTATCCACCACATCAGTTGCGACTCGTCAATTTCCCAGCGTGAATAGACGAACTGCAATTTCAGGGGCCACAGTGCTTTGTACAAGTAAAACCAAACCGTTGTGCCCGCACAAAGGAGCCTCTGTAAATTGCTTTCGGGTAATAGGGCAATCTCGGGACTTTGCAACTGAAACCAAGTATGTATTTTAGTGGCAATGGCCCCAATAACAAAGAACGGGACGGTAGCGGCTAGGTCCCAGTACGAAATCTTGCGTTTCCACCAAGTGAGTAGCACCAATAGTGCGGGCAATATGACTGCGGAGCCTTTGCTGAACGATGCCAACACGAAGAAGAAAATGGCCAGCGCATACCAAAGCCCTGTGCCTTGTCTGAAAAACACAAGCCGATCAGAGGGCTCCGGAGGAATGGTTCTGAGGAAGCAAAGTATCGAGAGTAGCATAAACACCAGAGCCAAGAGCCCTTTGTGCTGGGAAATCCAGGCAGCGGTCTCAACATTTACAGGATGCACGGCAAACAGCAGGGCTGCAAAATAGGCCCAGGGTACTGATAGCCTGATCAGCACTCTCCACAGGAGTAAAACCGAAACAATATGCAGGCCCAGGTTGACAACATGGTATCCCGTTGGCGTATCCCCCCACAGTCGCCATTGAAACCAGAGCGAGGAATTGCTGATCGGGTAGTAGTCGACCGGCTCTGTGCTAAACCAGAAACTGGAGAGCCCATCCGAAGCCTTGATGAATTCATTTTCTGTGATGTAGTCGTCGTCATCGAGGATGAATTCACCGTGCAGCGAAGGATAGTAGATTACGCAAGTCGCCGCGAGAATGATAGCAATTCCAAGTATTGTTTGCTTTCGATTCATCGTCTTCAAATTGAATCTACAAAGATCGGGAGAAGTTAGTAGACAGCACGCATGACTATTTTTGGGGATAAGCAAAATGCAGTCGCATTTTGGAAACGAGCCTATATAGACCCCAATTATACACAGCTTGCGTTATTTGCTGAAACGTAGAGAGAGAGGTCATACATCGAAAGGCCATCAGTACTCCGCATAATCGTTACGACCCTACGTTTTGTCTCCAACTTCTTCGAACCCGGCTAGTTCACCAAGTGCAGCGCGTGGTCAAGCTGTTCACGACTATACGGCAAACGCAGCAGCGGACACGCCACCGATTGCAAATTGTCGGATCTCGAACTAAGCGAAGGTTAACCAGCCGAAGCGGAATACGCTCTTAAATAAGTCGCAGAGGTCTGTCTTCCGCGCAGACACCTCATACAGATACGCAGACTTCTTCGAGTCAGCGGGTGCACAATCCTCGACAGTCTCGAGCGTGCCGCATCTCCGAGTGGTGTTCCTAACCGCTGTCAATAACTGAAGTTCGATTTCGACCTGCGGGAACAATGAAGGCAAGGTCGACAGTGTAATTGAAGACTCCGCCAGAAACATAGAGGCCGTAAAACATTCTAACTCGATTCGCCAAACAGGCGACTGTGTGCCGGGTCGCAGACCTTCACCGCCAACGACTCTCTCCTCTACTGATGAAACTACACGCTGCTTAACCATCCGTGTATTTCCGTGACAACCCGTGGCTCAAGAATTCTGGCTAAATCTCCGACCGCATTCAGCCCGTAACGGGTCTCATCGCTATGTCACAAGTCGTTTCATGTCTAGGCACTTTTCCAAGAAACTCACAAGAGGCACAGTGCCCGTTCTACGGGTTGGTACTCCGACAAGCTCTGAGTATCCCGCTCGGCAAGCGGGATCTACTGGCACAAACATTCTTATAGAAATTGGTCACTCGAATCGCGATAATAGGGGTTTGCAGCAGAGGCTGCGCGATCTTTGAAAACTTGAACCATCTCTTTGCTCGATATGACACTCTTTGGTCGTTTGGGAGAGTAATCTCGGTGCGTATTGCTCTCTCGGGGGACCGTTGCAGTCTGCAGTTGCAGAGGATTTCATTGGAGCACCCGCGCACAACACTCAAAGTTCTGCACTGCCAATTGGGACCCCCAGTATTGAGTGCATAAATGGAGTTGCCTCAGACCACCTTTACCGAGACTTGTCTTGCCGACTTTCGATTCGAGAGGGTACCTTTGCACCTGACGGTGTATCTACTGGTCAAAAGACTTCTCATCAGGAAGACGAAAAGAGTAGAGTCGCGAGTGCACTAGCGACTCCCGCTAGACTTTCGCCCGCTACTAAGCCTGCGGCTATCGGCAACACAAACCTGCGCGACCACGTCGGTGCAACGCGTGTTGCGATCGCGGCCGCAATCGCCCCGAGACACAGCGAGATACTATTGAAAGCGGGAATCACAAATGCGAGCCCGAGACTTACAGCGCTGGGACACCAATGAGCGTATTTATCTGGCAACAGTTTCTGCAAGATTGAGAAGCCTATTCCCACGATCGCTCCCACAATTGAAGCAAGCAGCGCCCCCGAGGGAGCGGCATCGATGCCATCGCGAAACAACTCGGCAACAGCTTTCCAAGTTGCCACCGCCGGGGCAGGCCACTCTTTGGTGAGGAGCATTGCCGCGGGATCGGGAATCAGCACCAAGTAGGCAGCACTGCCCGCTACTGATCCGACAAGCACGCCCAAGAATTGCGCTGCTGCTTGGGCTCGTATGGAAGCTCCGAGAAGAAGTCCCGCTTTCAAGTCATGAAGCAAATCGGAACACTGCCCGGCTGCACCTCCGGTGACATTGGCGGTCATGAGGTTTTCAGTGACGTTGGTGGGATTGATGAATCCGAAGGTTAGCTGCGTGACTTTGCCAAGCGCCCCGATCGGAGGAATCCCAGTTTCCCCAGAAACCCGAGCCGCCACGATTGCCAAGATAAAAGTGAGTAGCACTGCCAAGAAGCCCATGTGGGGTTCGATCCCAAAGATGGTTACCTGGGCCACAGTCGTTGCGATGGTTGCCAGCAAGAACCCCACAACCAGCAATTTTGTGGGCACACTGGGCCCCGCTTCGACATCGACGAGCTCTTCAGAATCCGACTTGGGAATCAACAAGCTGCGAAAGATGCCTGGGAGTGAGAACGAGAACGAGACCAGAGCCGAGGTAACCATCATGGCCACGCCGGGCCAGAGCAAGAACTCTACCGCGTTGCCATAAACGGTTTGATCTTCGACAGGCAGCGGGACACGTCCCGAGGCAAACAACCACGGAGCCAATATCCCCCAGGCTACGAAAGCTCCCACGACAAGCGACAACCCCACTCGCAAACCAACGATCGCCCCAAAACCAATCATTAAGAACGAGGGATCTAGCACAAAGCCAAGACTGCGTGTTGTGAGCGTCGACAGTCGAAGTGTCCCCAGTCCAATGACCGGGCCAATCTGAGGCAGCTGATAGATGAAGTCGGCAAAAAGTTTGGTTAAGCCGGACAGAAAACCCGCACCCAGCAAATAGCGTACGCGATTTGTTGCTTCGCGACCTTCAGCATAAATCTCACGAACCGTTTCGGCAGTCGCTATCCCAGAGGGAAACGGAAGTGACTGGACGATCAACATCTGTCGGCGAAGTGCGAGACCGACGAGCACCCCGATACAACTGACCGTGAACAGCCAGACCGAGAGCACAGGCCAAGTGAGTGTTTGGCCAGTGAGGATCGCGAGCGCCGGAATCGGTGCCACGAGGCCGGCGGAAATAATCGAGGCTGCGGACGAGGCGCAAGTTTGATTGATGTTGTTCTCCAGTAGCCCCCAGGTGGCAATGCGCCGCTCACCCAGCCCGCGACGAGCAACTCCCCAGAAGCCACAGCTGAGCAAAGCCGCAGCGATGGACATATTAAACGACCAGCCGATCTTCAACCCCGAGTAGACATTGCATGGTACGAGGATTGCTCCCAGGAGCGCTCCGGTAACCGCCGCACGAATAGTTAATTGTCGAGGTGTGTCGTGTGGTACGCTCAAAATGAAAAATTCGTTGGAGAAAGAAACACATGGTCCATGAAAGAATAACTACCTCCCCGGCAGCTTCTCAAACTTGTACTCGTGCCCCCGATCGCGGAGGACCGTGGCTTTGATAATCTTGTCTGGCTTCGGTCCACTGGGGTTGTCGGGGTCACGGCGTTTGATGGATGCAGCCACGTCCATGCCTTCGACCACGCGGCCGAAAACCGTGTGGCGACCATCGAGATAACTGGTGGGGACAAAAGTGAGGAAAAACTGCGAGCCACCCGTATTCCGCCCTGCGTGGGCCATGCTGAGACTACCGCGGAAATGTTTGCGATAGTCGTCGCCGTGGCACTCGCAGCGGATGGAGTAACCGGGGCCGCCGCTACCCGAACCGGTGGGATCTCCCCCTTGGGCCATGAAGCCAGGCAACACACGATGGAAGGGCACGCCATCGTAGTAGCCCTTCTTTGCGAGTGTGAGAAAGTTGGCCACCGCCTGCGGGGCCTCGTTTTCGAAAAGCTCGATTACGATATCACCGTCTTTCGTGGTGAATTGCACGCGCGGAAGATCATCAGCAAGCCCTTCCGCTTCGCGAATTCGTTGTTCTATCTGCCAGTTCTGTTCCAGGTCGGGCAAACCGTCTCGCATACTTTGGGCCAATTGCATCAACCGGCCTTGAGACGCACTTTGAGGTGCACTGCGAAAGGCCCCGGCGGCTTCGGCCTGAGCGAAGTATTCTTTGGCCAAGTTAAAGTCGTTCAGGCTAACTGCGCTCACCGCTCCGAGCAACCACAGTTGAGGAGCTTCTGCCCCCGCGCCGGCGGCGAGTAAGTCCTTAATCAGCGGCAATGCCCGTTCGAATTGGTCGCCGCCATTGCCCTGGGCGTCTCCCAAGACATGGAACGTGGCCATGGAAATCAAAGTCTCTTTTACTTGGGGATTTCCGTCGGGATCGGCCTTATAGACTGCCAACCCCGTTTCTATTAATTCGCCAAGTTGCTCAGCGGCCTGGGCCCGCAGGGTATCAATCTCGGAGTCGATCTGTTTGAGCTGGTCACCCGACTTGCCAGCCTTATCTTGCTGCTTGGCTTGGATTTTTCCGTAGAGTGCGACCCATTCGTTGCGCGCCTTTTCGAAACTGGCAACCAGGGCATCCGTCGAGTTCTGGGCCACGGGCTGCTGAGCTGTGACGACTTCAAGACGGATTGCGCCTATATTTGCGAGAAGAAACCAACAAAAAACAAATAAGAAACGTCCCATGGGATAGTACCTCTAGCAATTCAATGCACAATGGTGGCAAGTAAGAACTCTGTGGAAGGAAGTTTTCTCGCAGAGACGCGGAGGCACAGAGAGGCGAAGTAGTTTAACCTCTGCTATCTCCGCGTCTCTGCGAGAGCCTATCTTTTTAACAAATAGGTACGTATTTTGGCACCCGCAACTTTATAAGGCACCTCTGTGGCCAAACCGACGAAAAACAAACGCAAGAAGAAAACAGACCTCGCTGATAGCACTGAACTGCGGATCATTGGGGGCAAGCTTCGTGGGAGTAAGTTGCGTTATGAACCCTTCCAGCAAGGGGGGGCCGCAGTTACGCGACCAATGAAGCATCGGGTTCGCGAGGCAATCTTCAATCTCATTAGCATCGACTCCGCTGGTAAACACGCCATCGATCTCTTTGCTGGCACGGGGGCACTCGGGCTGGAGGCGTTAAGTCGAGGTGCGGTGAGTGCGACCTTTATCGAGCGACATGTTCCCACGGCCCGTGTGATCGAAGAAAACATCGCAATGCTTGGGTTGGCCGATAAAGCACAGCTCTTGGTCACGAGCGCTTTCTTATGGGCGAAGCGAGACTTGGCGAATGCGGAGTGCGGAATGCGGAGTGTGGAATCCGAAACCTCTCCGCAATCCGAATTCCGAATTCCGAATTCTCTCCCTCCCTGGCTTGTCTTCTGCAGTCCTCCCTATTCCTTTTACGGCGAACGGCAAGCGGAAATGTTGGATCTCATCGAAAGGGTACTCGACCACGCACCGGCAGAGAGTATCTTTGTGGTAGAAGCGGACACGACGTTCGACTTCAACTTGCTGCGCGGAGGTGTGTCTGACAGTCGTGAAGAAGAAAGTTGGCTCGTGCGGTCGTATCCACCGGCTGTGGTTGGTGTTTGGCGGAAATAATCCTTGTTTCTCATCAGAAGGAATCGCTATGTCTCGTTTATCATTTTATCTTTACCCTATTCTCTTGTTCGCTATGACTACATCATTTACGAACGGCCAGGAAGTCGCCACGCAACAAGTCATTGACTTGTGGAACGGCATTGCTCCTGGATCAGAAGATATCACTGACGTCGAACTAAGCGAAGAACGTGGCGAACCGGGCGTTCCAAATAGTTGGGTCACCCGCGTCAAGGTTCCTACGCTAACCGTGTTTCCTGCCAGCACCAAGGAAAAAGGCGAAACTGCGGTCATCATCTGCCCTGGTGGCGGGTATGGCGGACTTGCCTTCGACAAGGAAGGGACGGAAGTCGCCCAGTGGTTTGCCAAACGGGGAGTCACCGCGTTCGTCTTGAAGTATCGCCACGGTGGCGGGCCGCACCAGCATCCGGTGCCCTTGAGCGATGTTCAACGTGCCGTGCGGATAGTTCGCGAAAACGCAAGCGAATTTGGATACAATACAGATCGCATTGGAGTCATGGGGTTCTCTGCCGGGGGGCATTTGGCCTCATCGGTAGGAACACACTTCGACGGCGGGGACGCTAGCGCTGAGGATGCTATTGATCAGCAGTCGTGCCGCCCTGACTTCTTGATGCTTATCTATCCGGTGATTTCGTTGGATTCGGATATCACGCACGGCGGTTCGCGAAAGAATCTGCTAGGCGATCAGCCTACAACGGAGATGGTGGAGCTGATGTCGAACGATCTGCAAGTCACCGACGACACGCCGCCGACGTTTCTCGTACACGCTACAGACGATGGAGGTGTGCCGGTGGAAAACAGCCTACGGTTTTATCGTGCGCTAGTGAAACACAAGGTCCCTGCCGAGTTGCACGTTTTCGACGAAGGTGGCCATGGATTTGGAATGCGGCGGAAAGATAAACCTGTCGTCGAATGGCCGAATTTATTGGGGAACTGGCTGCAGAGTCGCGGATTGATCGAGTAAGAGAATTCGCCGAAACTGCGCACGGCTTGTTTATGGCCTACGAGAAAGGTGGTCCGAAACACAATGTCTTATCCCGCTGCTCGTATCCGCTCTATTGCACTCGGTGCCAGCGGCACTGCGAAATGCGGAGCGCGAATGGGAACACGTGGCGTCGAGATGGGTTCGCTGTTGGCGATAGGCTCGGGACCTGGATCGAAGCGCAGCATGTTGGGCGCCTGGGGATGAATTCCCAACGATCCGCTCCACGTTTCATAGGGCCGACCGCTGCGTTCGTCATCTTGGAAGAAAGCCAAATAGCTCATCGTGTCGGCGGCCATGAATTCGTGTTCGCGGGGTGCAAACTGGGTTTGGCTATAGACTCGCCGCCAGGTGCCGGCATTGAAATACGTTTGATGCAGCACGTAGCCGTCGGCAGAACTCGCATCTAGCGGTACGACCTCGGCTGCGTGCGTGTGGCCATAGACAATATGTCGAGCCCGTCGATTGCGAAAATCTTGCTCTGCCAGGGCATGCGAATAATACGAAGCGGAATTTGAGCCGCTCAACTCGGAGACTACTTGGGCGATCCAACTGGCCCAGTTCATCGAGAGCCGTCGGCTGAATTTTAATGCTTTCTCCAGCTTGTCGACGATGTCGACGGGGCTCCAGGTATCTCGCTGGCGGACGAATGGATGCTCGAGAAACTCGTCTGCCAGGGTATCCCAGATGCGTTTCACTTCTTTGCGATACGCTGGTTGGGGACAGCTTCGCTCCAAGAGCCCATCAATCCACACCGGAACCAACAACAGTGGACGAATGTTATCGATCTCACGAAGTCCCATAAGTGCCGTTTCCGGCAAGTCATTACCCAGTTGTTGCTCGACTTGTTTGCCGAAGCGATTTAGCAATTCGAGTACGATCACATCTCCCAGGCTGCTCGTGTCGCGATCTCCTTCGAAGTTGAAGGGATCGTAGATGTCGCCATGACGTGCGAAGACCTTGTGGCGGCGCATTACTTGCACCAATTCGTTGCTCTCCCACACCTCGTGTGGAAACGGGGCATCGGCGTAGGTGGCCAGCCCCATGTGGGAGGCAATCGCGCGGCGGAGTTGATTGTAGTCTTGACCCGACAGATGATAGGGCCAGTCGTGATTGCCAACCATATAATGGATGCGTACCGGCACCTGCAAAGATTCTCCTGCAGCGGGCCGACCGTTGGCCAGAGAACAAGGGACGCGCACCCCTTCCTCCGCAAGCTGCCGAAAAACGCGAAGGGAATCTGCATTCTGCCGGATGATATCACCCGTAATCTTGGAGACCATTTCGAAAAGCTGGGGCGACTTGGAATCGTCCCAGGGTCTAGCTGGACGATTGAGCCACTGGGTTGAGCGGATCACGTCAAGCACATCACCCAACAGGACCAGATCGATCTGCTGTATCGGCTTATAGTGGCCGTCGCGACGCTGTGATGCACTGAGCGCCAGGTCGGAGAGCCTATCGGCGAGCAAACGAAACGCCCCTGCCGAGATGGTCGTGCCACTCGTGCCATCGGTCAGGTGCAGATCGCTGATGATGACCAACATAGGATGCTCGCGCGCATTGAAATCGTAAAAAGAGATTATCGCTATTCCACTCCTTTTGATCGGAATGCTAGGCAGCGGAGATTGAGGATTAATCCGACTCTGCCTACGCTAGCATCGCTATCAATTACTGAGCGATGCGTTCTCTAAGCGAAACGACTTCCGTTTCGACTCCTGCCTGAGCAAGGGCATCCAGATAGACGGCGTCGGTTGCGTTGTCGGTGATCACGACGTCAGCACTTTGCAATTTGCCAGTGTAGGTCATCGAACGAACGCCGAACTTACTGTGGTCGGCCATCATGAAGACACGATCCGCGAGTTGCATTACCAGCCCCTTGATGGAGGCATGCGAAGTGGAGGCTTCGCTGAACCCCCGCTTCAAATCAATGCCTTTGGATGAGCAGAAGAACTTGTTGATCGAAAAACGCCTGATGGTTTCTTCGGCCACGGGGCCAAGCAAGCAAAAGGAGTTGGCCTCGAGTTCGCCGCCAGTAGAGATGACTTTGATTTGCGGACGGTCGGCCAAAAGCCGGACCGCGTCAAGGCTATAAGTAATGACCGTCAGTGGCATATCGGGTAGCAGACAAACCAATTCAAGCACTGTCGTAGAGGCATCGAAAGCGACAACATCGTGGGGCTCAATGTGGGATAGCGCCCGCTGCGCGATTTGCTGCTTCTCCGTGGAATGACTGCTCTTACGAACTGCCGAAGGGAGATCGAACCGCTCGCTGCGTACGCTTAAGGCTCCACCATGCGTGCGTGACAAATGGCCTTCTTCGCTGAGTTTGTCGAGATCGCGGCGAATAGTTTCCTCGGCGACGCCAAACCGCTCGGCCAGCGCCGCCACACGAACTGCCCCCTCTTGCTGCAATTCTGCGAGGATTTCGAGGCGTCGCTCTTTAGGAAGTGACAATATGTTGGTTTTTTTCATAAAATGTCACATTTTACCATGTATTTTTGCCATTAGATCCTTGACGACTTCTATTATAAGTGAGAATATGTGGTTTATCAACTATTTCTACTCCAGAAAATACACAAAAAGCCAATCATGTCTGCAACTGCTACTAAAGAAAACAAGGTCGACAATCTCTGGGATGATTCTGCCACGAAGGGACTCACTGGGGTCGAACGGCTCGTCTACCGTTCCAATTGCCTCGGTGCGGACCAACGCATCACTAATACGGGTGGAGGAAACACTTCTGCGAAGCTGCGCGAGATCGACCCGCTGACTGGCAAAGAGGTTGATGTCATGTGGGTCAAAGGTTCAGGGGGAGATCTGCGGACCAGCAAGCAAGAGAATTTCTCGTCTCTCTATTACTCCAAGTTGCTAGCGCTGCAGGAAATTTACGACAACCAGCCAGAGCGTGGGCCGAAGACTCCTGCGGAAGATGCCATGGTAGGCTACTTTCCCCATTGCACATTTAATCTAAATCCCCGCGCTAGTTCGATTGACACACCACTGCATGCGTTCTTGCCGGCCAAGCATATTGATCATATGCATCCCAACTCGGTGATTGCCATTGCTGCTAGTCGCCGTAGTGAGGAATTGACCAAAGAGATTTTTGGCGACAGCGTGGGTTGGGTCCCTTGGCTGCGACCCGGGTTTGAGCTTGGTTTGCTGATGCAACGCAAAGTCCAAGAAAATCCCTCGCTCGATGGCCTCGTCATGGGACAGCATGGGCTGATCAACTGGGCCGACGACGATCGCGAGTGCTACGAGTTGACTCTATCGCTGATCGACAAAGCCGCGGAGTACATCGAATCGAAAGACAAGGGCGAGGCGACCTTTGGCGGTCAGAAGTATGATTCATTGGGTGAGGAAGCACGTTACAAGATTCTCGTCGACTTATTGCCCTGGTTGCGAGGCCAGGTATGTCAGCAGAAGAAGTTCGTCGGTACCCTGCAGAGCGATCCAAAAATTCTGCGGTTTGTGAATTCCAATGATGCTGCACGTTTGGCGGAATTGGGCACGAGTTGCCCGGACCACTTCCTACGAACCAAAATCAAGCCACTCTATGTCGATTGGAATCCACAAGAGGAATCCACCGATGTACTCAAGGAAAAGCTCGCTGCGGGTCTTACTCAGTATCGTCAGGACTACAAAACTTACTACGAGACATGCAAGCACGAAAACTCGCCTGCGATGCGAGACCCCAACCCGACGGTCGTGCTTATCCCTGGCATCGGCATGATTGCCTGGGGCAAGAACAAGAGTGAATCACGCGTGACGGCTGAGTTTTACAACTGTGCCGTCGAAGTAATGCGTGGTGCCGAGGCGATGGACGAGTACATCGCCCTGCCCCAGCAAGAGGCCTTCGACATTGAATACTGGCTTCTGGAAGAAGCAAAGCTCAAGCGGATGCCGCCGGAGAAAGAGTTGGCGCGCAGCATCGTGTTGGTCGTGGGTGCTGGGTCAGGGATCGGCAAACAGGTGGCCCATCGCTTGGCCAAGGAAGGTGCCCACGTGGTGTGCGCTGACCTGAACGCCGAGATGGCACAAGCGACCGCCAATGAACTCACTGAGATTTATGGTCAAGGCATCGGCGTGGCTGGCACGGGGATCTCTGGGTGTGGGCCGGCAATTGGCGTTGGGGTGGACATCACCAACCGGGAGTCCATTCAAGCGGCCTTGCAGCAAACACTCTTGGCCTACGGTGGACTGGACAACATCGTCGTCACAGCAGGTGTGTTCTTGCCACCTAGCCGCGAAGGAAAACTTTCCGACAAGGCCTGGCAACTCACATTCGATGTCAATGTGCGAGGGAGCTACAACCTCGTCGATGAGGCCCGTCGCATCTTCGAGCAGCAAGGCCTGGAAGGCTCCATCGTGCTTACGACCAGTGTCAATGGTGCCGTATCGAAAAAGGGCTCGCTCGCTTATGACACATCCAAGGCCGCTGCCAATCACTTGGTGCGGGAATTGGCCATCGAGATGGCACCCTTGGTTCGAGTCAACGCCATCGCCCCTGCGACGGTAATCGAAGGCTCAACCATGTTCCCACGAGATAGGGTGATCGCCTCTCTGACCAAATATGAAATCCCTTTCGAGGAGTCGGATTCGGATAACCAACTGTGTAGCAAACTTGCCGATTTTTATGCCCAGCGAACTTTGACCAAGCGTCCGATTACCCCTGCGGATCAGGCGGAGGCGGCCTACTTTCTCCTGTCGCAAAAATCGAGTAAAACTACAGGGCAGATCATTAACGTCGACGGTGGTTTGCATGAAGCATTCCAGCGTTAAGAGACTCTTCGATTTATGTCGCTTGCCCATCTAGCTATTGACCTCGGTGCCAGTTCTGGTCGCGCGATTCTGGGTGTGTTGGAAGAGAGTCCGCTTAAGCTGCGGCTTGAGGAAGTTCATCGCTTCGAGCATTTTCCCTGCCCCACTCCGGTAGGCCCCGTGTGGGATCTCACGGGAATTTGGCTTCATATTCTCAACGGCATACGCGCAGCAACCACTTGGTGTTGTGAGAATGGAGTCGAACTCAAGAGTGTGGGCGTCGACACTTGGGGAGTTGACTGGACCCTTTTGGGAAAGAGCGGCGAGGTGCTGGGACTGCCCCATTGCTACCGCGATCCGCAAAACGAAGTGGCTTGTCAACGAGTGATCAAACAGCTTGGCGGATTTGAGAATCTCTATGAGCGGACTGGCATTCAGTTGATGCCGTTCAACACGCTTTTTCAGGTTGCAGCGCGCTTCGAGACTGAGCCAAGAATGTTCGACGCAGCCACGCGTCTGGTGTTTCTTCCCGATCTACTGCACTACTGGCTTTCAGGAGAACTCTCTACCGAACGGTCTATCGCCTCGACTAGCAGCATGTTGGATGTCAAATCGGGACAGTGGGACCTAAGGATGCTGGAGAAACTTGGGATACCAACTCATCTGCTAGGCCCGATCGTGGAACCAGGTACTGCGTTGGGAACGCTACGAGATGAGGTTGCCCAAGCGACGGGGGCGCCTACGACGGTTCAAGTAATCGCACCTGCGGCACATGATACGGGTTCGGCAGTGGCTGCGGTGCCGACCAGCGGTGATGCGAATTGGGCCTATCTTTCCAGCGGAACCTGGTCGTTACTGGGGGCTGAACTAGACAAACCGATCACTTCAGAAGCAGCACGTAGTGTACCGCTTACCAATGAGCGGGGTGTGAATGGTACGATTCGACTTCTCAAAAACATTGCCGGCCTGTGGTTAGTGCAAGAACTGCGGCGCGAACTGCAAGAACAAGGCCAACTAATTGATTTTGCCGATATGGTGCAGGAGGCTCG
Source organism: Bythopirellula goksoeyrii (assembly GCF_008065115.1). Taxonomy (NCBI): domain Bacteria; kingdom Pseudomonadati; phylum Planctomycetota; class Planctomycetia; order Pirellulales; family Lacipirellulaceae; genus Bythopirellula; species Bythopirellula goksoeyrii. The sequence goes on along the minus strand of NZ_CP042913.1, from coordinate 6,030,598 downwards.
CCAGACTGAAGCGGGACGCACGATAGTCGATCCCAACCACGCAGAGTTCGCATCCCCCGACAACATGGCAGCGAAAATTCGTAGGTTCGCCAAAGAGTCGCAGCAACCTGAGCCGGAAACTACTGGACAACTCGTCCGGTGCTGTTTGGAAAGCCTGGCTCTCTGCTATCGAGCGACACTTGATCAGTTAGAATCGGTCCTCGGCAAATCAATTGGCGTGTTGCACATCGTTGGTGGTGGTACTCAGAACAACTTGCTCAATGAGTTCGCTGCGGCGGCGGTTGGACGACCGATTATTACAGGACCCATCGAAGCAACCGCGATTGGCAATTTACTCGTACAGGCGATGGGATGCGGTGAGTTATCCGATCTGACCGAGCTGCGACAGATTGTCGCCAACTCGTTTCCGCATAATACTGTCGATCCTGATTCAGCTACACATTGGGAAGAATCTCGCGGCAAGTTTGCTGAGCTAACCGCCTATCCGATTGAGGCTACTTGAATATGCCAAACATTGAACAAGCATACCAATTCGCTCGAGATCAGTACTCAGAATGGGGAGTCGACACCGAGAGCGCCATCAAGCAACTTGTTCGGATTCCGATCTCTATGCATTGCTGGCAAGGTGATGACGTCAGCGGATTTGAGAATCCTGACGGAGAATTGACAGGCGGTATCGCAGTCACGGGCAACTATCCGGGTAAGGCGCGCACGCCGGATCAATTGCGAGCCGACCTCGATCAGGCGATGGCTCTGATCCCCGGCGCGCACCGTTTGAATCTCCATGCGAGCTATGCCGACACCGGTGGCAAGAGAGTAGAACGGGATGAGTTGCAGCCTGAACATTTCCAGAGCTGGATTGATTGGGCTAAGCAAAAGGAAATCGGGCTCGACTTTAATCCCACGTTTTTTTCTCACCCGAAGTCCGCCGATGGGTTTACACTCTCGCACCAAGACAAAGGGATTCGCGAATTCTGGATTGAGCATGGGATCTGCTGCCGGCGAATCGCTGCCGCGATGGGCAAGGCTCTGCAGAATCCCTGCATCACAAACTTTTGGATGCCCGATGGCTCCAAAGACACGCCGATAGACCGCAAAGGCCCTCGCGAGCGCTTGGCCGCATCGCTGAACACGATTTTTGCTGAATCCATCGACCCTAAGCTCAACAAGGACGCCGTCGAATGCAAATTATTCGGGCTGGGATCGGAAAGCTATGTCGTAGGCTCGCATGAGTTTTATCTTGGTTATGCGGTTCGCAATAAGAAACTGCTCTGCCTCGATGCCGGTCACTTTCACCCGACGGAAGTCATTTCGGACAAGATTTCAGCCGTTCTCCAATGGGTCGATGAAATCCTGCTGCATGTGAGCCGTGGAGTCCGCTGGGACAGTGATCATGTTGTGACGTTCACCGACGAGCTGCAGGCGATCATGCAAGAAATCGTGCGAGGCGGATATCTCGAACGGGTACACATCGGGCTCGATTTCTTCGACGCGAGTATCAATCGAATTGCTGCGTGGGTCATAGGCACTCGGGCCACAAGTAGGGCTTTGCTACACGCGTTGCTAGAGCCCACTGCAATACTCCGCAAGTTTGAGGCGGAAGGCAATCTCACGGCGCGCCTGGCGTTGCTCGAAGAAATCAAGAATCTACCAGCAAATGCGGTTTGGGACTACTATTGCCAAAATAATGACGTACCTGTGGGGCGTGCGTGGCTTGATGAAGTCCAGACTTATGAGCAACAAATACTCAGCAAACGGTGAGCAGGGTTTGTTAAATGGTTCGATATTTAGCGACGTTCCGCTCACGATTTAGGCGAAAGACATAATATGGCGGATGATCAATCGCAACCTACTGGGGAATTTGAACGCGAGCCGGTGACTCAACGTTCTCTGTTGGGGTTCAAGAGTTTTATTGGAATGTACGCCGGCGAACATTGTGCTGGCACAGAACTGATGCTTGGTCCACTCTTCGTGGCGGCGGGGGTTAGTGCCTATGATCTCATCGTGGGTTTGCTTCTGGGGAATGCACTAGCCGTACTGAGCTGGACGTTGCTCACGGCACCTATTGCCGTGCGGGCACGCTTGACGCTCTATTACCAACTCGAAAAGATCTGCGGACGAAAACTCGTCACGCTCTATAACCTGGCCAACGGCGTGATGTTCTGCTTCCTAGCCGGGTCGATGATAACCGTCTCTGCAACGGCCTTGGGCGTATGGTTTGATTTTCCTATGCCGGGGCTAAATGATGTTTATCCCAATAGCGTTGGTTGGGTGTTGGCCGTGCTCGCTATTGGAACGGCAATATCGATCGTAGCTGCGTATGGCTATGAGATGGTATCGCGTATCGCCAATATTGCCGCCCCTTGGATGGTGTTAGTATTCTTGGCATTTGGACTCGTCGGCCTCAAAGAATTTATCGACGTCAACAACTCTCAGATCAATTCGCTCAGCGACCTCTGGCACCTGGCACAAACTTCGATCTGGAAAGGGGGCGAACCCCTGGAAGGCCAAGTAAAATTTACCTTTTGGTACGTGACTTTCTTTGCCTGGTTCTGCAACATGGCTATGCACATTGGCATGAGCGATCTCTCAGTGTTTCGATTTGCCAAATATTCTTGGTATGGAATCGCTACCGCTGCGGGCATGTATGTCGGCCACTTCATGGCCTGGATTTCCGCGTCGATGCTTTATGCCTTGCAGCTTCATAATGACCCTGTTAATACCGATGTTCTGCCGGGGCCGTTAGCCTACAAGGCCTGCGGCATTGCGGGATTGATTTGTGTGATCATCGCGGGTTGGACCACCGCCAATCCGACGATCTATCGGGCTGGTCTCGCGTTTCAAGCCATTGTGCCGAATAAGTCGCGCTTCGCCGTCACCTTGTTCACAGGCGCTGTCGCCACTATAGCGGGAATGTTCCCGGCAATCGCCATGCAGCTTTTGGGATTTGTTGCTTTGTATGGTTTGCTACTCATGCCTATGGGAGCTGTCGTGTTTGCCGACTTCTGGCTGCTCAAGCGATTAGGATTGCAACCCTACTATGCGGATCACCGTGGATTGTCATTCAACTGGGCCGCAGGGCTAACTTGGTTCATTACCCTTGGTATCTGTCTGGGTCTAGTGAAATCGGGCATCAAGATCAACGGCTTTGAACCTTTTCAGATCTGGTTCGTGGCTCTACCGGGTTGGTTTATCGCAACAGCCATGTACATCGCCCTTAGCAAGTTTTACCAGCAACGTACTACCTAACCCTAGTCGGACTGCAACGCAGTCCGGGATCGATCGAGTGAAACCATGAGAAAACTCCTCCAACTCGTATCTGCTGCGGCCCTCATCGCCACGATTGTACCATCGGTCATGTTCCTAACCGGTTCGCTAGATCTATCCCAAACGAAGCTGGCCATGCTGATCGCTACCATCGTGTGGTTCATTGCCACGCCACTCTGGATGGGGCAGCCGCCAGAGCAACTCGAACACGAAGAAGTCGTGCTATAGAGATTGGTGGTTATTAGTAGCCGTCGCCGGAAGTTCTTCTCTTTGGCCTCTATATTCACTGTCAAATAGTTCTTACGGGCACGTTGCACCCTGCTGGACATGCGTACTTCAAGGGAAGAACGCCGTGAAGACAAGATAGTGCACGATAGTGTAGAATGAATCTTGTCAGAGGGAATGAGGGAGCTTCACGCCGCTTCCGTCCATCTGGGCAAGTACATTGATTGATCGGTTCTCAACAACACCATTGCAATCAAAAGCCAAGACTGGCCGAAGACTACAGGCGCCCAGAACTAAGAACAATTAACATTTAGCCGTCAGAAGTGATTCATGTCCGTTACGTCAACTCGCGCTCAAGCCATTGCTCACATTCTTTGGGAACTTAAGAAAGCAGAAAAGCTGGCAACCTTGTCCTCGATTGCCACTCGTGCTGGATTCTCGCCAGGTGTCAACGGTCGGACTGTCAGCACATCGTTGAAAACGGTTCGTCGCGACTGGCCGCAATTGCAATGGTGGCGGGCCGTTGCTGACAACGGCCAGGTCGATGAAGAGCAACAATCCTTTTTGGCGGAGGCCGGCTTTGAATCGGAACCAGCCGAGGATGGTGGTGCCGCAATCAAATCATTCGAATCGCATCTGATGACTTGGGAAGAACCGAGTGAAGTTGTGGAGTGATGAGGTCCACAACATCGCTGATTCTATGCGAGGGCTATTAAATACTCCTTATTACAAATCTCTGGAGTAATAAACCCATGGACCAGGCAACCGATCCGATTTGTGGGATGCAGGTCGATACTGAGACGGCTCTCTCGCTGACCGAGGACGGCACGACGCATTACTTCTGCAGCGCCGGCTGTCGCGATCGCTTTGCCAAGCAGCATGCGACAGACCAACAGAGCGACGAACATTCCTGTTGTCACGATAAACCACAACAGCGCGACGCTGCCACCCAGGGCAACAATACTCGACTTTACACTTGTCCCATGCATCCCGAGATCGAGCAGGTCGGGCCGGGGAGTTGCCCCAAGTGTGGGATGGACCTGGAGCCAAAGACCGTCTCAGCTGAGGAGGAAGAGGACGGGACGGCGGACGATATGTCGCGGCGATTTTGGGTCGGTGTAGCGCTGAGTGTGCCGCTCTTGATTCTGACCATGGGGCCAATGGTGGGGCTCAGAATGGATCCTTGGCTGTCGGCCACAGCTGCCGGTTGGCTGCAATTGACGCTCGCATCACCTGTGGTTTTATGGTGTGGTTGGCCGCTGCTGGTGCGTGGTTGGCAATCGATTGTGCATCGCAGTCCTAACATGTTTACGCTCATCGCGATCGGCACACTCACAGCGTTTGCTTTCAGCTTGGTGGCCGTGATGCTGCCTTCGTTGATCCCGGCTGCGTTTTATGAGCATGATCGACCTCCGCTTTATTTTGAAGCAGCGGCAGTCATCATTACACTTGTCCTCTTGGGGCAAGTGCTCGAACTGCGAGCGCGCAAGCGCACAAGCGGAGCTATTCGGGAGCTGATGCAACTCGCGCCGAAAACTGCCCATCGCGTAACGGACGGCGGCGAACAAGATGTGCCTCTCGATCAGATTCAGGTCGGCGATTCTCTCCGAGTCCGTCCAGGCGAAAAAACGCCTGTCGATGGAGTCGTGCGCGAAGGGGAAAGCACCGTCGACGAGGCAATGCTTACCGGGGAGCCGTTGCCAGTGGAAAAGCGACTGGGCGACAAGGTTTCCGCGGGCACACTCAATCAGACGGGAACTCTTCTCATCGAAGCCCAGCAGGTGGGAGCGGGGACAGTGCTGGGCCGAATCGTCGACATGGTTGCGGCTGCGCAACGGAGTCGCGCGCCGATTCAGCGTTTGGTGGATGTCGTTGCAGCCTGGTTTGTGCCGGCGGTGATTGTCGCGGCACTGGTTGCCTTTGGAGTCTGGGCGATCATCGGCCCCGAGCCGCGACTTGCGCATGCGTTGTTGGCTGCCGTGTCGGTGCTGATCATCGCCTGCCCGTGCGCGCTGGGACTGGCAACGCCGATGTCTATCATGGTAGGCATCGGTCGGGGTGCCCGAGATGGCGTGTTGATCAAGGACGCCCAAGTACTCGAAACGATGGAAAAGGTTGATACGATTATCGTTGACAAGACGGGTACGCTCACCGAAGGCCGTCCGCGGGTGGTCGATGTCGTTACGGTGGAAAGCAGTAGCAAAGATGAATTGCTGGCGCTCGCCGCCGCCGCGGAAGGTGCGAGTGAACACCCGTTGGCACGGGCGATCGTAGATGCAGCTGGCGAGCGAAATCTACAAATTGACGAGGCCTCCGATTTCCAGAGCACCACCGGTGGCGGCATCGAAGCGAAAGTAGGTGGTCGCCTCGTGTTGGTTGGAAAACACGATTATCTAGCGAACTCCAGTGTGCCGATTCCCCAGTCGATCACGGAGAGAAGCACTGAATTACAGTCAACGGGTCGCACGGTAGTATATGTGGCAGCGGACAAGAACCTGCTTGGCGTAATCGCAATTGCCGATCCGATCAAAGAGACAACACCAGACACTATCAAGAAGCTCCACAAGCTTGGGTTGAACCTAGTGATGCTCACTGGCGATGCCCAGGCCACAGCTCAAGCCGTCGCCAACGAACTTGGAATTGACGATTTCAAGGCCGGAGTTTCGCCGGAGGACAAACACGACTTTGTCCAGCAACTTCGCCAGCAAGGAAAGATTGTTGCGATGGCTGGGGATGGCATCAACGATGCCCCTGCCCTGGCGGCGGCGGATGTGGGAATTGCCATGGGGACCGGCAGCGACGTGGCCATCGAGTCTGCCGGGGTTACACTCGTGGGGGGCGATCTCAGCGGAGTCGTCAAAGCGGCCTCATTGAGCCGAGCAACGATGAGCAACATCCGCCAGAATCTCTTCTTCGCGTTTGGCTACAACGCCATCGGTATCCCTATCGCCGCTGGAGTGCTTTACCCTGCATTTGGTTGGCTACTAAGCCCTATGATCGCCGCCGCGGCGATGAGTCTCAGCAGCGTCTCGGTGATCGGTAATGCGCTGCGTTTGCGCTCGGTGAAGCTTTAAATGGTACACACGCTTCGTGGTCGTGTTCCACTTAATACATTATGCTATCCTGTGTTCGCATTCTGGGTTTAAAATATCATTAATACTTTTCAACGAGGCGAATTCTATGCCATCGCCCTACACACTCCGACTCGATGAAATTGACGGCAGCAAGGTAGCGCTCTGTGGAGGTAAGGGTGCTTCATTAGGTGAGCTTGTGCATGTTGGTATGCGGGTGCCGAAAGGTTTTGTCGTTACGCGCCCGGCATTTGATACTTTTATGGCGATGGCTGATCCGAACGGTCAAGTCGCTCGCTGGCTGGCCGATGTCGACACTGGAAAAATACCGGTTGCGGAAGCAGCGCAGGCGATTGTTGAGTTGCTTAGCAGTGCGACGATTCCAGCAGAAATCAGCTCGGCGATCATAGCAGGCGTTAACTATCTTGATGTTCTCAGCGTTTCGGTACGCTCGAGTGCGACTTGTGAAGACGGCACCGCCAATGCTTGGGCGGGTCAACTCGATACGTTCCTTGACGTTGCCCCCGAGAATATCGAGTCGCAAGTGCTGGCCTGTTGGCTTTCCATTTTTCGAGCCCCCGCGTTGGCCTATGGAGCGGCGCACGGCTACGGTGCCGGCCAATTCGGCGTGGCGGTTGTTGTGCAAGAGATGATTTCTAGCGAAGTCTCCGGCATCGGTTTCTCGGTTCATCCAGTCACTCAAGAACCTGATCTGCGACTCATTGAGGCCTGTTTTGGACTGGGGGAGGCGATAGTATCGGGCAAGATAATGCCAGACCAGTATGTGGTTCGGCGCGGCGCACAAGAAATCGTCGAGAGTACTCGGGGCAAGCAGCGCCAAGGATTGTTTCTCGAACATGGCCAACCTGAGCCACAGTGGCGCGAACTTGGTGAACGTGGCGGCGAGCCCAAAATGAGCGGCGAGCAGGTGCTTGAGTATGCCATGCTGTTGGATCGAATCGAAGACCACTACGGCATGCCCATGGACACAGAGTGGGCATTGACGGATGACACGTTTCATCTTCTGCAAGCTCGTCCAATTACGACACTCGCGCAGGAATATCGTGATCCAATTGTCGATCATTCCGAGCCCTGGATGCCGTTTGTGCGGCGGCCACTATCGCTACTCGAGGCCTCGATCATCAGCCATTGGCTCGACAGCCGTCACGCGGGTGAAGATTTCGGCTTTCATTGCGATCGATTCTTGTCGATTCAAGATGCGGCCGGAATGACCACGATGTTTCCTCCGAAAGTAAGCTTCGAAGCAGTCCTCGATCATATTCGTCAGCTTGATCGTACGGATCGAAATCAGTTGATCGCTTTCTTGGAACGCGGCCGTGAGATTTATCGGCGCGGCTTCGAGCGGATCGAACGAGGGGAGGGCTTCAGCAATCTAGATGAGGCAATCGAACACTTTATCGAAGTGGGGCGCTACACCACGAGTTTACCGGCTTCAACCTTAATTGCTCTGGAACAAGGCCACATCGACGACCCGCGCGTCCGCGAGTTGGCTGAGGAACTCCGATCGCATTCGTTGTATCCTCGCTTCTTGAGTCGACTAATTGAACCGATTGTGAAAGACTTGGCAGATCGCCTGGGTTTCTCAGAGCCCGATCGTGCTCCCGAACTTGTCACCTGGCGAGAGTTGCATCAAAACAGCATCAACCGCGAAACACTGGAGAATCGCCTCGAACAGGTTATTGCCGGTCGACTGTTTGTTTATCAGATGCTTGGTGACGAGGAGCGAGTGGATTTCGTCACGGAAACGGGCTACCTACTTATGCGCGAAATGGGTCAGCGGCAGATTATCCCGCCGGACGATCCTGACCGAATTGCCGGTCAGGCCGCTTGGCCAGGTGTGCATCGTGGCCGGGCGCGAGTGGTGCTGACATCCGAACCCGACGGGATCGAACTCAATGACGGTGAGGTACTTGTCTCGATCCAGTCGAATCCTAATCTCATGCCGCTCCTTCGGCATGCAGGCGCCATTGTCACGGATGATGGAGGAGTCGCCTGCCACGCCGGCATCATCTGCCGCGAACTCAAGATTCCGACAATCATTGGTACAGGGCGAGCTACCTCGGCGATTCACGATGGGGACTTGGTCGAAGTGGACGCTACGCAGCAGTTGGTACGCATATTGGAACGGGCGAGGATAGGATAGTCTTGAAGAGCATCATATAGCTCGGCTTTCGCAATCCACGCATGTCAAGTTCCGTTCGGACGCGCCAGACAACTGCACGAGCACCTTTGCGCAACACCCAAGAAAAAAGAGGGGGCAGCAATCATGCTAGTCATGATCAGAGGGATTATCGCCGGTATCCTCACACTTGTCTCTGCCGACAGGGTGTGACCTACCAAGTGACCCATCAAATGTTCGAGTGCCAGCAAGACGAGGAACGCCAAGATCGCTATCACCGACGCAATGGGGTACTCAAGATCAGGCAACACTTGCCGAAACACCGCAAACGATGACGGAAGTAGCATCGTCAGCGCAAGGGCCAGGAAAACCCCGGATGAAAAGGCTTCGCCATTGGGAAATCCTTGCGGACCGCGCGCCTGATCGGGTCTGGCCAATGGCAGATAACCACCGGCAAAGGCGCACAACAAGATCACAAATAGATACGCCCATTGAACGGGAGTCAACATATCTCTACGAGCCTGGCGAGAGCAACATTCTATTAAAGCTGCTTAAGGATTGAAACGATCTCGATGGACATCAGAAATACTATCCCGATTCTTTGAAGATCACTTACTGAATTATCAAACTCAAGCTGAGGTCGTCACTTGATTACACCCAAGCCTTCGAGAAAACTGAATTTATCCCAATCGACCCAACTCTCGACGAGTTGGTCTCCTTCGTAGCGATCGGTGTGGACACCGGTCCACGTCGTTGTCTTGCCAGTTGCCTCAAGCGCCCCAAAGGTTCCCGTGTGCTTGCCCGTCATTCGCCAGCGGGAGCAAACGAAGTCTCCTTCTGCCACTTGCTGGAGTACTTCCATGTTCACGTCGGAAAAGCCCTGATGAAAGTCGGTGACCAAACCTTTCCATTCCGCCAGCAATTTGCTGGAAGTGCCCCCCGCCGCATCGGGCATCTGATGATTGACATAAGCAGCCGAGAGATGGTCGTCGGCTTTGTGAACGGAGTTATCGCCCCACAATTCGAGGAGTTGCTTTGATGTCGCTTTCTGGTCGATAGCCATGAGAGTCTCCTTTATGTTGAGTTGTTGGCCTCCAAACTTCCGGTCGATCGCATACCATAATCGACCCGCGGCATGCAGGCCACACACGCCCTGTCCGGATCGCGTCGTGGATTTTCTCGCCGAACTCGAGTGATAATTGTGACTGCACTGGCGAATTCGACGAGAGACAAAAATCGATTTTCGCATGATTTTTGGCTTTGTGAAGTCCTTGGAAACACTGAGCAGATTATCTGCTATCCGACAAAGCTCAGATCATGGCTTAGACCTTGCTACAGCATGGATTTGCGATTCACGAGGATTACTTCCACCGGCCAAGAAAGTGATACTCGATTGTGCTTTGGAAGTTGGGACAGGTAATAGTTAAGTCCGGTACTGCACATCGTCGATGACGAAAGATACGCCGGTAACTCTCTACCCCGCCAACTGCCGACGGAAGGCCCCATGTCGATGCTAGCACTACGCCCGTTCCTCTCGCTACTGATAGTGGCAATAGTCTTGGGTAGCTCAGCGCGCGGCCAGGGAATCTTAGGATTTCCTTTTGGTGGTTTTGAGGGGGAAGAATCTGAGGAAGCAGGCGAGATCGAGACTGATCGCGACTCTTTCACTCCTGCAACGACGACCGCTGGCAGCGGGCTCACGATATTCGAGGCAGCGTATTCGTTTATCGACAACCGCTCTGTTCCAGAAACGCATAGCTATCCCGAATTCGTCGCGCGTCGAGGTATTGGGGACTGGTTCGAACTGCGACTGGGATGGAACTACGAAGTTGGCGGTGCTGGGAGCCCGGTCTCGGGAAATGTACCCAGCGATTTTGGCGAGGACGGAGAATTAGAACGGGCGTCTCGGTTGTTGTATGGCTTTAAAGCGCGAGTGACCAAACAAGGGGAATGGCTGCCTGAGAGTGCCGTCATCTTGCAGGGATTTACCCCAACCAGCGGTGAATCGAACGATACAGACATGTCGGCGACTTACGTCTGGGGTTGGACCTTACCCTGTGAAGCAGTTTGTGACTCGGCCATCCGCTACAGTACGAGCAGTCAGGAAGAAGACGATTTCAATGTGTGGGCCCCTTCGACCGTTGTGAAAATCCCCGTCGGCGAAAGCTGGAAGGTGCATGCGGAGTACTTTGGCATTTTCTCTCAGGGTCGTGAGGACGAGACGACTCAACATTTCTTTAGCCCGGGTGCGCATTACTTGATCAACCCGAATCTGGAAGTGGGTGTGCGCGTGGGTTGGGGTCTCAACGATGAGGCTCCAAATTTCTTCTCCAACGCGGGTTTTGGCTGGCGGTACTAGGGCATGCCTTCCATAGTTATCGGCGCCGTTGTTCGTCTTTAGGAAGACGAACCAGCAGACGCTGATTCCTCCTGATTATCGTTCGCTAGTTGTCGTTGCGTGGGCGGTGGAAAGCTCACGATTCTTTCTAGATCCTGCGCACTGCAGGAAGCGATTTGCCCCCACACATTTTGTCGAAAACTTTTTCTACAAAACAAAACCCCCTCTCATTCTGTCGGTCCGTTGGGCTTCAACTCATTGGCCGATCAATACTTACACAAATCACGTTGCCTCGGGAGCGGCGAGGTTTTGTAAATAAAACCCCTCCAAACTGGCCGCTACTTGGTCGTCCAATCCGTCAAATTTATTGAGCGCGCAGACCTAGCGCGAGCAAACCTGCAGTACTTTGCGGGCGCTGGCGAGTTCCGGTGACACGTCGCACGCTCCATTATCAAGATTCCGGGGAGAACTTCCACAACTTTTCTTGGGCCAAACGGAAAACAGCCGCGCAGCGACCTTTGGCCAGCCGCGAACGTTAGTGACCGGAATACGCGCAAGTCAGACGTGGCTTGAGATAGGGGGTTGGGAGTCGTTTTCGATCAAAGACTCTTGACGCTTTTGAATTACGAGAGCATTCATTGCATGACCGTTACTTCGAGAGCTCAAACTTGATCTCATCTATGGTGCCCGTGAACTCGAAGTCCCCCTTGTCTTTGTAGGTGGGTACAATCGAAGTAATCGAATCCCGACCCACTTCAAATGGTTCGAGCCCACCACTGCGGAATCCGACCCGTTTAATCTGGCCTTCTCCGGCAGGTTGGCCGTTGACAAAGAGTCGCAGCTTACCACCCTTTTCCATTGGGCCAACTGCCTCGTACTCAGATTTGATCGTGACTTTGCCTGTGGGAAGTTCCATCGTGCCGTCGACTTGTGAATTGGCCAGGTCGAAGAACGTGTACGCAAAATGCGGCTTGTTGTCCTGAATATAGAGAGTCCAGCCAGAGGAGTAGCCGCCGCAGCAAGCGATCACGCCTTCCGCTCCTGCTTCGGGAACTTGCACTTCCGCAGTAATAGTGTGAGATGATGGAAAGATCAATGGGCTGACCGGTTCTGGTAACCTCACGCGATTGCCGTAGTAGGTCCAGTCGGACTTCGGTTCACCTTCCAGGCGGTTACGCGGATCCATACGTTCCGCCATTCTTGGATCGAGCGGCAGCACGTCGTATTTTTCGGCCTCGACGAGAAACTCTGCTTGCAACTCCTTGAGCTTCTCCGGCTCTTGGGCGGAGAGGTCGTTGGCCTGGGAAAAGTCTTCGTCCACGTTGTACAACTCCCAAGGTGAGTCAAGGAAATCACCCTCTTTACCGGCAGTTGTCCATGGTACGCCAAAGCGGCTGCAGGCAAGCCAACCCTCTTTGTAAAGAGCACGATTCGTCATCATTTCAAAGTATTGCGTGGTCCGCCGATCTTTGGCGTTCGCATCATCGAAGCTATAGCGCATGCTTATTCCTTCAAGCGGCTTTTGTTTGATACCATTGACTTCGTCAGGGACGGTAATTTCGCATGCTTCGAGAATCGTAGGGACGACATCGATGATGTGGTGGAATTGCGAGCGCTGTTCTCCCTTGGCTTTGATCCCCTTGGGCCAATGGACGACCAGCGGATTTCTCGTACCGCCGAAATGGCTGGCAACTTGCTTAGTCCATTGGAAAGGAGAATCCATCGCCCATGCCCACCCAACCGGTACGTGGGGTTCGCTCGTAGGTCCACCGATCTCGTCAATGCGCTTGATTGTGCTCTGAAGTCCCAATTGCACACCCATGAGACTGGCCAACTCGCTAAAAGTACCTTCAAGTCCTCCTTCAGCGCTTGCACCGTTGTCCCCGACGATGTAGATAACAAGCGTATTATCCAGTTCACCTGATTGCTCCAGGCTGTCAATTAAACGCCCCACATGGTGATCTGTGTGTGCCATAAATCCGGCATAATTTTCCATCAGCCGAATGAATACTTTTTTCGCATCGTCGGATTGCTCCTTCCACGCAGGGAGTTCCTTGGGGCGTGGTGTGAGTTTCGCATCGGCAGGAATTACGCCCATCTTTTTCTGATTTTCGAACGTGAGCTCTCGTTGGCGATCCCAACCGTGGTCGAACTGACCTGAGAATTTCTCACGCCATTCGGCAGGCACCTGATGAGGAGCGTGAACAGCCCCGGTGGAAAAATAGGCGAACCAAGGTTTCTCGCGATCAGCAGCCCGCACGTTCCTAGTCCATTCAATCGCTTCGTCGGTCATGTCGGCAGTGAAGTGATACCCTTGCTCGTAAGTCTTAGGTGGTGCAACCGGCGTCGTATTCCGATAGAGCGTAGGGTGATACTGATCTGCTTCCCCCTGATTGAATCCGTAGAAATAATCAAAGCCAAGTCCCGTCGGCCAGCGATCGAAGGGACCCGCGGGGCTAATCTCCATTTCTGGGGTGTTGTGCCACTTGCCGAACATTGCCGTGGCATAGCCGTTGTCTTTTAAGGTCTTGGAGACAGGCGCGGTGCTTAGAGGGATGATCCCCGTATAGCCAGGATAGCCTGTGCCCATTTCAATGATGACGCCTGTCCCGCAACTATGGTGGTTCCGACCGGTCAGCAAGGCAGCACGCGAGGGGGAACACAAAGCCGTCGTGTGGAATCGGTTGTACTTCAATCCGTTCGCCGAGAGCTTTTCGAGGTTCGGCGTCGGCACAGGCCCGCCAAAAGTACTGCACATACCGAAGCCTACGTCGTCGAGCAGAATGATCAGAACGTTGGGACTGCCCTTGGGTGCCCTGACTGGCGCTGGATAACTTGGCGTCGATTCCTTATAGGTCTCGCCGATTTTGCCTTTGAACTCGGGATCGCGCTGGGGGAGTTGAGATTGAGCGTAACAGGGACATGCGATCACCACAGTAAGAATTGCGAGAGCATGACAAGCCTTCATATTTAGACCCTTAAGCATGTAGGAGTGATTCGTTTAAAGACCAATACTCTTCGGTGGATACTTCTTGAAAGTAGCGCCGTGGGCTTTGAGCTTCGCGGTCACACTCGCCAGCCACGGATCGAGACGGTGACCCACGGTCATTTCTTCCTTGGGGTCGAGATACAGATTGAAGAACCAAGGCGACAGCCCCACATCTTGCACCGTTGCCAAATCGATGTGCATGTGCGGCGCCTGCGGCAGCACGACTTTTACGTGAACTTTGTACTCGTGCATCCGGCAGGCCATAAGTGTTGTCCCCCACCAAAAATACACCGCTTCGCGCTTGGAATGGCCATCATCACTTAGCAGAAAAGACGTCTGATCGACAAAGTCATAATAACGATCTGCCGGAAGTTTGTCGCTGCTCACGCCAGCGAGATTCATTGCAACGCCAAAAAGGTCCATCAAATCAAATAACTCGTCGCTTTCGCGACCGGCAGTGATCATCCCTTTCCAATACGCGATTCCCGGCACACGTACGCCACCTTCGAATGTGGTTCCTTTCGCACCGCGAAACGGCGTGTAACCGGCATCGGGCCAGCCATCCATTTGCGGGCCGTTGTCGGAAGTGAAGAACACGAGCGTATTTTCCAGCACGCCCGCTTTATCCAAAGCATCCACAATCTGACCGACCAGCCGATCCACTTCATGGACGGCATCCTTGTAGGGATACTTGGCTTCGCTCTCGCCCACATGATCGCTGTTGGGAAAGTTGTCGCAATGGACTTTCATGAAGCAATGTTCGAGAAAGAAAGGTTTATTTTGTTTAGCAAGCTGGGCGATTCGCTGTAAAGTATGCTCCGTCAACACTTGGTCGGCGTTGCCCATATCTTCAATCGATTTGATCTGGCTAATTTCTTTCGTTTCCCCACCTTTATGGCCTTCGATCAGATGATCGCCGGGGCCAATCGCCTCAAACGCGGCGAGCCGTTCGGAATTCAGCACCAGCCCAGGATAACGTCGCCCATCGACACGCTGCGAAATTTCCTTTTGCGCCGGGTAATAGCCATAAAACTCGTCGAAGCCCACATCGTGCGGTCGCATTCCCTCGGATTCGCCTACGTGCCATTTACCGGTGATCAGCGTCGTGTAACCCGCGTCGCTCAAAAGTTTGGCCAGGCTCACCTCATCTTCCCACGGATTCTGGGTAACCTTGTCGCCAGCCAGAATAGGCCGGGTGAGACCCGTGCGCATCGGCAGTCGGCCCGTGAGAATCGCCGAGCGCGTGGGCGTGCATGTCTGCTGAGCATAACACGACGTAAGTTTGAGTCCTTCCCGGGCCAGCCGGTCAATGTTCGGCGTAGATGCGCCCGCGAGTAAGCCACCGCCGTAACAACCCGGGTCGCCAAAGCCCATGTCGTCGACCACGAGCCAGACAATGTTAGGCTTCTTGCCGAATTTCTGTTCCATCGCGGCCAGCTTTGCGGCAACGGCCTTGTCTTGTTCCGGGCGCGGGATTGCCGGCTCACGATTGTCGGCGACTCGCACGGAGCGGTCGAAGGAAGCACCCGTTCTCGAGGAGGCTTCTTCAGCCCGAAGTGGAAGAACGAAACCTGGAACAGAAAATAACAGCAACACCAAGGAAAAAAGTCTCATAGTCAATTACTCCAGTTCAATCGTCACCACGCTGAGCTTGCCGGCGAAATCAAACGGCATGTCGTAGCCATCCATCATGGGTGTGCGGGAAGTCCTTGTCGAGGGGCAACTAATTCACAATCTCGAAATCAGGCAGCTGGAACGTCTTGTCGAAGACGGCAATCCGAGCGGCCGACGGCACATGGTCGGGCGATCCATCTGTGGTCACTCTCTCGACACAATCAATATTCATTTACCTTCTCCATAAAAAGGCCGCCGTCTCCGAAACGGAGACGGCGGCCCTGGTTTCCGAGTCACAGAATTACTTACTGCCGGCGTTCTCCTGGAGATTCTTCATTACCTCTTCGAGGTTGAAGGAATCGGCCTTTTGACGTGGCGGATACTCCTTAAACGTCTCCAGGAATTTTCCCACATAGGTCTGGGCCGGGACGAGCAGATAAATCCGCTGGAACAACCAGTCGTAGTACGTGTTCGAAGTGATGTCGGCACGCTCATACGGGTCAGTCCGGAGGTTGAAGAGTTTCGGCACACGGAGTGTGGTGAACGGCTCGGCCCATACCTGCAGTGTGCCTGGCACGCGTTGTTCCATGAACAGTAGCTTCCAATTGTCATAGCGCAGTGCTGCGACTTGTTGCTCGTCCGTGCAATAGAGGAATGACTCTCGCGGGCTCTTATCTGTTTCACCGGTGAGATACGGCATCAGATTGTACCCGTCGAGGTGGACCTTATAGTTCATGTCCCCGACCTGATAGCCCTTGAGCAGTTTCTGGGTAACGTTGGGGTCACCGGCCATGGCCAGTAGTGTGGGGAGCCAGTCGAGGTGCGAGACGATCCCATTAGCTATCGTTCCTGGTTTGATCTTGCCCGGCCACTTGACCATGCAGGGCACGCGATAAGCGCCTTCCCAGCTGGTATTCTTTTCGTTGCGGAACGGCGTCATGGCGCCATCCGGCCAAGTGTTCATGTGCGGGCCGTTGTCGGTTGAGTACATGACGAACGTATTGTCTTCGATGCCAGCATCTTTGATGGCCTTGAGTACCGTGCCAACATTCTTATCGTGGTCGATCATTACGTCGTGGTATTCACTTTGCCACCGCCCGGACTGGCCGATGCTCTCAGGCTTCGGATGGGTAAAGGCGTGCATGTGGGTGAAGTTCACCCAGATGAAAAATGGTTCGCCGGCTGCCGCTTCCCTTTTAATGAAGTCAGCCGAACGTTGGGCGATGTCGTCGTCGATCGTTTCCATCCGCTTGCGGGTCAGCGGGCCGGTGTCTTTGATCGTCTGTTTGCCTACTTTGCCAAACCGCGGATCAACGGTCTCGTCGTCCGTATCCGTTGCTTTACATTCGAGCACTCCGCGAGGGCCGAACTTCTTGCGGAATTCTGGATCCTTCGGATAGTCGACATGCTCGGGCTCCTCTTCGGCGTTCAGGTGATACAGGTTGCCATAGAATTCATCGAAGCCGTGGACTGTTGGCAGAAATTCGTTGCGGTCACCTAAATGATTTTTGCCGATCTGAGCGGTCGCATACCCTTGCGCCTTGAGCAGACTAGCGATGGTAGGATCTTCTTTCTGCATGCCCGCCTTGGCACCGGGCATGCCGACCTTCGTTAGTCCGGTGCGCATGCCGTGCTGACCGGTGATAAACGACGCGCGCCCGGCAGTACAGCTTTGCTCAGCGTAGTAGTCGGTGAACATCATCCCGTCTTCGGCAACGCTGTCAATGTTCGGCGTCTTATACCCCATCATTCCACGGGAGTAGGCGCTTACGTTTGACTGGCCAACATCGTCGCCCCAGATGATAACAATGTTTGGCTTTTTACCGGCGGTATTCTGCGCTGCGCATTGTTGTGAATGCGCCCCATAGAACGCAAACGAGGCAAACAGCAAACTCCATAGTAATCTCATGAGTAAACTCCTCTAAAGAACGTAAGATGTCGCTCGCCAGCCCAGCGCCAGCGAACTAATCAGTAGTTTTGAAAGTAAGTGTATAACATTCGAACGGGCAATGGCATAATGTTACTAGGGCTAATTCCAAGACTTCATATTCCAGCTCCTATAGCTCCCCAGTGCTTTCAGGAAAGTATCATTGGCTCGCATTTGCCGGGTTCGACCTAAAAAGCATCTTAAGAAAATCGAACAACCACGCCCCGGTGATCATCCCCAGAACGTAGGTTCCCACGATCACCATAAACTTGGGCACCGACATGGCCCAGGAAAGAAACTTGACGTTGATCACGTCCAGATTCTGAACTGCGAAAATGATCATGATCAACATAACCAGGAGGGCAAAGGCACCTTTGACGTAATGCATAGCAATTCCAGTTCAATTCAAATTAGGATTGAGATAAGGGGTCGGAAGTCATTTTCAATCAAAGACTCCCGACCCTTTTGATTTCTCTACTAGTTATTCTCCTTCAAAGGTGAAAATACGGCTTAAGAATTCGTGCGATTTCTTTAGTTCAAATCAATCGTCACAGCAGTAAGCTTCCCTTCGAACTTGAACGGCATGTCATAGCCTTCGGCGACTGGTGTCCCGGTGTCGAAGCCAAAGTCCATCGTTTCGTCGAGCGTCACGCGGTTAGGGATGCTCTTTTCAACTCTTCCTTCGCCTACTTTTTTGTCGTTGGCATAGAGCGTTACATTTGCGCCAGCAAATGGCTTGTCGGCATCCGTTACATAGACGGCCTTGAGCGTTACCTCGCCGGTGGGTATCGCTTCGGTTGACTTGACGGTGTACTGGTCCACGCCGACGAGGTTGTAATCGTAGACCAGTTTGCCGTCGAGTACATACAAACCATAACCAGCGAACCGCCCTCCCTGCGTGAAGAGCATCCCGTCAGCTCCCCCCTCGGGGACGACCACTTTGGCAGTGATGGTGTGACTGCGGTGCTTGAGGTCCGGCGCGGCACCCTCGGGTAGTCGAAGGAGGTTGGGATAGGTAAATGTCTTGCGCCCTTCCGTCAGGCTTGGTCGATTGGCGACATCAAGTCGTGCAGTCTTGCGACCATCGAGAGGCAGCACCTGATACTTGGCTGCCTCAGCGAAGAACAGTTTCACGAGCTCAGCGAGTTTCTCAGGATTCTTCTTGACAAGATCGGTGGCCTGCGAGAAATCTTCGTCGATGTGATAGAGCTCCCAAGGCATGTTGAGCAAGTCGATCGGCGGTGACTCGCTAGCCCAGGGAATCCCTCGAATCGCGCTGGCCATCCAGCCGTCGTGATAGATGCCTTGATTGCCAAGCATCTCAAAGTACTGTTTTGTGCGACGATCCTCCGCATCGGCATCGTCGAAGGTGTACATCATGCTGATCCCCTCAACCGGCTTCTGGGCCACGCCATTGAACTGGGCAGGCATTTCGACGCCCACCGCCTCGAGAATCGTCGGTGCGATGTCGATCACGTGGTGAAATTGATCGCGAATTTCGCCATGGGCTTTGATACGCTTCGGCCAAGAGACAGCCATGCCGTTGCGAGTTCCGCCGAAGTGGCTAGCAATCTGCTTGGTCCACTGGAAGGGCGTGTCCATGGCCCAGGCCCAAGCGGCAGGGAAATGGTTGTAGTGTTTTTCGCTGCCTAACGTTTTGAGCGAGGCGAGTTTCATTTCCAAAGGCTCAGGAATCGCGTTAAAGAAGGTCATTTCATTCAAGAGGCCATTGAGGCCGCCTTCGGCGCTGGATCCATTGTCGCCGGCGATGTAGAAGATCAGGGTATTGTCGAGTTCACCCATCTCTTCGATCGCATCGATGACACGGCCCGCCTCGTAGTCCGTGTGTGCCGTGAATGCTGCAAAGACCTCCATCATACGGGCGTAGATTTTGCGTTCGTTCTCGGGAAGCGAGTCCCAGGCAGGCAGTGACTCGGGGCGTGGCGTTAGCTTGGCATCTTGTGGCACGACCCCTAGTTTCTTTTGCCGGGCAAATGTCTCCTCGCGGTACTTGTCCCAGCCGCCGTCGAACTGACCTTTGAATTTATCAATCCAATCTGCGGGAACTTGATGCGGGGCGTGCGTAGCCCCGGTCGCAAAGTAGACAAAGAAGGGCCGCTGAGGAGCGACTGCCTTGCTGGCACGCATCATGCGAATCGCATGATCGGCGATGTCGGTCGTAAAGTGATAGGGTGAGCCATCCTCATTTGTCTCTGGTGGTTCGATCCGCTTCTTGTTCTCGACCAAGGCTGGGTGGAATTGATCGGTATCCCCACCCACAAAGCCGTAGAAATAGTCGAATCCGAGACCAGCAGACCAGCGATCGAAGGGACCGACTATGCTTGTCTCCCAGTCGGGCACATTGTGGTTCTTGCCAAACCAGGCATTCATATAACCATATTCGCGTAGTACCTCGGCAAACGTGGCGGCCGTGGCTGGAATGATGCCTGAGTAACCAGGGAAGCCCGTACCGGCTTCGCCAATAACACCACTCGCCACGGAATGGTGATTACGGCCGCATAATAAGGCTGCCCGCGTCGGCGAACAAAGCGCGGTGGTATGAAAACGATTATAGCGCAGGCCATTGTCGGCCACGCGATCAAGCGTTGGCGTAGGAACGGCTCCACCAAAGGTTCCCATTTGACCGAATCCGCAATCGTCTATGAGTACGATCAGAATATTCGGGGCGTCTTCGATTCCGAAGTTCTGGGGAATCTTGAGTTTCGGTTTGACGGCTTCTGAATCTTTGTAGGTCAACCCGATCTTACCAGCAAACGGCTCTTCGGGACGAGGCAGGACTTCGTCGGCGTAGGCTCCTGTGAACAATTGAATCGTTAGAAATGAAGCGAAGAAAGTGTCTGTAAGTACAATTCTTTTGAGCATCGCTGAAACTCATGTTTGGAATGGATAAGTTGACACGTACACTGGTGAGCTGAAAAACTAGGCTGGTGGGGTGCTTTCCTAAGAGAGAAGATATGAGCTAACCGATCGAGAGTCCCGCGGTTTAACCGTTGCCCCTGCTGCAATTTAACTTTATACCCTCTTTTGGAGGGGATTCAACGATGTATATGCGACTACCATTAAGAAAAGGTTGAGATAGCCCGACACCGATGACATTTTGTCATAGTTTTCACAACCCGAGATTCAGATCGGCCACCATGAGAGAATCGAGACGTTCTTGATGCATTGGAATCGCACTTCTGCGTTGCTTGCCAGTAATAAATTACAAGAGGAGAATAAGAGTGCCTATTCAAGAACCTCGTATCGGGCAGGAGTGCCCAATCTACGACGAGGTTCTTTGATAGGGTCTGATTCAAAATAATCTTCCGACCCTGACTCACATGATCCTGCCTTGTGCTGCACGTTCTCAACGGGTTGAAAAACTCGCGGATTATGCGACACTATACGCTTGCAATAGTTTCCAAGAGGCGGAGGAAGACCACAAGCGGATGCGGACTATTCGGCAGCCAGATGACGCTTATGTGTACACTCTCAGCGCTCTGCATCCGCCTATTGCTACGGTTGCCTGCCATGAAACCGTCTTGATCAAAACGGTTGATGCCTTCGAAGGTAAGTTGAATTCATCGGACGATTTGTACTCGCAAAAGTGCCCCGGTCCTCCCCGGGCGAATCCACAAACGGGGCCATTTGTTATCGAAGAGGCCGAGCCGGGTGACACGCTGGTGGTTCAGATCCACAACATCGAGCCGGCTGAATCGTTCGCGGTCACAGCCTTGATTCCTGAATTTGGGGGTCTAACCGGAACAAGCCTAACGGCAACGCTGGATGAACCCCTGCCTGAGAGTACTCGGATCCTGCCAATCGAGGACGGCGCGCTTCGGTTCAACGACACGATATCGCTTCCCCTGGAGCCATTTATCGGGACCTTAGGTACGGCTCCCGACCTTGAGGCAATTTCAAGCCTCGTGCCTGGCTATTGGGGAGGCAACATGGACTGTGTCGAAACCTGCGCGGGAAGCAGCGTTTGGTTGCCGGTTCGCAACGAAGGCGCGTACTTTTTTGTGGGGGATGCGCATGCCTGTCAAGGGGATGGCGAATTGACCGGCGTAGCCGCTGAAATGTCGGCACGCATCACATTGAGTTTTGCTCTGCTAAAGAATCGCAGGATCCATTGGCCTCGCATCGAGACGGACGAGTACCTCATGGCGGTTGGTAGTGCAAGGCCTTTGGAAGACGCGGCAAGAATCGCTTGGAAGGAGTTGATTTTTTGGCTCGAGGAAGATTACGGTTTCAACAAACTGGAAGCATATCAGTTGCTCGGTCTGGCAGGAAAGATGCGGCTTGGCAACATGGTTGACCCCAACTATTCCATGGTGGCGAAAATAGCGAAGCGCTGGCTACCCACCTCAAAAGCTGACAGTGATTAAATAAAAATAATAGGAGTTAGCAATCCGTGTGTGGCATTTGTGGTGAGATTCGATTTGACGAGACAACGGCCGACGTAGGCGCCGTCGGTCGTATGGCCGACAGCATGGTTCGTCGGGGCCCCGATGCCGATGGCATTGTTTCCCACGGTCGCGTGGCGTTTGGGCATCGGCGACTAAAGATTATCGATCTATCGGAAAACTCGCAACAGCCGATGGTCGACTCCCACCTCGGGCTTACGATTGCTTTCAACGGAGCGATCTACAACTACCCTGAACTCCGCAAACAACTCGAGCAGAAGGGCTACCAGTTTTTCAGCCACGGCGATACCGAAGTCATCCTAAAAGCTTATCACGCTTGGGGAACCAAGTGCGTCGATCACTTCAACGGGATGTTTGCCTTTGCGATTCATGAACGCGATAGTGGTAGAGTTGTGCTAGCGCGCGATCGACTGGGAATCAAACCACTGTACTACTCAGAGGCACCGGGGCGGCTGCGGTTTGCCTCGTCACTTCCTGCAATACTGGCCGCCGGAGACGTCGATACCTCGATCGATCCGATCGCGCTGAACTTCTATATGTCGTTTCACTCGGTCGTTCCTCCGCCGAGAACGATTCTATCGGGAATCAAAAAGCTCCCCCCCGCGACGATTGCCGTAGTCGAACCCGACGGCACGATGAAGTCGAGTCACTATTGGGATCTGGAATTCGGACAACGCCCTGATCAGGCAGGATATAGTTTCGAAGATTGGTGCGACGAAACTTTGGAAGTAATGCGACGGGCGGTGAAACGTCGCATGGTGGCCGACGTACCTGTGGGTGTGCTGCTCTCGGGGGGGCTCGATTCCAGTTTGGTGGTCGGTCTGCTCTGCGAAAACGACGGAGCGAATTTGGAGACATTTTCAATCGGTTTCGATTCCGTCGGTGACGAACTAGGCGATGAGTTTAAGTATTCGGACATCATTGTCGAGCGGTTTCAAACCAAGCATCACAAAATGTACATCGACACCAGCCGCACGTTGCCGGCATTGAGAGATTGCATTTGTCAGATGTCGGAGCCGATGGTCAGCCACGACAATGTTGGATTCTACTTGCTATCCCAAGAGGTCGCCAAATCGCTGAAGGTGGTCCAGAGCGGCCAGGGAGCCGACGAAATCTTCGCAGGCTATCATTGGTATCCTCCAATGCTCGACACAGACGATGCCTTTTCAACCTACCAAAAGTACTTCTTTGATCTCGACTACGAGAAATACAAACAAGTGATCCAGGAGCAATATCTTAGCGAAGATGCAGTGACTTCGTTTACCAGGGACCACTTCAACAAACCGGGCGCCGAACTCGCAATCGACAAAGCCCTGCGAATTGATACGCAGGTGATGCTAATTGACGATCCAGTCAAACGCGTCGACAATCACACGATGTCAGCCGGCTTGGAAGCTCGGGTGCCGTTTCTTGACCATGAAGTTGTCGAGTTCGCTGCGACAGTTCCTGCCGAGTTGAAGGTAAAAGACGGGGGGAAATACATTCTCAAGGAAGCAGCCCGCCGTGTGATTCCCGCGGAAGTAATCGATCGCCCGAAAGGCTATTTTCCTGTGCCGGCATTAAAATACCTTCGAGGACAATTTCTTGAAATGACGCGAGATGCACTGTCCACGCCCGCTGCGCGTCAGCGCGGACTTTTCAAACAAGACTATGTCGACCTCTTACTGGCCGACCCCGAAGCCCACATTACGCCGCTACGTGGTTCCAAGCTTTGGCAAATCGCGTTGCTGGAACTCTGGCTACAGGAGCACCTACCGGCGAGATGAGTGGAAAAACCGCAGCAAGTCGATTCTCTCCCGACCAACCCCGTTAATAGACGTATCGCTATGAGCAACCCAAGTACAACTATTGGTTCATTCGTCGATGTCGGGTGGGGCCGACTCATCTTCGCTCACACTTTTCCCGATCCGCAGTCGGTGGCAGATATTCTATTGCAGGAGCAGCTCAATCGAAGAGACATTGCGTTCTATGTGAATGACCCCCAGTTGGTGCTGCGCGTGGCCCCGCAGGATTTGTTTCTCGATCCATCGACCACCTATCGTTTGGATCTGAAAACATGGAAACGTCAGAGCCAAATCGACTCTCCTATCAGAGTTACCGGGGTCGAATCCAAGAAGGACATTGACGAGATCAATCGAATCTATAGTGCGAACGGTATGGTTCCCGTCGATACGGAAACGGTTTGGCAGAGTCGAGAGGACGATCGCTTCAAGTACTTCTTAGCCCGCCCCCAGGACTCTCAGGAGATTGTAGGGGTTTCTCTGGGAGTCGATCACACAAGCTGCTTTGACGACATGTTCAACAGTAGTAGCCTGTGGGCGTTGGCGGTCGACCCGCAGACGAAATATCCAGGGGTAGGTACTGAGCTTGTAAGCCATCTCGCCGATTTCTTTGCACAACGCGGACGCCACCTCATGGATCTCTCGGTACTGCAGGAGAGCGAAGCCGCGATTCGTTTGTATGAAGGGCTAGGCTTCGAGCGTGTGCCGGTATTTACCGTCAAGCGACGCAATCAGATCAACGAGCCGCTGTTCGTCGCTCAGGATGTTCAGGAAGGCTACAATCCCTATGCGATGATTATCATCGAAGAGGCTTTGCGACGTGGAATCATAGTTGAGCCTATTGATCCCCCTCGCGGTTATTTCCGCCTGGGCCACGGCAATCGACGAATAACCTGTCGTGAGTCATTGAGCGATCTTACTTCCTCAATCTCTATGAGTCGGTGTGCGGATAAGCAGCTTACGGCAGAGTTGCTTTCCAACGTCGGTCTTAGTGTGCCCGATCAGATAGCCTATACCAACGATCAAAAGGCTTCCGAGTTTTTGAAGGAGCACGGACGCGTGGTAGTGAAACCCTTGGAAGGAGAGCAAGGAATCGGTGTCGCTGTAGATCTGCAAGAACTGGAAGAAGTCCTGAAGGCCGTCAAAGCAGCAAGTGCCCATGCCGATACAGTTCTCTTAGAGCAGTTTGTCGCAGGCATCGATCTACGGATTATTGTAATCAACATGGAAGTGGTCGCCGCTGCGGTTCGCAAGCCCGCGGAGATCCTAGGCACCGGGCGGCACACGATCGCGCAATTGCTGGAGAAAGTCAGTCGCCGCCGTAAGGCCGCTACCGGAGGCGAGAGTCAGATTCCTCTTGACGAGGAAACGCTTCGTTGTATTCGCAGCGAAGGATTCGAATACAAGGACATCCTCCCCGAAGGAATGCCTTTGCAAGTCCGCCGCACTGCCAATCTCCACACGGGGGGAACCATTCACGATGTCACGCCTCAATTGAGCGACACTCTGCGCGAAGCTGCCGTGCGTGCAGCCATGACTTTGGAAATCCCCGTCGTGGGGCTAGATTTTCTTGTCCCCTCGGTGGAGGGTGAGCAATACTATATTATTGAGGCAAACGAACGTCCCGGGCTGGCTAATCACGAGCCTCAGCCAACGGCCGAACGGTTCATCGATTTACTGTTTCCTTACACCATTAATGATCCAAGCGGATAAACTCTGCGAATAGCACCCAACCCAATGAAGCATATCCCACTCGATAGCGAATACCTTCTTTCCAATTTGCTGGTTCTTCTAGGCATTCATAGCCCCACAGGTTACACGGACCCCATAGTTCGCTGCGTCTGCCAGATGCTTGATGAGCTCAATGTTGAATATGAGTTGACCCGGCGCGGTGCGATTCGTGCAACTCTCAGAGGAAAACAAGGGAGTCCCGACCGGGCGGTCGTCACGCATCTTGATACGATTGGCGCTATGGTAAGGGAACTGAAGGAGAACGGCCGCCTCGGGTTGGTCCCCGTCGGCACTTGGTCGGCTCGATTCGCCGAAGGAGGGCGTGTCTCCATCTTTACCGACGACCAGATCTATCGTGGGCAGGTCCTTCCACTCAAAGCATCCGGACATACGTTTAACCATGATGTCGATACACAGCCGGTCGGGTGGGACAATGTCGAACTTCGCGTAGACGAAAGGGCTTGCACGAAGGAGCAATTGTTGGATCTTGGAATCAACGTTGGCGATTTCGTGGGTTTCGACAGCTCTACCGAGGAATTTCCGAACGGTTATATCTGTGCCCGCCACCTCGATAATAAAGCAGGGGTCGCGGCGATTCTCACCGTGGCCAAGTACCTCGTTGACAACGAGATCGAACTACCCGTTGATTTGCATTTGCTGTTTACAATTTCCGAAGAGGTCGGCTCTGGTGCGTCTGCAGTGCTTCACGGCGATGTTGCAGAGATGATCACGGTCGACAATGGGACCACGGCACCTGGGCAAAGTTCGAGCGAGTATGGCGTAACGATCGGCATGGCCGACTCGAGCGGGCCGTTCGACTACCATCTGACGCACCATCTGATCCAACTTTGCCAGGCAAATGAAATTCAATTCAGGCGGGACATTCTGCGTTATTATCGTTGCGATAGCGCGTCGGCCTTAGAGGCGGGCAACGACATACGCACTGCACTGGTGACCTTCGGCGTCGATGGTTCCCATGGCTACGAGCGCACCAATACCGACTCGCTAATGAGTGTCGCGAATCTAATTGTGGCTTATGCAACCCAACGCCCACTCTACGCCTCGCAACGGGATTCGCTCTCCACCCTAGAAGATTTCCCCAAGACTCGTGATACCGACGTGGAGGGCATAAGATTTCTCCCGCCGAATCCTATTCAGCAAGTCGCCGAAAGCATCGAGGACGAGTGATGCTCTCGTGGCTCTGTTTGGAGGATAGCGACACTTATCCGCCAGTCGCCTTTCCAACTAGAGAATATAAGACGTAACTTTGTGTGCTACCCCAGCAGTCATGAAAGCTGCTATAATATACGGAGTCTGAGACTTCGATTGAATCTATGCCTTTTCTGTAGGTATTTGCCATGTCGCACGCCCCGCTTTCACACTTCCAAGGCACTGGTGATTATGCGTGGGAATTGGCCACCCTCTATCCCGAGCAGGGAGAGTGGTCCGAAGTGGAATATCTGGATTTGACCGATGAGACGAACGGACGGGTCGAGTTCACCGATGGCCGACTGGAGTTCTTGCCGATGCCAACTGAAACACACGAAGCGTTAGTTCAGTTTCTCTATATTGCATTGTACAACTTCGTAAATCCGAATAATCTGGGCAAAGTTTATTCAAATGGCATCCGGGTACGGGTCCGCCCTGGCAAGCTTCGCCTTCCTGACGTACTGTTCCTGCATAGAGATCACTTTGCGGTGCGCCACAATCGAGTTTGGGATGGCGCAGACTTGGTGATGGAAGTCGTAAGCGACGATCCCAAGGATCGTCAACGCGATTACGAGCTGAAACTCAATGACTATGCAGAAGCCAAGATTGCCGAGTATTGGATTGTGGACCTCGACCGGGAGCTGGTGATCGTTCATCGTCTTGAAGGAGAGCGATATGCGGTGCATGGTGAGTTCGGCGCCGGTCAACAGGCAACCTCTGTTCTCCTAAGCGACTTCAACGTGGACGTCTCAGCCCTGTTTGCGGTAACAGAAGACATTCCGGAGTAATCGGCCACGGTCTCCCGTGACCCGGGAGCACGAGTGCAAATTCGAGAAGTTGCCGGGGAAGTGATGAACGCAATTCGATGGCTCATCCGGAGGAAGTGTCTGCCGGGTACCTGAGACTTGCGCAAAGCCAACAAACTTTGCCAGATCCTGCGCACCAAGACGGGAGTTTTGTCGTGGCCAATTTATCGAAACCGAAAACAAAAATATAAAACTCGGCGTCCCAAGCTCGTTTCGCACTAGTTTTGCAGTGGTTTTCTGAAATTCGCGAATTAGTTTTGTAAAACAAAACTCGGCTTGTCGCTGACAAAACTCGTGTTGCTTCGAGTCATCGATACACCGGTGAGGACCAACGGATCCCTAGCCGTCCCGGCGCGCCGATAGTCGTGCCGAATCGGTTGGATAGTTGCATCAACGGTTGAATTGTCAAGGATCGGCGCAGCACAAAGGTGTGCTTCGGCAACAAGTGCCAAGAGGACTCTAACATAGCGCGTGGCACAATTTCTACAAGAAACTTTGAGGAATGAATGAGAGGGAATTCAAATGGGTGGGGATTCCTTCACAACCAAAAACACCGGACCTCTTTTGCTCGCGAACGAAGCGCGCTCTTTCAGAGCTAGGATCGTGTGGGGTGCTTGGCAACCCAGGGCGGCGTTCCAGTCTCGCTGTCGCTCGTTGGAACTTGCTCTGGGCTATCACAGCGCGGCCGTACCGGCCTGAAGAGTGCCGAAGGCACGCTAGTTCTGAAAGAGCGCGCTGCGATAGTCTAGCGGCGTCGGTACTCCGGCGCATCCTGGCTAAGTTGTTGGTGTGACTTGAGAGCATTGGTGACCGGCGGCGCTCCTCTCATGCCGAGCGGGGCTCGGCTTCGAGTCGCGGCTAAACTCTGGCAAATCCTGCGGTATGGCATTTCTGCCGCGATTTCCGCCTCCTTGACGGCGCGAACCTAGCCGGATAATCTAGTATCTGAATTTGAGATTCTGGAAGGCAGCGGTATTTGTAACCCTGATAATCCAGGGTGCCAGCATCCGGTCCTCCAGCCAATTCAAGCGATTAGGCGGTACTTTTCGTAGTTCGATCGTAGTTCAAACACAGCGAATACGGCGATTCGCTTTTTGGCGGCGGAAACCCGCAAGGGTATTGTTGCGCCCCTTGGGTGAAATTGGATTTCCCCTCCCGAGCTGAAACTTTGGTAGACACCATGCATATCAAGTCCCTAAAAATATATTGCGATATCGTTGAGCGGCGGAGCTTTTCGCGCGCTGCCGATGATAATGGCATTAGCCAATCCAATGCCAGTCAGGTGGTTCACCAACTCGAAGAGCGTCTGGGGGCTCAGTTGCTCGACCGCTCGAAGCGACCATTTGTGCTCACGCCCGAAGGGAAACGCTTTTTCGAGGGGTGCCGCCAGATCGTCCGCGAATACGACGAACTGGAGAACGATGTCCGCACGCTCCGCGATGCTTCGGCGGGACGGTTGTTAGTGGCGTCGATCTATTCCGTTGGGCTGGCGCACATGAGTCTGTTCATGAGGCAGTTCTCGGCCAAGTATCCCAGCGCCCAGGTGCGACTGGAGTATCTGCATCCCGACCGGGTGTTGGAGGTGGTCGAACAGGGGGACGTCGATCTGGGGCTCGTGAGTTATCCCGAGGAAACACGCACCCTCGCTGCAATTCCTTGGCGCGACGAAGCGATCGTGCTGGTATGCCATCCCAATCATCGCTTTGCCACAGAGCGCTCAGTCAACTTTGCCGAGTTGTCCGGCGAATCTCTTGTTGCTTTCGAAGAGGGACTCAGAATTCGTGCAGAAATCGACCGCCTGCTGATGGTCCACGATGTGGATGCGACCATTGCCTTTGAATTCGACAATATCGAAACCATGAAGCGGGCCATCGAAATCAACGAGGGGATCAGCTTGCTCCCCGAACCGACGGTCGCCAAGGAGATCGCATCGGGCACACTGGTCAAGGTTCCGCTCGAAGGGGAGCATCATTCCCGCCCGTTGGGGATCGTGCATCGCCGCGACCGCCCCTTAAGGGACTTGGCTCGCAATTTTGTCGAACTTTTGCAGGCAGATTCGGAATTCTCCGATCGATGCCCGGTCGAGCAGACGCTTGAAACAGCAAGTTCGAACAATGGAAACAATCACTGGCATCAATCGGCTCCGGCCAGGTAATTTTTTGGGAAGTTTGCCATGGAACAAGCACAACAATTCTCTCCTTTTCCGCCTAAGCAAGGTCTTTATGATCCGGCCAACGAACGCGATTCGTGTGGCGTGGGTTTCGTTGCACACATCAAAGGTGAACGAAGCCATCAGATTGTCGCCGACGCCGAAGAAGTGCTGCGCAATATGGACCACCGGGGTGCCTGTGGTTGCGAGGCCAACACGGGCGACGGGGCTGGAATCTTGACTGCATTGCCGTTTGAGTTTCTTCAGAAAGTGGTCAAAGCCGACCTGGGAGCCGACCTCCCCGAGCCGGGTAAGTTTGCCGCTGGAAATGTGTTCCTTCCTAAGAATGTCGAGGAGCGTGCGGTCTGCAAGTCGGTAGTCGAAGAACTCATCAAGGAGTGCGGCCAGCAATTAGTCGGATGGCGCGATGTGCCTACTGATGTCAAGAAAGCGGACATTGGCCCAACCGCTCTCGCCGCGGAACCGGTCGTCGAGCAATTGATTGTCGCCAGCGGGAAGAAGTTCTCGGGAGACGCTTTTGAGCGCCAACTCTACTTGATCCGGAAGCAAGCCAGCAATCGTCTTCGCGGCGATAGCAAGCTCACCCAGGCAAAGATGTTCTACATCTGCTCGCTGTCGAGCAAGGTGATCATTTACAAGGGGATGCTCACTACGGAGCAATTGTTCCAATACTATCCCGATCTCCGCGACGAAGACTACACCAGTCACCTGGCAATGGTGCACTCGCGGTTTTCGACCAACACGTTCCCCTCCTGGGATCGTGCCCAGCCATGTCGCTTCATGAGCCACAATGGCGAGATCAACACCGTGCGCGGCAACAAGAACTGGATGTTTGCCCGAGAAGGTGTCCTTAAGAGCGAGTTGTTCGGCGACGATTTACCAAAACTCTTTCCCGTGGCAGAGCCCGATTGCAGCGACTCGGGCACCTTCGACAACGTCCTCGAATTTCTGTTGATGAATGGCCGCAGTTTGCAGGAGTCGGTCATGATGATGATTCCCGAGGCATGGCAGAATCACCAAACCATGTCCGAAGAAAAGCGGGCTTTCTATGAGTTCAATTCCGCCCTGATGGAACCCTGGGACGGTCCCGCCTCAATTGTATTTACCGATGGCAAAGTGATTGGTGCCGTACTCGACCGCAACGGACTCAGGCCCTCGCGATACTATCTCACACATGACGACCGCGTCATCATGGCGAGCGAAGTTGGAGTACTGCGCTCCGTCGAACCGAAGAACGTCAAAGCAAAGGGTCGCCTGCAACCCGGCCGCATGTTCCTCATCGATTTTGAAGAGGGCCGCCTGATTCCCGATGACGAACTTAAAAGCGAGTTCGCCTCGCGTCTCCCTTACAAGACCTGGCTGAACAATCAGCGTATCGATCTCAATGAGCTTGAGCCAAACAAGGAACCGCATGGTTTCGACAGTCCCACACTCTTGGAGCGGATGCAGGCTTTCGGTTTCACGATCGAATCCATGAGCTTCATGCTGCTGCCATTGATTAAAGCAGAGAAAGATCCCATTGGTTCGATGGGCAATGACTCCTGCTTGGCGTGTCTCTCGGACAAGCCACGCTTGATCTACGACTATTTCAAGCAGCTTTTTGCCCAAGTCACGAATCCAGCGATCGATTCGATCCGCGAAGAGATCATCATGTCGCTGGAGTGCTATATTGGCCCCGAACAGAATCTGCTCGAAACCACCAAGGAGCACGCGCACAGGTTACGGTTGCCGCATCCGATTCTCTCCAATGAACAGATGGCCTCGCTCAAGCACATCGACCATCGTGGCTGGAAAGCCAAAGTGATCGACATCACTTGGCCCAAGAGTGAGGGAAAAGCTGGCATGGTGGCGGCACTTGAGCGCGTTTGTGCTGAGGCCGAATCGGCTGTCGACGAAGGATTTTCACTCGTTGTCCTTTCAGATCGCGATATTTCAGCCGACCGCGTGCCACTCAGTTCGCTGTTGGCCACCGGGGCCGTGCATCACCACCTCGTGAAGCAAACAAAACGAACTCAGATCGGGCTGGTTGTCGAAACGGGCGAAGCACGCGAAGTGCATCACCATTGCCTGTTGATCGGCTACGGTGCCGACGCGATCAATCCCTATCTGGCTTTCGAGGCCCTCTGGCAAGCCCGACGTGACGGTCTGCTCGATTCAGGCGAACCGACCGTGAGCGACGAAGAAGCGGGCGAAGGGCATGCCCATCCCGCCATTTCAGCAGGTGCCAACGGCGAACTCTATGACCCAGTCACCAAAGCGGACCACGATCTGGTGAAGAAATATCGCAAGGGTGTCGCCAAGGGCATGCTCAAGGTAATGGCCAAGATCGGCATCTCGACGCTGCAAAGCTACAAAGGTGCCCAAATCTTCGAAGCCGTCGGACTTAAGAGCGACGTTATTGATCGCTGCTTCGTAGGAACTGCCAGCCGAATCCAAGGGGTCGACTTCGACATCCTGGCTGAAGAAGCTTTGCGCCGTCACACGCTGGGATATCCCGAGATGAAATCTTCCCAGCTGCCAGTTCTGCCGAATCCGGGCGAGTTCCATTGGCGAGCCGAAGGGGAGCGCCACATGTGGGATCCCCAGTCGATCGCCGACATCCAAGTTGCTGCCCGCGCCGGCGATCAGGATGCTTATAAGCGATTTGCCGAGCACATCAACCATGATGCCGCCACTCGCTGCCAACTCCGTGGATTGCTGAAATTCAAGCCCGCCGCAAAGCCGATTCCGCTCGACGAAGTCATGTCTGCCAAGGAGATCGTCAAGCGATTCTGCACCGGGGCGATGTCCTTCGGCTCGATTTCAGCGGAAGCCCACGAGAGTCTTGCGATTGCTATGAATCGACTCGGTGGCAAGAGCAACACGGGTGAAGGAGGCGAAGACCCAATTCGTTTCCAGACCCTGCCCAATGGAGATTCCAAACGGTCGGCCATCAAGCAGGTCGCCTCGGGTCGGTTCGGTGTGACGATTAATTATCTCACGAACGCCGATGAATTGCAGATCAAAATCTCGCAAGGTGCCAAGCCGGGTGAGGGGGGAGAGCTTCCTGGCCGCAAGGT
This sequence comes from Bythopirellula goksoeyrii, assembly GCF_008065115.1. Taxonomy (NCBI): domain Bacteria; kingdom Pseudomonadati; phylum Planctomycetota; class Planctomycetia; order Pirellulales; family Lacipirellulaceae; genus Bythopirellula; species Bythopirellula goksoeyrii. Next base: position 5,997,844 of record NZ_CP042913.1, on the reverse strand, counting down.
GGACGACACCATCGCCAGGATTCGCTATTCGACCCCCGGGGTCGGCTTGATCAGTCCGCCGCCTCATCACGATATTTACTCTATCGAGGACCTCAAGCAATTGATCCACGATTTAAAGAATGCCAATCGGGCGTCTCGAGTGAGTGTGAAGCTGGTTTCCGAAGTGGGCGTCGGCACGATTGCTGCTGGAGTTGCCAAGGGCTATGCCGACCACATCCTGATCTCTGGAGACGGCGGTGGCACCGGTGCCTCGCCTCTCACGAGTATCAAGCATGCCGGCCTTCCCTGGGAATTGGGTATTGCCGAAACACACCAAACCCTGGTACTCAACGACTTGCGGAGCCGTGTCATTTTGCAGACCGATGGCGGTCTAAAAACAGGGCGCGATGTGGTAATCGCGGCCATCTTGGGAGCTGAAGAATTCGGTTTCGCCACGGCACCCCTCATCACACTCGGTTGCATCATGATGCGTAAGTGCCATCTCAATACCTGTCCGGTCGGTATTGCGACCCAAGACCCCGAACTCCGTGCCAAATTTGCCGGCAAGCCTGAGCATGTGGTGAACTATTTGTTTATGGTAGCCGAGGACACCCGCCAGATCATGGCCGAGCTGGGGTTCCGCACCATCGACGAGATGGTTGGCCGCGTTGATTGCCTGGAAACCGATGCCGCGATCAAGCACTGGAAGGCGGATGGCTTGGATCTCACGTCGCTGCTTTCCCCAATCAAGAAGCCGCGTCCCGATGTTGGCACTTACTGCACCCAGGCTCAGGACCATGGCTTGGAGCTTTCGCTCGATATGACCAAGCTTCTTGATTTGGCCAAACCTGCCCTGGAGCGGGGGGATAAAGTCCGAGAGGAATTGGCCATCGTCAACACCGATCGCACTGTCGGCACGATTCTCTCCAACGAGATCTGCAAAAAGTGGGGTGAAGAGCTTCTCCCCGACGACACCATTCATTTCAAATTCCACGGATCAGCGGGACAAAGCTTCGGCGCATTTTTGGCCAAGGGGGTCACGCTGGAACTCGAAGGGGACGCCAACGACTATGTCGGCAAAGGCCTCTCCGGCGGACGTATCATCCTTTATCCGTCCAAGGATGCAACTTTCGCTGCCGAGGAGAACATCCTGGCAGGCAACGTTTGTTTGTACGGTGCCACGAGTGGCGTGGCATTTTTCCGCGGCCGAGCTGCCGAACGATTTGCCGTCCGCAACAGTGGAGCCCGAACGGTCATCGAAGGAGTAGGAGATCATGGTTGTGAGTACATGACAGGTGGTCGCGTCGTCATTCTCGGCCCTACTGGCCGCAACTTCGCTGCCGGCATGAGTGGTGGTATCGCATATATATGGGATCCGAACGATGAATTGTTAGCCAACTGCAACCTGGGGATGGTCGAATTGGAGAAGGTTGAAGAGGAGGAGGACATAAACGAGCTACGTGAGCTAATCGAAATGCACCAGAATTACACAGACTCCACAGTGGCAGGCGAAATCCTCGACCGCTGGGACGAGTCCCTACCGCAATTCGTGAAAGTTATGCCCACCGACTACAAACGAGTCCTCCAGGAACAAAAAGCAGCCAACAAACAACCAGCGGTGGTATGACACTTCAAGTAATGCCTCTCGCAAAGGCGCTAAGGCGCAAACTAAGGCATTTCATATTTAGTAGGAGTCATCCACTAAGATGCATGAGAACCCGATTTCTAAGGAGATTGTAGACGCCGCGTATCGGATTCATACCACCCTTGGTCCGGGGCTCCTTGAGTCAGTTTATGAAAGAGTATTGGCATATGAGATCGAGATACGTGGTCTTTCACTCAAACGACAGGTACCAGTATTAGTAGAGTATGACGGTAGATGCTTCGAAGAAGGCTACCGATTGGATTTGTTGGTGGAAGAGAAAGTTATCGTTGAGATCAAGTCGATTGAGAAAATAGAGAACGTTCACAAGAAACAACTCCTAACCTACCTTCGGCTATCGAATAAAAAGCTGGGGCTACTTATCAACTTCAACGAAGAATTGATACGGAATGGAATCACTCGGATTGTGAATGGACTCGAATAGTAATCTAATAAAGGGTTCTCGAATTTGCGCCTTAGCGCCTTTGCGAGAGATACTTCAAACAGCAAGTTAGTGGCGAATCATGGGAAAACCTACCGGATTTAAAGAATTTCAGCGAGAAGTTGTGCCTTACCGCGACCCCGTCGAGCGGGCTGGTGATTTCTTGGAGATCTACACCGAGCCGATCGTAGAGCAACTGCGCACTCAGGGTGCGCGATGCATGGACTGTGGGGTGCCCTTTTGTCAGTCAAATTCGGGTTGTCCGATCGATAATCTCATTCCCGAATGGAACGATCTGGTCTACCAGAATCGCTGGCGCGATGCGCTGGATCGGCTGCACAAAACGAACAACTTCCCCGAGTTCACTGGCCGCGCTTGCCCTGCGCCTTGTGAAGGATCTTGCGTTCTGGGGATTACCGATCCGCCGGTTACGATTAAGAACATTGAAAACGCCATCATTGACCGCGGCTTTGAGGAAGGGTGGGTCGTAGCTCAGCCTCCCAGCGAGCGCACCGGCCTACGGGTGGCCATTGTCGGCAGTGGCCCCGCTGGTTTGGCCGCTGCTGCTCAACTCAACAAAGCAGGACACGCCGTTACTGTCTTCGAGCGTGCTGACCGCATTGGCGGCCTGTTGATGTATGGCATTCCGAACATGAAACTCGACAAGGGTGTCGTCGAGCGACGCGTGAATCTTCTGCGCGAAGAAGGCGTCGAGTTCGTCACCTGTGTTCATGTCGGCCGCGAAGAGGATTTTCCCTCGGGCCACATGACCCAAATCATGCAGGAGCGTGGCTGCGAGATGCAGTTCATCGATCCGCAAGAACTCATCGACGAATATGATGCCGTTCTCATGGCCACCGGGGCAACCAAGTCCTTCGATCCTACCGGTCGCTGTCCAGGTCGTGATCTGGGGGGAATCTATCTGGCGATGGATTTTCTCACGCGCAATACCAAGAGCCTGCTCGATTCCGAATTAGCCGACGGAAAATTCCTCTCGGCCAAAGACAAGCATGTAATCGTCATCGGTGGTGGCGATACGGGTGCCGACTGTATTGGCACCTCTTTGCGTCACGGTGCAAAGAGCATCGTTAATTTTGAACTCTTGGACACGCCTCCCGCCGAGCGGGCTCCAAACAATCCCTGGCCCCAATGGCCGCGCGTCTATCGAGTCGACTACTCCCACGCAGAGACAAAGGCGCGCCTGGGAGCAGACCCTCGGCAGTTCAATGTGCTTACCAAAGAATTTATCGACGACGGCAACGGTCGCATCAGTGGTGTGAAGACTGTCACCGTGGATTGGTCGAAGCCCGGCGATAAGGCCCCGTTCAGCGAAGTCCCCGGCAGCGAGAAAGTTTGGCCCGCCGACTTGGTATTCTTGGCAACCGGATTCGTCGGCCCTGAACTTGAGGTCGGCGAAATGTTGGGACTCGAAACACAGAACCCACGAGGCAACTGGCAGACATTCGCCGCCGAGCATGGTGCTTTTGCCACGAACCTAGAAAAAGTATTCGCTGCCGGCGACTGTCGACGCGGCCAAAGCCTCGTTGTATGGGCAATCAATGAAGGCCGCGGCGCAGCCCGCGCGATCGACGAATTCCTTCGGGGTAGCACCGTGCTATCCGCCCCGGGGCTCAACTTGCCACAGCAAGTGGTGTAGTTCGGACAAGTTGCGCCAAGTCTGCTAATAGCCGTGGGCGGAAGCCCATGGTCGAATCTGAACAGGAAAAAGTTGGCCATGCCACGCTCAGCCGTAATTTTCGATGTCGATGGGGTACTCATCGATTCCTATCAGGCTCACTACGAAAGCTGGTTGGCGATGTTTGCTGAGCAGGGCGTTTCGTTTACCGAGCAGGACTTCCGCGCCACCTTTGGTCGCACTAGCCACGACATTATCGCTGCGCTCTATGGAAAGGATCTCAACGACGCCGAGATCCGCGAGTGGGACAACCGCAAAGAAGCCCTTTACCGCGACATCATTCGCAAGTCGTTTCCTGCCATCGACGGTGCAGTCGAACTTCTTGATTCCTTGGCAGCCGACGGATTCCGACTCGCAGTCGGCTCATCGGGGCCCCCTGAGAATATCGCACTCACCCTCGATTGCCTGGGACGCTCCGAATTGTTCGCCGCTAAAGTGACCCGGGTAGACGTCACTCGCGGCAAGCCCGATCCACAGGTATTCCAGATCGCGGCTCAGCGACTGGGCGCTGACCCGAGCGAGTGCGTGGTCGTCGAAGATGCCCCTGCTGGTATCGAAGCCGCCAACCGTGCGGAGATGGCCAGCGTAGCACTCACTGGCACCGCCACCCGCGAGGAACTATCCCACGCACTCATGGTGGTGGATAGCCTGCGAGAACTCACACCGACAAAGTTGCGTGCACTATAATGCCCCTCCGCTCGCGTCTTCGCGCCAAATCTATCTATCGTACAACCATCGGCTTCCGCCGACGGCTATGATTGAGAATAGCCAGCGCACTCACCAGCAACACGATCCCACTCGGCTCTGGCACTACTGTGAATCCCAAGTCGCGCAGTGATTGGATCGTCGTCATACTCAAAAAGGGTTGGCCATAGTCGGGATCGAGCGCACCAGTCATCCATTCCAAGGCAAAATCACGCCCCTCTGCGTCGGTAATGCCAGTCAGCGGCGACTCATTCCAGGGATCACTCGGATTGCCTTCTTGCGTGCTGCTCCGCATGACTTGATCCCAGTGGTTGTCTGGTGTACCAGAGCCACCTGCTTGTTCGACAGGAACGAAAGTCGCCAAGGGATCAAACTCCCTCTGGTAGGCCAGCACTCCATAGGTCCCCGTGTATTGTCCCGTTCCCGCAGTCGAGACTTCGTTTGCCGACCAGAGGGTTCCAATGCCTAGCGCATGCCCAATTTCGTGGCCCAGGATATCGTCGAGGTAGTTCTGACCGAGGTAGTCTGGATTCGGATTGGTTGGCCCCACGCCATTCCAACTGGCATAGGCGTCGATCACAGCAGGATTCACAAACAGTCTTCCACTCGTGGAAACAACAAACCCACCTTGGGATACGGACGAACCAACGGAAGCTGCCGCGAAGGCTGACCCTGACTGCACACTGATAGGAACGGAACTGACGCTGATCCCGGGTTGGTAACCGGTGATGACATTCTCCCAACGAGCCTTTGCCAGATCGAGGGAAGTATTGAGAGTTGTCACTTGGGACGCCGTAAAGCCGCTCGTGTTGACATTGAACGACAAACTAAAGGCTGCCCAAGTTGGTGGACAGCCAACCAGGCAAGCCAGTAGGCAAAGTTGTAGTTGAAATTTACTAAACATAGATTCTCCAAGGTGCCTCTTCACGTAACATCGACACATGACGATGCGTGAAATCAAGATCAGTAATTAGAATTCACAATGGCAACAGCCGATTGTGTGCGCATAAGAACGATCAATGAGCAACACTCTGTTTGATCAATAGCGCGATGAAAGCACGAGCAACAACCTGCGAATAGGCGGGTAGGGATGGATTTTGCATCTGAAAGCCGGAGCCCTTCTCCGGCTCACTCCATTGTAAACACAATCCAAGATATGGCAATGATTTGGCAGCTATTCGCTGTTTTTGTCGCTTATTCTCGCTATTTGAGCCGCGATGATCGCCGACCCAAAATAGATGCTGCTAGTCAACAAAAGCACCTCTCCTCTAGGATTCAAACCAAAGAAAAAGGCAAGAACTCCTAGAACAGCAGCCATAGCAGGGCCATGGCGAACAAGAATTGAATTCATAATTACCCCATTCTACTTCCGTCTCATGTATTCACATTCTTCCCAAACTTCATTGAAAGCGCAGAGGACACGGAGACGCAGAGTTTCGCAGAGCAGAAATTCATGTGTATTCTCTGCAAATCTCTGCGCCTTGGCGCACTCTGCGTTAAACTCGTCAATTCGCGGCCTCTCATCGCTAGCATTTTATCATCGGGGCGCAGCCAGCCGCAGAGCTGGACACGGCACATGTTTTCCCTCGCACGGCTTATGGCCACGCCCCGGATTGAATCACGCCTATTCGACGAACTCTAGCACCGGCAAATTATTCTCCTTGACGATCTCTTCGGCAGAACGATCGTTGTTTGCCTCCCACCACTTGGCGTATCCTTCTTGGTTGTTGGCGAAATTCGGTAGCCCCTGCATTTCCAGGTAGGTGGAAGCGTACTCCCGCACAGTCGGATTGGGGTCGCTCATCCCCAGATGCATGACATCGAAGAAGCTCCTATTCATCTTCTTGTTGCCCATCATTCCTGGAGAGAAACCTTTGAGTAGTTGCGGCCGGACACTGTCGGCGATCTCTGACCAGCAGGGTTCCAGAATCCGCAATGCCTCATCACCCGGCAGCGCGGCGAGCGTCTTGCCGAAGTTGGCCCCTACAAACCATTTTGAACTTTCTCCTGCTGATGTGAGTTGATCTCGCCACTCAGCAAATTCGTCGCCAGCACCACTTGTTGCCTGGGCACTCTCATCAGTCGTTGGCTCTTCGGTCTCTGATTCAGATTCCGCACCTTCTGGTTTCCCTGCGGGTTGGAGCATGATCTTCAAGTCTTCGGGAAGCTCCTGGTTCTTTACCGCTTCGAGCATCCTCTGCGCCTCAGCATTGTTGGGATCTTCGGCCAGCCGCTCGACCCAAGGCTTCGCCTTCTTGAAATCGCCTTGGATCAAATACAGTCTTGCCAACCCGAACCAAGCGGCAGGCGCCTGGGGAGCAGCTTTCTTGAGATACTTCTCCGCCTGAGGCAGGTCCCCCCACATGAGATAGATCTGCCCCAGTCCATTGAGACCCGCCGGGTGTTTCGGCTTGAGCTTCACGCACTGTTCAAACGTTTTGACTGCTTCAGCACTCTGGCCACTATTGAATTGAGTCCAGCCGAGGCCATTCCAGGCGTCAGCATCCTTAGGGTTTAATTCGACCGACTTGGTAAACTTTTCTTCCGCATCAGCGAATTGTTGCTTCTGCCAAAATTGCCAACCTTCCTTGCTCAATTGCTGCGCTTCATTGACGTCTGCGCGAGACACGGTGACCGTTGTCAGACCGGTCATCACCAACCAAAGTAATGTCGACATCGCTACTCCTCCAAATAGAATTACAGACAACCAGATTGCCCGCTTGCGGCGGCGTTGTTGGTCGTCATGAAGTGACCGGACCAACAGTTGGTCCGATTCCAGGAGTGCCGAGTCCAGGATTTGTTGTTCGTCAGGAGGGAGTGAGCTCTTATTGCTGCTCCCTGAACTTGGTAGACTGTGTGCCATAGTGCTGACCATGAGTTAAATAGCCTTGATCAATTGTGCCGCTGTTTCCGCGGACAGTTTTCCCGCGCTTACGGCGTCCAGAATCGAACCCTTTGTCTTCTGAGTACGGCCAATTTCGTCGCGCAACGCCGCGATCACCTTGTCGAGCCGCGATCGCACGGTCGGATAGCTGACCCCAGTCTGCTCCGCGATTTCCTTGAGGCTGCCGCTGGCGAGGACAAAAATTTCAATAAACCGCTGATGTTCGACAGGCAGGTTGGCCAGTCGGGCAGTGGGAAACGTCGCCTCCACTGCGATCTGGCAGGCATGGCACGTCATCCGACTAACGGTCATTGCTTGCTGGCAGTAGGGACATTCAGCGTTGGGGGTTTTTTGATCCATGTTTCACTTTATGTATTGATCTCCTTCTGAATATGAATATAATTTATTTCCATGTCAATTGGCTTTCACTAAATTTATTTCTTGGGATTCATGTCACAACATCGCACGCGACTGGCTCCCTCTCCTACGGGTGCCTTGCACTTGGGGAACGCGCGCACTTTTCTTGTGAATTGGGCGCTCGCTCGGCAGCAAGGCTGGCAGATTGTGCTGCGGATCGAAGACCTCGACGGACCTCGCATCAAGCAGGGTGCGGCTGAAGAGGCGATTGACATTCTCACTTGGTTGGGGCTGGATTGGGATGAGGGCCCTTTTTACCAACTCGCGGACTTAACGCCCTACACAGCAGCTCTCGAAAAGCTTGGTTCCCAGGGAGACATCTATCCCTGCGCCTGCACGCGGAAGCAGATCGAAGAGGCAAGCCTCTCGGCACCGCACGACGACGATCACGAACGGCGATATCCGGGGACCTGCCGACCGCCGAAGCGCGTTCCCATCTCAAATCAACAGTTACTCCAAGAGGGCACGGCACTACGACTGCGCGTCCCACCAGGCGACGTGACCTTCGTCGATGAGTTTGCGGGGGAACAAGCGTGGAACGTTGAGCAATTGGTCGGTGATTTCCTGGTAGGCACCAAGCTGGGTCTGCCCGGCTATCAACTGGCAGTGGTGGTTGACGACGCTCGGCAAGGCATCACACAGATCGTGCGCGGCGACGATCTTTTGAGCTCAACGCCACGGCAATTGATCCTCTACGAGAAGCTTGGTCTAGGACCGGTGCCACTATACACGCACCTCCCCATGGTGGTCGGCGAGGATGGTCGCCGGCTTGCCAAACGCCACGGCGATACCCGCCTCTCGTATTACCGAGAGAAAGGAGTGACACCCGAACGCATCCTTGGCTTGCTGGCCCACTGGTGTGGACTGGACGAACAACGTGAAATGACCGCCAAAGAGTTCGCTCAAAACTTCGAGCTATCTAATCTCCCTCGCGAGCAAATCGTCTACACCCCCAGCGACCTCCGTTAACCGCGACGCGTAGCGCCAGCGTAGCGGAGCGCGCCCCCGTGGCCCCTCTAATCCTGCTGACAATGCCTCAGCGAATAGAGCGCCATAGCCGTTCCATACTGCTGGTGATAATTGTAGAACGGGTAGTCCCACCAACTCCCATCCTTCTCTTGCAGCGGTAATAGGATGTGGGCCATTTGATTCTCGTGATCCTGCCGATCCTCTTCGGGAAGTTGTTCGATACACATTGTTGCGTAGTAGTGGCCGTAATAATAGAAATACCCAGCCACCATGAAATAGCTTTCATGAGGAATCGGCAACTTGCGCCCATACCCAAGCCAATTGTTGCGGGCAAACAACCGATCAAGCCAGGTTTGAATCACCTCGTCGGTGACATGTTCGTCTCCGAACAAACGTAGTGCCAGGTTACACGCCTGGCTTCTGCCGAGACTGCCAGCAGGACGGTTGATCTCCATTCGTGGCATCATCCGCAGGTATTCACCATAGGCATAGCTGAAGTCGGGGTTCCGCTGCCGATTGATCGAAGCGATGGCTTTGTCGATCAACTTCTCAGGAAACCTGACACCAATCTCCTTTGCATTGTGGAGTGCCACCAACATCGTTGCCGTGGTGAAACTCGTTGGGCTGCTGGCAGGGACTTGTGTGCGATGATCGAAATCGTAGTAGCCCCAGCCACCGCTAAGAAAGGAATAGCGATTGAGCTTGTCCGCCTGAATTTGGGCTGCAGCGAGCAGCTTTTCCTCTAGCTCGTCCTGCCCCAATAGCTTGGCTCGATGATAAAGGTCTACGAAACTCTGCAAGCCGTAGGCATGCCCCCAGACATTGTAAATGGCCATCGGTTCGGCACGGCGTACTCTTTCGTGATTTTCCAACATCCACTTCGTACCACGGTCTATTGCTTTGCTCACCTTGGCGGCCCGTTCGGCATCAAGCGTCGACTCGCATTCAACCAGCGATGAGAGTACCAACCCCCCCACGGCCAGTTTGAATCCCTGGTGAGCGCCTGGCACGGGCGCGTAGATGTTGAGCCCTTTGGTTTGCTCTGCGCTGCCCCAACCTCCGTCCGGGCGTTGGTCTTGCAACAAGAAATCCACACCTCGATCAATTGCCGACTGCAAAGCACCTTCCGCAGGAGGCTCTACGATTCTCGGTTGGGGGCCGCTCGTCGCCAGCGGGGAGTTTTCCGTCTCCGCTTCAAGTAACTCTGTCTGCGCTACGGCAGGAACAGAGTCAGTCGAGATGACAAAGAGTAGTATCAGTGCGATCGAGAGCAATCGATGTGGAATTAACATTGCACCAAATCTTAGAAAAAGGAAATCAGGTCTCGTGGCGATGCGTCGGAAGTGTCTTTGAAAAGATCCTTCATTCCTCCTGTTTCTCATCGTCCAGGGATACAACGTCTCCCGTGCTCAAGCCCGAAGTGATTTCAACCTTGTCTCCTTTTTCGCGACCCGTCTCGACCCACGTTTTTACAGGTTTGTCGTCCTCAACAGTCCACACATATTTCTTGTCTTTAGATTCATCATCGTGAATCGCTTTCTTTGGCACAAGCAAAGCATCTTCGTTTTGGTAAGTGACTACCTCCACTTTGCACGACATCCCAGGAACTAGCCATTCAGGCAGATCGTTTGTGGTCAGATCAAATAGTGCTTCAAACTTTCCATCAGCGACGGGCATCGCAGAAATTGACGCAACTTTTCCAGCCAAAGCTTTAGAGCCTTGAGCAGCAGGCTGAATCTCGACCTTCTCACCTTTCTTGAGAGAAATGCGCAATTTCTCATCCAAGAGAGTCATAACTTGCAACTTGGTCGTATCAAGCACTGTCAAGAGGACGGTCTGTTTATCAGCCGACTTGCCTGGGAGGAGTTTTTGTTTTTGAGTCGCGATCTTGCTCCATTTTCCGTCAGAGGCGTCTCCGTAGTAAACGACCCCAGCAAGAGGGGATGTGATCGCCATCAAGTCGCGATCGGCAAGCAGTTTGACATGCTTATCTAAAGATGCCTTTCGCGCTGACTTGAGCTTCTCCAATTCGTAACGGGCAGTGCTGACATCGATTTGATTGGCGAGTTCGGCACTCTCGACGCGATCCTCTGCTTGATCAAGAGATTCTTTCATATCGCGATCGCTGCGCGGGATGCTAACATTCAAAGTCCGGTCGTGATAGTGCTTGGATAATTCATAGTTGAATTCTCCATACTCGACCATGAACTTTTGACGCCGCAAGACGATCTCCTCGGTCTCTTCGGTCAGATCGTCGGCTTCGTACATTTTCTCCAGTTGCTCAAGCTCATCCTTGTAGTAGTCCAGATTAAACTTAGCCATTTTCAGGTTCATGTTCGCCGAGTCAATTGCCTGCTCACGCTCTGTCTCTTGGTATCGCTCATAGTCCTCCTTGGCCCGTTTCAAAGCTTCTTCCGCATTTGCCAGGGTTCGCTTGAGGGAACGCTCTTGGCGAGGAAGCGCTTGCTCCATGCGGTTGATCTTCAGTTCACCTAGGTGCAGCTCCAGGTCCAAATCGGCAATTGCCTTGTTGAGATCCTTGTCTTCGAATTGGAACAGGGTCTCACCCTTCTGAACTTCTGCGCCATGCTCGACCACGTCCTTGATTTTGAAGTCGGACCAGGATTCTGGCCACAAGGAGATTTCCGCCCTCTCCGTGGCGACAAAACGCCCATCTAGCGACTCCTCAATTTTTAGGGGCCCAGAGCTGACCGTGAAGGTCTCGCGACTCTGTTCGCTCTCATCTTTCTTGTGGGCTTCACTTTCTTTCCCCGTCACCTTCTGTGACTCTTCGGCTTCCTTCGAATTGTCCTCGGCAGCAAGACTGGGCTGCATGCTAAGGCTTAGGAATCCAAGTAGAAGCATCGCACACACAATCGAACGATTCATCGTGAGCCTCCTCAATCAAAGCAAATTGTCTAAGAGTAGAACTGAGACATGGTCTATGAAGGGCCGTTCAACCCTTTCGCATTCATTACCAAGACCCTGTGTAAGTTCTATTCTCACCCCTGAGAATTCATAATGCAACCAGATGAATTAGAAGTCCTGACCAAGTCAGGTTCGAACTAGACAAAAAAAGGGGTGCCAAAGCACCCCTGAGCATGGATCCAGAATTGTAAACTTCGACTTAAGCAAAAGACCCGCGGCGACTTCCGGCAAACGCCAAAATACCTGCGACTCCCAGCAACAGGGTATGCGGTTCGGGGACTGAGGTTTCAACGTCGATTTCAAACGCTTTCTTGTCGATAAAGGCTCTCGTTCCCTGACCTGTCGACGAAGCAAATAGATTGTTGTCAAGCGTAAGATTTACCTTCGTCGTGTTTTGCGGTAGTCCTACTAATGACGATGCCTGCCAGCCGGCTGCATAGGAAGATCCTCCGATCACCGACAGCTGATACTGACCTCCCAAGGGAGATGCACTCAGGAAAAAATTAATGACCGGAATGTTGACTGGAACTCCTGAAACCTCAACCACTTTCGCAATTCCAAATGCATTCACCGAGGCAAATGCATCGCCGCCAAAGGGAGCGTCTAGCAGAACCAATCCCTCCTCGCTAATCGTAAAACTGTCGAGAAAGAAACCCGATTTGGCAACAATCATCAGGTTCAGCTTTCCGTCAGTCTGGTCGGAAGCGTTTCCATCGAGTGAGGAAGCCGAGAAATTACCTGTCGTGGGAAAGATGAGTTCATCGCCATTGGTTCCCGGCTGACCATAGAGTGGCAGCGGATCGCTACTTGGCGAACTTTCTTCAATGTTCTTGAAGGTGACTGTGGCACCCATCACATCGGGATGAATCAGAGATGCCTGGGCAAGGGGTGCAATTAACAGCGAAGCCAGTGCCGAAAGAAGGATTTTCTGAAAGCGAAACATTAGTTCTTCTCCAAAGAGGATTCCATCTAAGTTGAAATGAAAGGGTAAGTATTCTTGGTGTGTAAGATTATTTCGTCGGTGCAGACTCGTGAGACCATTAAAAAACGATTCACAAAAACTACCCAAGCACGCCACCCGGATATGCCGGGGATAAGAAGGGGAGGATTGGTGAATCGTTTGACTAATTAGCGTTTTCCTGGGGGGATATTAGCTGCTAGGGTTCGGTTCTATCTAAAACTTGTCGCCAAGAGTCGAATTTCTTGCAGTTCACTAAAAAAGCGACTCCCTAATGCCTCTAACAAATCAACCAAATGCTTGGCTGACGAAAGAAGAATTGGGGAGTCGCTCGTAAAATTAGCGGTATCCTGAGGATAATCGAGGTGTTTAAACTGTCTTCAGTATTAGATCAGACTCTAATTCAGTTGTTGGATTGTTGGGGGAAACGCTCCCACTAGTTCCTAGAGTAACCTGGGTTTCACAGATTGTCAACAAATTTGTGGCGAATAGACAACAGAATCCCTCGGTATCAATGGCATGCGAATGCCCCAGACTTTTTTTCGCGTTTTTGCCGGGTTTTAGCCTGTTTGCCCCCTCACACGGTGAGAAAGCCCTGCTAGTAAGTTGGCCCCTGCCGATATTCCCATGAAATAGCAACTTCCCAGAAACCCAATGCCACCAGCTGTTCCCCCAATAGCCTTGGACGCCCCCGACCGGCGGCTGCAACTCGTGCGGCAGTTCGGATCGTTTACGCAGGCCTATTCCACGGCGGTGCAGCCAGGACTTGAGTACTTTTGGCATGGCGAAGCGTATCTCGCCTTCCGCCGGAAATGGGGCATTGCCTGCGTGTTGGCCGATCCCGTAGGTGCTCCTGAGTTGCATGCGCCCTTGCTCTCGGCCTTCACAAAGGAATTTCCCAGGAACTGTTTTTGGCAAATCTCAAAGGGGACAGCCATCCTGCTCCAAGAACGGGGCTTTTGGATCAACGAGATGGGTTGTGACACCCGGCTGGATTTGGCCAGTTACAGCTTTGCCGGCAAGAAAAAGGAACGACTCCGCCACGCCACCAATTGGCTCGCCAAGCACAGCTACGAGATTCGCGAAGGAACCTTTGCTTCGGACGTTTCTGTAAGCGAGATACGTGAGCTCTCTGCACGTTGGCAAGCCGAGCGACGCACGACACGCGATGTCTACTTCTTCAATCGACCAATCGTGTATGCCGACGAGATCGATGTACGCAAGTTTTTCCTGTTTTCACCCGCTGGCGATCCCGAGGCATTCATTTTCTTCGATCCCATTTGTCAGGCTGGCGAAGTCGTGGGCTACTCGCCCGCCATCAAACGTCGCCTCCCGGAGGCACCTCTCCGGGCTGAAGAAGGAATTATGAAGGTGGCCATCGAGCAGTTTCAGAGCGAAGGGGTCGAGTGCGTCATGCTGGGGCTGTCGCCCATGGCTGCGATTACCGACGGTGAGTTTCGTGCTAACCCGCTGCTCCATTTCAGTTGGAGCCGCGCACTGAACGCCTGGTGGATCAATCGCTACTTTTACAACCTGGCGGGTCATGCCGACTTCAAACGCCGTTTTGCCGGCCAAGAAGAACAGACCTATTACTCATCGAAGTGCCTATTCAACGATGTGCGCATCATTGCCTCGCTGCGTCTAGCAGGGGCCTTGTGACGAGGTCCTCCGCAGTGCGATACAAATGGCAAGACCCATGCACAGCAAGAGGCTGCTCGGCTCGGGGATGCTTGTCAATAGTTCGAATGCGAAATTATCATCACCGTGCAGAGGAGGGAATGGTCGCCAGTTGTCGTAGTCCCAATCGGTAGGGGGATTATACATATCGAGCGTTCCCGTAACCCCCACGTCGTTCCAGCTATCAGGGCTCGTATGCCAGCCCCAAAGGTGATCTATGTCGATGACAACTCCCGTAAGAGGGTCGATGGTAACTTTGCGCACTGGTTCACCCGAATCGACGGAGGTTCCATCAGGGAGGAGTCGGTGGCCATCCCAAGCGGCGATGGACATCCAATAGATGTCGCCGGCCACTTCATAAAAAGCCTCCGGCTCAGAAAGGCCGGCAATCGCGTGATCCAGAAAGGCATCTTCCAGTTTTGCCTCATATTTCACAATGTTGTGTCCGTCCCAACCCAGCATGTCGGTTCCCGTGAGCTCTACTTTCTCAATGGGTAGTTTGTAAGTCCCCAGCAATTGACCAGGCTTGCTAAACGATCCTGGAATGCTCGGGTCGACTGGGATATCGGAGAAAAAGGAAATCGCGAACCCCAGTTCACGAGGCGGAATATGCTCTGGCTCAGGGTAGGGGAGATCACCAAAGTACGAACCCCACCAACGAATCGCCTCAATCGGCCGACCATCCGATTGGAAATCATCAGCCGCGGTAATCGCAGGGACACCCATCGGATCGCGATCTGCGGGTTGCTTCATAATTTCGCGCCAGTCGAATTCAGAGGGTATATTTTCCCCCTTCATGTTCATGGGCAACTGCGACCATTTGGCGTAAGGCGTGCCGGTCGTAGGTCCACCGCGTGGATTGAGATTCGTTTGGGTCCACCCATTCACACTCGCAGCGGCTAGGAAGTCGATGTCGCTAGGAAGATATCGTACCCCCGTACGAATCGTAGGCGCCATTAGCGAACGAGGCTCATTCGGCAGTGACCCGGGCGGAATCGAGGGAGGTAATGTGATATTGAAGTGATTCGATCCTACGAGCGGAACTTGCGAGCCGGCGAACGGTAGGGGGGGATTGATCACATACGGAGAGGGGCCCAGATTCTGAATACCCAATGCGTGACCAATTTCATGGTTGGCTACCGACAAGATATCGAAGGTCGAAGCGTCTGGAATGTTGGGTTGGTAGTGGACTCGGGCCACGTTGACCGTGCCTACACCTAGGTCGGCCTCTTCTTTCCAAAGATGATTGTACTCGATCTCGTCGGTCGGCACAGGGTCCATGTACAAAGCGTAGAATCCGCCGCTGTTGAAGCTGCTATTAAAAGCGATGTCGAGTCCTTGAGCGATCGCAAGTGGTCCACTTCCAGGTATTCCGCCATCGAGATCAGCCCATCCGTAGCGCAGATTTATGGTGTCAATATCGAGAATTCCTTGTTCCCACAAATCGGCAGCCGTATTGAAAAGGCTGGCCAGAGTCCCCCCACCTTGAACAAAAGGTGAGGGAGGAGTGACGGGTTGACCGGCAATCGTTCCCCCAAGAACTTGGGTCCCGTTGATTGTAATAGCATTGACGTAGCTCAAAGAACTGAGCGATAGGAGAAAAATTAATGTCAAACAACCAAGATGCTTTGAAAAGTCGGAAGAGATTCTCGCATTCGATGTGGCATTCATGAGACCCACTCCTCTCGGGAAAAGAAATCAAAAGCCGACATCTTCCAGATGGAAGATGCCTTGAAAAGATACAGGAAGAGATCGGCTCCTATTCTAACTAGCAGTCTTCGACCATGTCCATCCTTTGGTGCCTTTCTGCCAGGAAGATTTTTAGTCCCCCCCCATGTGGCGTGCTAACCCAGTGCACCTCCTATGAGGTCCCCAGCTAAATACGCCAACCCCGCCGCAGTACCACCAATCGCCAAAGTGATCAGCCCTTCGCGGTACCAAGGCCGCTGGATAAACCAAGACTTGGCGGCTCCTACTCCGAAGAAAGCTACACTGGTAAGAAGCGTGCTCCACAGGTAGGGATTATCTATCGTATCGAGCAATAGCCACTGCCAGACGAAAGATAACAGAGGAATAAACCCCACCGTAATAAATGCCACAAAAGTCGTCGCTGCGGCAATACGAGGATCAGGGCCCTCCAGCGCCAGTCCATGCTCGTCGGTGAGCATCGTATCGATCCATTGATTTACATCCGAAGTGATGATCTCCACGGCCCGGTCCAAGTCCTCGCCCGTGAATCCTTTCTGGCGAAAGATCTCACGAATCTCTGCTCGCTCCCCCTCTGGGTAGTTCTCGATATGAAGCTTCTCAGTGCGTCGAACTCGCTCCTGCAATTCACGTTCAGCACGAATACCCAGGTAGTTGCTGGCCGCCATACTGAATCCATCGCCAATCAGATTCGCAATCCCCAGAATGATGACCACACTCGAGCTAAGCCCCGCCCCCGCCACACCGGAGACCACTGCAAAGGTCGTCACGGCACCGTCGATCGCCCCATAAACGAAATCGCGCAGATAACTGGGTCGCACACCTTCAGTGAGCCGCCGACGAATTTCTGCCGGTAGATGAGACTCGACGTGTTGCTGAGAGAGGGATTGTTTCATGGCGTACTAATCCCAATCTCTACGCGATTATACTTTTAGGATCTGCTAGCCCAGCGAGTTGCTATCGTCGTCGATATCTAAAGCTATTCGAACGATGCCGATAGTTCGTCCGCCCACGATTCGTACGTTCCCATTGCATCGAGCCGTAGTTGATCCCGCTGATGTTGAAGCTACGGTAGGGATTCCCTGGGCTGATCATGCGTGCAGACGAATAACTCGCTGCAAAGATTTCCAAAAGAACCAATACCGCCGCCGTGACAAATGCTTTGCGAAACATGGTACACCTATTTTTTCATTAGAGATTCGCAGGCAACACGTCCTATTCTATCAATCTTGCGCCAAAACTCAAACCAAGCCCCACAGAGCCTCAACCGCTAATTGAGCATACATTGCCACCGACGATTGCCCTCGATTGATTCTCCCCTCGCCACTAGAATTTCCTAAGGTTAATCCCGTGAATCGAGCTTAGTCGTTCACTGGTCCTTAGTCATTGGAAATTGGTCATCATTTCCCCATGCGCTCCGAACTACTCCGCATCCCGCTTGAAATCTCCGGCGTGCCGCTTTTTGGCATCGGTGTGTTGCTGGCGCTGTGGCTCCTCGGCGGCATCGCAGCCATGGTGGTGTACGCCAAGAAGTCCGCCCAACACAACTGGAAGGAATTCGTCCCCGGTTGGATCATCGGGGCACTAGCAATCGCGATCCTCCCGCGCTTCTTCCCTGAAGGCTTGCCTCTTCGCGGTTATGGACTGATGGTACTTTGTGGTTCTGTTTCGGGAATCCTGATGGCCATCCATCGCGGCAAACAGATGGGAATCCATGCGGACACGCTCCTCTCCCTCGCATTCGGCATGTTCATCTGCGGCATCCTGGGCGCCCGTTTGTTCTACGTGATCGAGTATTGGGACACCCGCTTTCAATTCGGCGACTGGCCGTCGACACTTCTGGCCGTTGTGAAATTCACCGAAGGGGGTCTCGTAGTCTATGGCGCCCTGATCGGCGCCACACTGGCATTTCTTGTTTTCACCTACCGACACAAACTGCCGCCACTTGCGCTGGCCGATTTGATCGCCCCTAGCTTGCTTGTCGGGCTTGCCTTCGGACGCATCGGCTGCCTGTTGAATGGCTGCTGTTATGGTGGTGAGTCTGATTTGCCCTGGGCTGTGACCTTCCCCCGCGACAGCTTGCCGTATATGGAGCAATTCGAAAGTGGCAAACTCGTGGGCGAGAACACGCCTATCGACGCCGCAACGGGGCTGCCCGCTAATCTGCCGCCACGGAGTCTGCCGGTGCACCCCACTCAGATTTATAGCTCGATCGACGCGGCTCTGTTGTGCTGGTTCCTGTGGAGCTACTATCCTTTCCGCCGCCGCGACGGCGAAGTTACCGCTCTGATGCTCACAATCCACCCCATCTCGCGATTTCTGCTGGAAATGATCCGTATCGACGAATCGGCTGTTTTCGGCACAGGGCTCAGTATCTCGCAAAATATCAGCATTTTGCTGCTAGTTGCGACCGCCATCGGCTGGGTTTTTCTCCTCCGACAGACCCCTCGCCGGGCTTCGTTCGTATAGGAATGTTGAGGCCATCGGTGCCCAAGGAGTCCCCTCCCACAGTCGTGCGGGTTGAAGCCGCACGCCCTCGCAGCTCCCTGCACGGCTTGTGAGGTGGCTCCCGCCTGGCTACGAGTACGCCAAAACAGCCAGTCAGATGTCAAGCCGAATCTCTTCGCTTGTCGTATATCCCTAGGGGGGTATGACAGCGAGCAATCAAATGACACATAATTGTATTTGACTCTCAACTTGAAATTGGAGGACCAAAAAATGAAACGCACACATTGGGTCTGGGAAGCTATTTTTATCCTTGGGGCGACGGCAGTTGCTGCGTTGATTCTACAGACATTGCAATCATCGCAATCTCACGCGGAAGAACTCGAAGGAAACATTGTGCAGATTGGCCCGGCGGGTGCTGAGGAAACCGACCTGCCCGCCGCTACTGAGGAAGCGGCCCCCGTCATGTATTGGATTGGCCTGCGAGGCCGCAACGTCGACGACCCCGTGCTTCGCACACAGTTGCAGCTTGCCGAAGATATGGGCGTTGTGGTTGAGGACGTCGTTGCCGATAGCCCCGCCGAGAAGGCGGACTTGCGTAAGCACGACATCATCCTCAGAGCCAATGGCGACATTGTCGATTCGATGTTGGTTCTTCAGGACCACGTCAGCAAATCCCAGGACAAACCCATCGATCTTCAGATTTTGCGATTGGGCAAAGAAACCTCTGTAACCGTCACACCCGAGGTGCGGCCTGACAACATCGAACAACTTTCTGGTGATGACATGACCGTTCCATTAGGAAGCCCCGATCAGGCACTGCAACGATTGCTGCAACAGTTTGGCGCGGGCGGCGGCTTCCCTGGTGGCATTGGCGGCCGGCGGATCTTCGGTCCCGGAATGGCGTTTAACAACAATCGTATCGACCTCAACGCGATGCCCAACGGCATGTCGATCTCGATCATGCGCGACAACGACGGCCCCGCTCAGATCACCGTCAAAAAGGGCGACCAGACTTGGACCCTAAACAGCGACGACGCCAAGGCCCTTGCTGAATTGCCTGAAGGAGTTCGCAAGTATGTCGAAGGGATGCTCCAAGGCCAGGGGGGCGGCTTTGATATTCAAAAAGAACTGGGCAATCTCGACTGGCAAGCCGAGCTAAAGCATATGCTCCCCGACAACCTAGGCAACCTGCCCGGTATCCAGGAGCACGAAGACGAGGTAATCCAGCGGATGCAAAAAATGGAAGAACAACTCAAGCAGTTGCAGCAGAAGCTCGACGAAGAGTCGAACTGATTTTCAGCCCGAACCAAGGGTCTCCTACCGAAAGCCGGTCGAGTCGTCTGCGTTTCGCAGCGACTCGGCTGGCTTGTTTTTTGCTTCCTCTTATATAGCCGTCGACGCCAGGCTGATGTTTTTCTCTTCGGTATTGCTCAACCTACTTTGTCACAACCAGCAGAGTTAAATTGAGTAGTTGTATCCGTCTGGCAACAGGAAGAAGTGTTAGTAAAGAGTCAATCCTAACAGGGGCCGCTTTCAGGCACGCCTCACCTGACGCTTATTTAAGGCGACTGGAGTTTTCTTCACCATATCGGCGGATCGGTGACGGTATGCCTTGTTAAACAATAGACTGACTAGCAGGCACATGATCAGAGTGGACGGTTCCGGTATCGGGGTCGCAAGATAGATTCGCGTGTTGGGGAGAGGGTCTGTTGTCCGCCCGATTCCGAGAATTTGTCCACGGTCGTTAATGTCAACGGCTGCTTCCAGCCAGCTCCAACCCTCAGGATTATCTATAAGGTCGATGAGCCGTTGGCGACCATCCTGCTCGGTGTAAACAAAAGGCGCGTATCCTTGATAGGATGATTCGTACGAGCCAATGATGACGCCTGAGTTGTTTATGTCCGACGCACCGCTGTCCTCGTCTTCGAAACCAAGATCACGAAATCCGTTCTTCTCGTCCCATATGAATGCGTGCCACTCTTTACCGGGTTTCGTGGCAAATCCACCTACGACAACACCCTGGTCATTAATCGCCGAGCCATTGGTGATCCCAAACTCTGGACTCGGTACCTGCGTGATTGAACCATTGTTATAAATTACGGTTTGGGTGCCGTTGTAGTAGTAGCTGTCACCATATAACAAGTTCTCACGGCCTCTCAATTGCAGCAGGATGTCGCTTCGTTCATTAATGTCAATCACATCAAGATATTCGACACCGAAGTTGCCCAGATCCGTGTATCCCTCGAACTCGCTCCACTTGAAAGCCGTCCTTCCATTGGATCCTGAGGCCGAGCCAACGACCTCCCCCAAGTTGTTTGCGGCGCTAGCAACCGCGAAGCCACGCTCGGGAGTTGGGATCGCGATGGTATGACCGTACTGGCTAACGAACGGCTCGGTATCTCGCAACTCGACATTAGGCAAAATGGGCGAGATATGTGAATCTGCACTGCTGGCAGCTCCAACTACTAGACCAGAATCAGTGATGTCTAGAGCGTGGGCACTTTGTCCACCCAGGTCGAGGATGCTAACTACTCCTGTAGCCGTGCTTACAAAGGAGTCACTTACACTCCGAGAAGCAGTTGGAGTGATTTGGATAGGCCGATTATAGCTGAAAGCAACTTCACCCCGATTGTTCAGTCCTCCAACAGATTGGATCCCCACAGATTGAAACAGCTCGCGGTTTGGTTCAGGGCCAATCAACTCAATGCGGTATCGCGGGGCAGCGGTCGCAGAACTCAAAGCACTAATAAGAATTAGTGCTGAAGAGAGCGTTTGGCTTGACCTGCTTTGTTTGTTGGACATTCTGGTTTCCTGGGAAGGCTTGAGATTGGCGATAGATACCAAATCCTGCTGACTGAGTCCATGTCATGACCGAGGATTTCACCTTGAGGGAGCGACCGCACATGGCCTATTTGCTGAAGAGATCCTGACCATATACTCGAATCGTAATCCACCCCAATGCTTCAAACCGCGGGCTTAGGAAAGAAAGTTCTTACCCCAACTCCACCATCTGCGACCTCCGCAGCTGTCCACACGCCGCGTCGATCTTGTCCCCCTTGCGATGGCGAAACCGCACTCGCACGCCAGCATCTTCCAGAATACGGCGAAACTGTTGCTGACGCTCCGCAGTTGGAGTGCGATACGGCAAGCCGGCCACGGGGTTGTAGGGAATCACGTTGAGCAGCGCCTCGCGATCGGAAAGTAGTTTCCCCAACTCACGAGCATGCTCCGGTGCATCATTCACATCTGCTAGCAGCACATATTCGAATGTCAGACGACGCCCCGAGGCGGCAAAGAAAGTGTCCGCCGCTGCCATGATCGCCGCCAGCCCTATTTTGTCGTTCACCGGTACCAGTTCGTTCCGCAGCAGATCGTTTGGCGCATGTAGGGAAATCGCCAGCCGATAACTTGTTTCTTCGCGGGCTAACCGTTCAATCTGTTGCGGCAAACCCACCGTCGAAATCGTAATCCGTCGAGCACTAATATCGAGTCCCTCCGCCCGATGCGCCTCGGCCAACGCGGGCAGCAACGCATCCAGATTGGCCAGCGGCTCGCCCATCCCCATCACTACAATGTGGCTCAGCCGCTCTTCGGGGCCAAGCAGCAATTGCAACCGCAGCATCTGCTCCAGGATTTCACCCGTGGTGAGATTCCGCTCTACTCCATCGAGTCCGCTCGCACAGAACACGCAGCCCATGCCGCAGCCCACCTGGGTGCTGATGCAGATCGTGCGGCGGACCGTGTCACGCAGTAGCACACATTCGACCTGCCCCCCACCGGGGAGTCTTAGCAGCAGTTTCTCCGTGCCGTCCTCTGCCTCAGTGTGTTTCAAAATCTCGCTGGTCCACAATTGCCAGTCGGCAGCCAGCTGAGTCCGCAGCGACTTGGGCAGATCGGTCATCTGGTCCCAGTCCTCGGCGCGCTGCTTGAAGAGCCAATTGCGAATCTGCGCACCACGAAATCGTGGCAGGCTATTGTCTTTGAGCCAAGCCTCCAGAGGTTCGCCAAAGGCGTTCAATAGATGGGGCGGAGGTGTAGTTGTCATTCCGATGGGAGTTCCACGACTAGAGGAATCCGGGTTGCCCTCTGAATGGGTGTCAGTGCATGTTTGTTGTGCTGTCCAGATCCCTCGGTCGCAGAACTTCTTCGGGATGGCAGGAAGCTACCGCCCCGCATTGTCCAACAACCCAGGCAACCACGTACACAAGTAATACGCCCGCGGGACCGACAAATCTAAAATCGCTCGCAAGCTCCCCAGTGCTGTCTCAGGTGGATTTGCCTTCACGCTCATCAGCGCGTCGAGCGGTGAGGCGGGCTGCATATATTTGATACAACGCAGGTCGTCAGGTTTCCGCTTTGCTAATTCCGCGGCCCGTTCAATGGCCGCTTCCACGAAATCAATCTGATCTACCAAACCTAACTCCAGTGCCTGGCTTGCGGTGAAGATCTGACCAGTGGTTGCCCTTTTGAACGCATCTTTGTCCTGCTCGAACTTAGGGCGACCTCCCAGAACAATCTCTTTGAACCTAGCAAAGCTACTTTCAACTAAATCTTGAAATAGCTTGCGTTCCTTAGCCCGCTCCGCGTCGCTTAGTTCACGCGTCGGACTTCCCATCAGTTTGTCTTGGGCGCTGGCGATAGAATCGTCTTCGACGTGAAAATCTGCCAGCATCCCCGAGAGATCGTAGTGAGGAATCACAACGCCGATCGAACCGGTCCAAGTCGTCGGCTCGGCGAAGATGACATCTTCCTCGTTTCCTACAGCCATTGCAATGTAATACCCTCCGCTGGCACAGATGCCCCCCATGCTCACTACGACAGGCAGTTTGCGCTCCTTGGCAAGCTCTATTACATGATGATAAAGATAGTCGCTGGCGGTGACCGTCCCCCCGGGTGAATCGATCCGCAGTACCAGGGCCACCACATCATCGTCGTTACTGACTCGGTCGAGTTGCTTTTTCACAAACCCATCCGTGTCCATAATCGTGCCCGAGATATCGATGATGGCGATCTTTTCGCTGGCAGTTTTGCTGAGGGAATGATACTTCTCTTGAGGCTCGCCAGGTGGGCTAAAATAGCTCTGATATTTAGCACTCAT
Source organism: Bythopirellula goksoeyrii (assembly GCF_008065115.1). Taxonomy (NCBI): domain Bacteria; kingdom Pseudomonadati; phylum Planctomycetota; class Planctomycetia; order Pirellulales; family Lacipirellulaceae; genus Bythopirellula; species Bythopirellula goksoeyrii. Next base: position 5,974,294 of record NZ_CP042913.1, on the reverse strand, counting down.
GCCGATGAGTGCCATCACGGCCAGCACTAACGCAATAAGCAAAAACTTGCCGTAGCGTCCAAACGCCGTAGGAGGCTGCTGCACAATGATCTGTGGTGGAGGAGCAACATGATGTGGGGTAAGGGGGGGCGTGTCAGGCATAGCAGGGATCTCGATTGGGTCAGTAACGAAACGGGCTTGGGATGCGTAGGTTTCTGCAGCATTGAAGCCGCAAACAGTTTCCTCATTCTACTGCCCTGGTTTTCAGAGACAACGAGGCAGGGAAATGTGCGAGTAAGAATGACCAATCACGAATGTCCAATGACCAATGCCTAGAAAAACGCGAGTCACAGCGTCTATTTGGACATTGATCATTGGACGTTGGTCATTTAATGTTGCCAGCTGGCCCCGATTGCCGTTACAGTATCCGGTACGAATCGTCGATTTGGACGCGCATTATCCCTCGGGTAAAGGAGTTAGCGGCTTGATAGTTTGTGCAGCGGCAGAGTGTTTTCCCGAAATTCCTCAGGAGGATGTCCTCCCCCTGTTGGTCGATTTGGAGTTTTCGTCCGTCGAACTTCCTCTTCACGAAGAAGGCATCTCTTGGGGAAAGCCTTCTACCGTGCTAGCAGAATTCGACAAGTCAGTCGAAGTTGTCCGCGATACGAGTCGCTTGGCGATCGCCGCCTTCTCGGTCGATCCGGGCCCTTGGGGCGGCGACTACTACGACCGCTTCAATGCCTGCTGCAAGCTTGCCAAGTCACAGCGGGTTGTTCCGTTGGTAGTTCCCGCTGCCGAATTGGGCACCCCGTTTAACGAAGAGATTGAACGACTCCGTGACCTCGTGCGACTCGCCTCGCTCGAAGGTTGCCTCGTCGCGATGAAAACTGAGATCGGCACGATGACCGAGGACCCCGACACAGCCGTCGTCCTGTGCGACAACGTCAAAGGTCTCGGCTTGGCCCTCGACCCTTCGCATTACACCTCCGGCCCGCGTCAAGGCCGCGACTATTCCAAGGTGATGCCCTACGTCTATCACGTGCATCTTCGCGATTCCACCAAGAGCGATCTCCACGTCCGCGTCGGCCAAGGCGAAATCGACTACGGCAAACTCATCTCGCAACTCGAACAAGTCGGCTACGACCGGGCCCTCTCAATCCACATGCCCCCGATAGAGGGCCAAGACCACCGGGCCGAAATGCGTAAGATGCGGTTGTTGTTGGATAGCTTGTTGTAGGTGGATCTGAAATACTTGCTATTCTCACCGCTATCGAATAGGCTAAATGAGGCTCGTGTGCAGAACAGAGGTAGCGCTGCTATTATCTATCAACGCTTGGAAGCATAGCCGCTGCGGTTCTTCGCACAACACGGAACAGAACGAAGGCGACATTTCATTGGCTGGTCAGAAATGATCCGCCGCGCGGGCTAGAGGGCATTGCTTTCGCTCGGTGTTCCTTTTGAAAGGAACGAGTACATGAGAAGTATCAAAGGCATTCTGCGGGGCGCATTACTGTTCGCTCTTCCTCTTGCAGTTGTGGTAATGGTCACCCTGGGGACTTCGGCAGCGGCCAATGCGGGGTCGAATACCAAGGTCGTGGCCGTTACCCTCGATCCCGCCCCCGATGGTAATGGAATTATTGTTATTGGCCTGACGTTGCCAAAGCTCAATGACATAGGCCAAGCGGCTTTTTCAGGATTCATTTCCAATGGAATGGGGGGGAACCCTTCAGATAACGCCACCCTCCTAAGTGATGGCAATACACTGGCCCAAGTCGCGCGCGAGGGGCAGTCTGCTCCCGACGGCAACGGAATACTTGATGACTTCATCGATCTGAACTTTCCCATTCTCAATGGTTCTCTCAACAACACAGGCAAAGTGGCGCTTCGCACCAGCTATATTGGCAGTCATGGAGGCAGCAGCGAAGATAGTGGAATCGTCGTAGGTAATGGCAATACGCTGACGCAGATAGCCCGTGCGGGCCAACCCAGTCCCGACGGCAACGGAATACTTTCCTACGTATCTATTCCCGACATCAACGACGCGGGACAAGTTGCCTTCGCGGCTACACTTATCGGTTCAAATAGCAGCCTTACATCTGACGTTGGTGTCTATCGCAACGATGGAAATGTCCTGACCCAAATTGCCCGCACGGGCCAAGCCGCTCCGGATGGCAATGGGATCATTGGTAGAACTACTACCTTCCATGGAAGTTCTCTCAATGCATTAGGACAGGTAGCTTTCGGGGTCGCAATTACACCCACCCCTGACGGCATTGGCGGTGACGAAGCCCTCCTGCTGGGAGACGGTGACAAACTAATCCAGATCGTCCGCTCGGGTCAGCCAGCTCCCGATGGCAATGGCGACCTCGTTTATGGCCAGACTTTGGGCCTCGCTGCTCCGGCACTTAATGAGATGGGCCAAGTAGCATTTTCGGCATATGTGACCGGTACCGTGGATGGCCTTAACGACGGTGGTGGTGTGTTTTTGAGCGATGGCAGCTCATTAACGACAATTGCTCGTAGAGGACAGCCTGCCCCCGATGGGAACGGCAGCTTCGGAACATTCAGCACTCCTAGGTCCCTCAATAACTCGGGACAGGTAGCATTTCGAGCTGGATTTATTGACAGTAGCCTCGGCTTCACTGATAGGGGAATCGTGCGCGGTGACGGAGTCACTCTGGAGCAAATTGCCCGCCATGGGCAGCTCGCGCCCGATGGTGATGGGACGTATAGAGAGTTTTACCATCCTGCCATCAACGATGCTGGGCAGGTCGTATTTGGTGCCGTATTTCTAGGTGGTCAGAACATCCCTCGCGAAAGCAGAAACGGAGACCGAGCTATAGTTTTTTACGATGACGAACTTGGTCTTGTCCCCGTAGCGCGAGTGGGCGATCCTCTACTCGGCAGCACTATCGTTGATTTTAATTTTCACGGCACCGAAAAGCTGGGATTCAATGAGCGAGGTCAAGTGGCTTTCCAGTTCTTTCTTGAGGACTATCGTCGCGGCATCGCCATCTGGTCTCCCGTTCCCGAGCCGGGGGCTATCACATACTTAGCGCTCGCCGGTGGGGGCCTGTTCACCTGCTTCCGCCGGGGGCTGTGAATCACGTCTAGCCTCTCCATTTAATTCCAACATTTAAAAGGCAATTGTGTCTTGATGTCAGTGATTCCACCAACAGCGATCTCCACGTCCGCGTCGGCCAAGGCGAGATCGACTACGGCAAACTCATCTCGCAACTCGAACAAGTCGGCTACGACCGGGCCCTCTCGATCCACATGCCCCCAATCGAGGGCCAAGACCACCGCGCCGAAATGCGCAAGATGCGGTTGCTGTTGGATAGCTTGTTGTAGGCTTTCTACTGAACGGTCTGATTGAGGATGCCGACTTAAGAACGTGACATTTTGTCGCAGTGGATTAGTGCTACATGAAGTTACCAGGCGACTCAGTTCCGTGTTCTCGACAGCATTCTTTGTTTGTAAGTCAAAAGCCTGTGATAAGTTGCGCGCCGTAGAGGCTATTCAAATTGTCGCGAAAAGCTTTTTCGCCTCGTCTGACAATATGAGAATTTGTGATGAAATTCTTGCCTGACAGTTAACCGTGAGTGAGCGTATCGGTTTTATCGTGCCTGTAGTTTTTGCGGGAGCGGTTCCCTCGTCAGATGGCTTATTCAGGCAAACTTTCACACAGAGGAGACTTACTATGCGCGTTGGTATGTATCTTTTGGCAGGCTTCCTATTGGTGAACTGTCAGACGGCCTTTAGCCAGTCACTGGTGGTGGGAGGTCAAACGAATGTGGCTATAGACTTTGACACACTCAGCTCAGCGGCCGGATTGGATTTATCGAGTGTTTCCCCAGAAGTGATCAGTCCTGGATCTATTCCTGACTCGGTCGCTTTTCCCATCAATGCCCGTGATGGGTCGCTGCCTACAACATTTGAGTATGATGCGACAACTTTTCCTGCTGGTGGAAGTTTTATGGGCACCATCGAGCACTCTGGTAGTGTGCTCTTTAACACGGACACGATCGAGATTGGCGACTTTACAATCGGGTTCGATGCAGGCCGTACCGGTACGCTGGGTGGTTTAGCAAGCGGGTTCTTTGTTGCCAATAATGTGAGCGGCGTAGTGCCGGCACCTGTAGCGCTTTTCGACATTGAGGTCACCGGCGCCAATCCGCAAGTGACAAGCCTCACGGTCGACGGTAATCTGTTGGTCTCTCCTGAGCTTGGGACGTTCCTCGTGGACAATGCCCTGGCATCGACGAATCTACAGGGCACGCCTGTGGGAGTGGCCCGTGTAGAAGCAGTCGCAGTCCCTGAGCCAACTGCCGCCCTGCTTCTAGGAGTTGGCGTTCTTGGGGGCTTCGCCATTCGCAGGACCCGTTGATCTCCATCCCTTGCCGATTTCCAATTAATAGCTGCAACTTGAGTCAGAGATGTGAATTTCGAGGAAGCATCTCTGGCTCGAGTTTTCTTAATGATGCGGCGGAACGAAGTTCCAGGTACCCTGACGCGCATTTATCCCTTGAGTCGCAGTGAGTTAGCCTTCTTTATTGCGAGACGAAATCTAGGTGAGGCAACCGATTGGCCAGATCTCAAAAAGTCGGGGTGTTGCTTCTGCTCAGTCTTGTATTGTGGCTCGAATGTGATCCGGCAGATGCTTGGCAGTGATCGTTTGTCCGGATATTGGAGCCGCCGAAAAATTTGCTGCTGGTAGGTTTTTCTGGTGGAGGAACTCAATTTCAATCACAATTGCAGCTACGCTAGCGGTCTCTTGTCAGCGGCATTCGGTTGGGAGATACTATCCTCATAGCACTTGATTCGTCTATGTCACTGCCGGAGCGATTTACATGATCGATCGCACTGCTCGAAACGATCTTGCTGCCTTGATTCGCAGTTACCTTAGTGAACAGCTCACGGCTTTTGAGTTTGACGAGGCCTTGGACGAGTTTCGCGTTTCGGGTGACGATGCCGTGATGTACGTTGCCGACGCGGTCTGGTATCACTACGACGATTGCGAAGACCATCTTGTGGTGCTCACTAAGCCAGAATGGAACTACTTCCAACGGCTGCTATTGCTGCTTGAGTCGAACTCCACAGTTCGCTTTACAAAAACGCGATATTGGAATTGCTCTCAAATCATCGCAGTTGTTCTGCTGCTTTGCTGCGGATTGATCGCCGCCCAGACGGGCATCGGGGCACACCTTTACCTCTACTTCATTCCACTGGGAATCGGTTCGATTATATTGTCCTTTTTACGTCGCCCTTCAGGAGAATGCGGTCCCTACGCTGCAATCGTGTTTCCCTTTAGCTCAATCCAAGATCTACGGATCGCCTACGACAATGCCCAGTTTCATAAAGTTAGGTATCCGAAGCATCTTTCCGACCGATCTCTCCGTTCGCCATTCATGAATTGGTTTTGGGTAGTTCATAACTATGTGTGTTGGTCGATCTGCGCTCCGATCCCGTTGCTGGCACAATGTTTTCCCGTGACAAACTCAGAGGTCAGCATTGATCCGTCATAAGACTTGGAGGAAATTATGAATTATCAATTTGCTCAAACACGCAACAAAACCTGGTGGTACGCAACTTTATTGGGTGTGATACTCGCTTACGTACCGATGACGGACGTCACCAGTGCGACCAACGAAACTGACGATCCGCCCAACGAGCTTCCCGCGTGGGTCGTGGCAACATCCCCTGATATCGGCGCTGCTGGTGTCGATCCCAAGAAATCGGAGATCACGATCACCTTCGACCGCGACATGCAGCAGGGCATGAGCTGGACCGGCGGACCGCCTCTCTTTCCCGAGGTTCCGAAGGGCGCTGAAGCACATTGGCGTGATAAACGAACCTGTGTATTGCCGGTAAAACTCAAGGCTGGCAAAAAGTACCGCGTGGGAATCAACTCCACAAGCTATCAAAACTTCCGCAGTGAAGAAGATGAGCCAGTGCCGCCTACGGTCATCTATTTCTCCACGACTGGTATGCCGCAAATAGTCAAGATGGTTCCTGAGAATGGCGCGACCGACGTTGATCCTAAAACCAAGGCGTTGCGAGTTACATTCAACGTACCCATGAGTAAGGGGATGAGTTGGATGGGTGGAGGAGACAAGTTTCCAGAATTGCCTGAAGGAAAAAAGGCCAAATGGTCTTCCAATGGGAAGACCTGCATTCTTCCTGTGATTCTCAAGCCGAATCACGAGTATCAACTGGGAATCAACAGCAGGTCGCACATCAACTTCCAGTCCAAATCGGGCGTGCCCGTTGAACCGGTGGCTTATAGTTTCAAGACCGGAGAAGGCAAATGAGGCTTTAGAGTCAGGAAGTTTCTCGCAAGCGCGAAACCTGAACCACTTACCGGGGTTTCAAGATCCGCAGGCTTTTCGTCTATAATAAGAGCTAACCCCATCATTCCCTTCGCGGAGCCTCCCATTGGCCATCAGCCAGTCCACCGCAGCACGCTACACCGCGCAAGATCCTGACGTGCGGCTGATGCTGCGCGTGCAGCAGGACGACGCGGAAGCGTTTGAGGAGCTGATGCTGCGCTATCAGGATCGGGTCGTGTCGCTAATGACGCACTTGGTCGGCAAGCGGGATTTGGCCGAGGACCTTGCCCAAGATATTTTTATGCGGGTCTATCGCTCAAGAAAACGCTATGTGCCGGGAGCGAAGTTTTCGACTTGGCTGTACACAATCGCCAACAATGTAGCATCGAATTCGCGTCGCGGACTGGCGCGGCGTCGTGAGGTAAATCTTGTCGCCCAGGATTCAGGCGAGTTCACGGGTAATCCCCTCGATCAGGCTGCCCTCGAAGCAAGCGGTTTGATGCCAACCCGCCAGTTGGACAAGGCCGAGTTGAGCCAAGTGGTGCAAATGGCCGTCGCGGCATTGAATGATCGGCAAAGGATGGCGGTGCTGCTCAACAAATTCGAACACATGAGTTACGAAGAAATCGCCGAGGTGATGGAACTTACCCCAGCGGCAGTGAAATCGCTTTTGTCGCGCGCCCGTGGAAACCTCCGCCAGGTGCTTGAGCCTTACTTGGAGCAGGGAACGAAGATTGATACGCCGAGAGAGAGTGAATAGGAAGTATGTCATCCCGAAGTACTCTGAGGGATCAAGCCAGATTTCTCGGAGTACCTCGAAATGACAGCAAAATGAATTCTCGAACGCCCTCAAGTAGTTCAATGAACAACCCACCCACCAACCACGATCCAAGTCGCCTGGAGCAAATCGTCGCCTATCTCGATGGCGAGCTATCGCCTGAGGATGAGGCGATTGTCCAGCGGCAGCTTGCCGACGATGATGCCTTTCGCCAAGAAGTGCAAAGCATTGATCGAGCCTGGGGGGCTCTGGATGCATTGCCGGGGGTGACGGTGGATGACAAGTTCTCTCAGACCACAATGGAAATGGTGGTGGATGCTGCCCAGCACGAAGTCTCGGCTCGAACAATTGCCCAACCCATTCACCAACGTAATCAGTGGCTTGCCAAAGCACTAATGGCAGCGGCGGCAGCGGCGTTGGGTTGGTTAGGCGTGCAACTAGTCCGCGAGAATCCCAATCGCACCTTGCTTACTGATTTGCCGGCAATTGAATACATCGACATCTATTCCCAATTCCAAGACGTCGCTTTTCTGCGAAAACTCCGTAGCGAACTGGGGGGCACACCGTGGGCAACGGATCTATCGGAAGCCGATCTAGCAGACCGAGTGCAGGAGTTCAATGAGATCGCTTCGGACACCGATCGCCCACAATGGCTTTCCAGTGAGGAAGATGAAGAACGGACAGCCTTGCGGGGGCGGTACAATCATTTTCTGGCGGTCTCGGCGAAGGAACAATCCCGTCTACGAGACTTACACAAAGACGTAGTCATGGCAGAAGACCGCGACCAACTCGTCGAAACATTGCTTGCTTATCAGTCATGGCTCAATACACTCTCCGCCAGCCAGCAATTTGAACTACGAGAAATGCCACTCGACAAGCGGGTGAGCGAAATCGTAAATATCCAGCTTCGTGAAGGCGAGAACAACTGGATCGAACTTTCAGCAGAAGAGACTCGGCAACTTCGCCTGGCTTTTTTTGAGATACGTTCTCGGCTTATTAATAATATGACAAGTGAAGAGCGTGACCAATTTAATTCTGCTGGTGTGGAGGAAAGAAGGTACATGGTTTTTCGCCAGATCGGACCTTCCCGGGACGAGTGGCGGAGCAAGACCGTCGAATTACTTTCGCCGGAAAGCAAAATACAGTTTGAGAAACTCTCCTTAAACCAACAGCAGACTCAACTTCGCCGCTGGATGAGGGATCTTACAGAGCGTGATAAACGCGAGCGTGGGCCAGGTAAACGCCGTCGTTTTGATGGGATTTCACAAGAGGAATTGGAACGATACTTCGCTGAGGAACTCGATGCAGCCACGCGAGAACGCCTACTAGCTCAACCACGTGAACGCATGGAGCAGCAACTCAAATCGCTCTATTTGCGGGGTGAATTGCCAAGCGACGACGATTTTCGTGCGGCGCGAGATCGTCAGGGGCCTCCAGGGCGCGACCGCCTGGGACCGGGGCCTCCTCCCAGAGGCGATCGAGACAGACGCGGTCCGCCGCGAGGGGGTCGGGGCGGACCACCAGAGGATCGACCAGGTTTCGGACATCCGCCGCGTCAAGGTGAGGACCTTAGGCCAAGAGATCCGCCTCCTCGCCCAGAAGGCGGATTCTGATCGAATGTCTTCTCAGGGCCAGGGAGGGTAAGCTCCCCGGCCAGACGGAAGATTCAAGAGCCAAAACAGCCTACAGCGAAGCCACTGGGTCTCGACCGTCGACCCAAGGTCCTTCGAGACGCTGATACTCAGGGTCAACCAACTTGCTCCCCTTGTCGCCAGCATTCCAGCCAGCGATGTGGTGTGGGTTTCCCCGTTCGTGGGAAATCTTTTCCCACTTCTTGGCCCAGTCGGCATTGCCGTCGCTGACCGTGCTCGTTTCAGGGTCAAAGTGGAATACTTTCCCTTCACGGTAGCTGCGAGATCCCAGGGAGACCGTCACGATTGCTGCTGCACCTAGTTCAGGCGAGCAATTTACTTTATCTGGAGTTCCCGCCAGGCAGCAATCGACGAAGTTTTTCTGGTGTGCTTCGGTCGTGTTATTGATCTTGCCCACTTCGTATCGCTTGTTCTTGATGCTGCTATCGTGGGTGACCTGAGGACGTTCGGCCTCGAAGTCAAAGCCTGCGAACTCTTCCCCGTTGCCAAACACGAGGGAACCAAAGTGCCCGCGAATTAACTGCTTGATGGGAGTGTCTGCACACGACATCGTCGCTGTGATCAATCCTTGGACCCCCTCATCGTAGTCGGCAACAACGGTTGCCACATCTGGCACGTCGCGACCGTCGTATTCCAAGTAAATACCCCCGGCCCCCACAACTCGCCGTGGGAAACGCAGGCCGGTCGCCTTGAGCATAGAAGTTGTGCGGTGAACAAACAAGTCGGTGTACATGCCAGAGCCAAATGGCCAGAACCGTCGCCATTGAGCATAAATGGCCCGATCAAATGGCATGTCCGGGGCGAGGCCTTCATCAACTCCGAGCCAGGACTTCCAATTAATCGTCTGTGGTGTCATCTCCTTGTGCAGTGGATAGTATCGCCATTGACCCATGTCCGAATTGCGGAAGTATTCCGTTTGGAACATGAGAACTTTGCCAAGTTCACCACTCTTGAGCACTTCGTTTGCTTCTCCCCATACGGGCAGGGCGGTCGACTGCACACCTACCTGCATCACCTTGCCGGTGTCCTTCCACGTATTCACCACATCGAAGGCTTCTTCGATGGTATGAGTCATCGGCTTTTCGCAATAAACATGCTTTCCTGCCTTCATGGCATCGATTGTTTGCTTAGCGTGCCAATGGTCGGGAGTGCCGATGCATACCGCATCGATATCCTTGTCGGCCAAAAGATCACGATAATCGTCGTACCGTTTTGGCGAAGTCCCCGTTTTTTCTTTGATTGTGTTCGCCACCTTATCTGCCTGATGGGTATACACGTCATTCACAGCAACCAGATCAATCGACGCACCATCTTCACGGAGCTTGGCAAGAGGGAGGACATGGCCAGACAATCCGCGTCCGCCGGGACCAATGAATCCAATTCGCAGCCGTTGGTTGGCGCCCGCCGCTTGGGCCGATGCTGGTGCCGCAAACGTACTAGCAGCACCAAGCACCGCAGCGCCTGTGGCGCCCTTTTGGATAAAATCTCGACGAGTAACTTGACTCTCTTGTGCCATGGGGGAGGGTCTCTCTATTTGCAGGTTGAAGGTAAAACGATTGCTACGCAAGCTGGCGCATGGTGCCTAGCGTATATAAGTCAGAAGGAGCAGATCCATTGATTTCACCGGGAGGCGAAAAGGCTAATGAGATACTCTTCTGATTCTATGCCCAACGACGCTGAATATAAAGTCGGTCCAGAAAAAAAGCAGTCGGATCTTGCTGGTTCGCAATCCAGCAGCCGAGGATTTCTTCCCTCTAGATGAAAATGGGCAGAATTGGGCAAGAAACAAGCCGAAAGACAATCGTTCAGTAGTTCGAGAAGGTAAAGCTATAGAATCCCACCGACTTGACGGGGTCCCCCTCGACCATTTCGTTGACAGCTTCGGCAATACTCGTACGAAGTAAATCCAGTGAAGGGTCGGCGATCTCGGACATTCTCATCTGCCTTACGGCGAGCAAGAGCCGGTGTCGCAGGTCCGGAGCAACCTCATCCAACGTTTTCTTGGCTTTCTGCAGATCTCGATGAGCAATCTGGCCAAAAGCATGGAAATTCACCTCGGCTCGTTCTAGCTCCGTAAAGGGCTTCGGCAAAGTGACTCGATAGGCACCCAAGTCGACCTCGACCAACTTCGCACGAATGGCGACTTCCCGCCGAGCGTCAATCAGCGCTTTGGCATCGTAACAGCCAGGCAGCGTAACGCACATTGCGAGGGCAATGAGCGCCACCAGTCGAGATGACAAAAATAGAGACATGGAGTTTTGCAGTTCGCTTCTTTGCGGCTAAAGAATCAGAACGAGAGTCATCAACGATCCAACCGTCAGAATCGTTCCCAGCAGAATCTGAATACGTAATTGCTCTGCAGAACTATAGGTCACAAACCACAGTGCGCGTGTCCTATGCTTGGGAAGAGAATCAACAACAAAACCACTCAATACCATGACTAACAAATTTCTCTTAATCGGCACCTGTTTCTGCGGGAAGTGCATCGTGACTGCCGTCATGGTGTTTGCCTGTGTACTCTTGGTAGGTTGCGGCGGCGAAGAAAAATCGCAGCTTGATGTTTACCTCGACGAACTTGAAGTCGAGCGGACCCTCGAGCAGGTGAGGGAAGTTCCCGTCGGTACCTATGGAATTGCCAGTGCGTTGCCATTGAAAGGCAATTCTCGCGAAGAGGCGAATACACTCTGGGTCCACTTGCGATTCCAACTCGTCGCTATCGTCGATCCGGCGGACGCTAAGACCGTTTTGGCGGCAGCCGAGCGCCACCGAGGGATGCTCGACGATACTATCATCACCGTCTGCCGCAAGGCGACGCGAGAGGAGTTGGAAGACAGTCGTTGGGCAACGCTCAAGTCACGCATGATCGACGCGGTGCGCCCCATCCTGGGGGACGAACGAGTGCGTCAACTCACCTTTGTCGACTTCAGTTGGGAACCGATCTAATGCCACAGAATCGATATCGTTTGATTGCCATCACAACAGGACTCGTATTATTACTGCTGTGCCCATTCGCAGTGGCCGAAGACGCACCACCTCAGGAGCAGAATACCGATGCTTCACCAGCCCCTGAGGTAACGGTCATCCCCAAGCTGGACCTGGGTCTCTTGGAGGTCAAGAATCTGGAGCCGACTCGCAACCAAACCTCCAAAGTGACCTTCGGCATGCACCTGACGTTTGCCCCAGGGACCGACCCCGCGATCGTCTCCGCCCTCCAACACTGGCAACATCGCCTCCGAGAGCAGGTCATCGTCGCAATTCGTGTGGCAGAGCTAGGAGACTATCTCGACCCTGAATTACTTCGCTTGCGCAAACAGATTCTCTACCGAATCAACCGCGTCCTGAAAGGCGTCCAAGCCGAGGATATCTTGCTCGCCGATTTCACGTATTCAACCGAGTAAGCCGCCGCAGGGCGAAGCGATTCCAAAACATACTGCCCGCTACACAGGCGAGGGGTCCGCTGTCGTCAAAGGGGCTGGAGCCTTTCTCGCTTGTTCCCTCAAACGCACAATATTGCCCTGATCTCATGATATTCAAGCTCCTCAAACGCTGCATTCTGTTTTGTGTACTAGTAGCGATGTTCGTATTTGGGACGGTGGCCGTTTGTTGTGTGCTAGCTTGCTCGGCACCCAGTTTCTACGCATCGGCCATCGCCAAGCCCGTGGATGGGGCCGATAACGAAGCCGCGCTGAAAGAAATGGAGCAGATTGTCAGTTCAATGGAGATATTCCTTAAACTGAACGCATCGGACTTTCAGAAGTTGCAAGCTTTACCCGAAAATGCGTTTGCCGAGTTGGCAGAAGATCAACAGCATGCGCAGCGCAGTGTACCTGCTGCTTTAAAGAGAATGCTTAGCTCGCCGGGTGTGACACAGGATACGTTTGCGGTTTCGTTGACTGAACGGCATATCAACGCACTGCTGAGTAAGGAGGTGGGCAAGGATAGTGGAGAATTGCGGCGACCACATGTTTCGCTGCAAGCGGATATGATCCGATTCGCGTTCACCTTGGCTACGCCTGTGGCCGAAGTCGTGTTGTCTTGTGACTTTGAGTTTGAAAAGACGAACCCGACCGACCTGACTTTCGACTTGCACGCCGCCCGCGTCGGCAGGCTACCCTTACCCATCATGACAGTTCTGAAACAGTACATGCGGACCAATCCAGTTCTACCACATGGCATCAAGCTGAATATCGACGGCGAGCGACCAAAGCTCACGATAAACGTAATACCTGACGAAGGGGTTCTTCGACTGGACAATCTCTACGTAGCAGATGGCGAAATCCACTTTCTGCTCCGCAGTGCGATCGATAAAGTAGTTGTGGCAAACTAAGGCAACCGGTCGTTTAGGACACCAAAACGTGACCAGGATTCGGATGGCCAGTAGATGTAGTCGACGTAGCCAACGATATCTCCGACTGGAATCGATCCAAAATGTCGGCTGTCGTTTGAGCGATCGCGGTTGTCACCTAGCACAAAAACATGGCGTTCCGGTATTGTCGCATCAAAATCACCCTCTGCGCGTCCACCTTCTGAATAGTCACCGTAGGCAACCAAATAACGATGACCAGAGTTCACTTCAAATTCGACTCGCCCGCTTAGTTGTTTGCCAAGAAACTTTAGGATCTCATCAGGAACACGATCTCTTTCCAGTTCCTTGCCATTGATGAGCAATCGCTCGCCACGGATCTCGATGTGGTCACCGGCTACCGCAACAACCCGTTTGACGAATGCGTCGGCGATCGACGGTGTTGGATTGCGAAACACGATCAAATCGCCGCGTTCGGGAAAGTAATTTGCCGGCAACAGTTTTCTGGCGAGGATGCGATCCCCATTGAGGATGGTAGGACTCATGCTGCTCGCTGGAATCAAATACGCCTCGTAGACGAAACCGCGCATTCCAACTATCAGGCCGATCGAGTAAATCAGTTGGACGACAATGAGGAGCCAGTAAACTCCGGCGTGATTGTAATCACGGAGAGAATAGTCCGAACCGATCTGAGAAGCGAGTCGCCACGCATCGATGGCTGCGTACAGGTACACGAGAAGGACAGCGACAGCAGGCAGCAGCAATAGCAACATGAGAACTGTTACTGAGGGGGGCACCAGCGCTGCTAAAACTGCACAGAGTGGCACGAGGAGCCACGCAAAGTAGAGCGGAAGTCCCTTGGCAATCCGTCCACAGTATATGTGGCCCACTCCCGGAGATAAGAACGAGAGCGCCAATGCAACCCAAGGTACACGTCGCGATGTCATATCACTGGCCATACTAATCTCCTCAAAATGTCACAAACTGGGCAACGTGTGCTAGAATGACAAATGGCAATCCGCCAACGGCTAACGCTCCACCGCACACGGCCCAACGAGCAGCCCGCGAGTATTCGATCCGCTGAAACAAACGCAACCACCAAATGTCTTGGCGCTGGCGGTCCAATTCCGCAACTTGGCACATGATTTGAACCGCCAATGTCGCAGGTGGCGTGACCTCGCGACATTCCACAAGCCACCGTTCGTATGGTTCATCTTCATAGGGTGTATCTGTCATTTCGACTCCCTCATTGCGGACTTCAGCAGGGACTGAAGTCGTTGTTTTGCTCGATGGATACGGGATTTCACGGTTCCTAGAGATGTTCGCTCTATCCGAGCAATCTCGGCATAAGGCAATTCTTCGATTTCGGCCAGAACGAAAGCTGATCGTTGTTCCACCGGCAACGCTGCCAACGCTCGATCGAGTTGTTGTGAAAACTCTCGGCTAGCTATTTGATCCGCCGACGGGACGTCTGCGATCGAATCCAGTTCTTTCAATGCGATCGGTCGACTCTGTTTGAGCAAATTGATGCAGCGGTTACGAACAATGGTGAACAGCCAAGTCGAGAAGGCAGCGCGTGAAGAATCGTAACCGGACAAATTGGAAAACGCGGCAACTAAAGCTTCTTGCGTAACATCCTGAGCGTCCTCCCGATTCCCCAAAAACCCTTTAGCGAAGCGAAAGATCGGTTGCTGATGACGGTCGACAAGCTCGCGAAAGTTTTCCGTTTGTCCAGCAAGCACTCGCTCCACCAGCTCTCGATCTTCAATTTCCACGTGCTGCAATCTCAGTTTTTCTTGCTAATTGCGGTATCTGAAGTGTTATACAGCTCGAGGCGGGGAAAGTTCCATGCTTTATCAGATTCTTCAGAGATTGGAGCGTCCAGTGTGCCGCTCACTTCGCAACGTGCTATTTTCTCCGGTATTTGCGGCCACTTTCATAGTCGAAATAAGAATTTCAATTGGAAAAGACCTGAGAAACAATACGAAATTATGGCCCAGGGCGATGCATCCCAGTGCTCAGACTGCAATGTACAAACTCGCTACGGCTGAGCACACCTGAGCGTCGGATGGATCACCAGACAGCTGCCTTGCCCATAGACCTGTGTTCTGGGGAAGCTAGTCGCCATAAGTGTAGGGAATGACCTTCTTCGACTGCTGAACGAGTAAACCTGACTTACTCCGAATAGCCGACGGGTGGTTTAGCGACTCTCAGCGCCTGGCCGCCGCGCCAAACTCGTCTCCCCTGCTGCTTCCAGATAAGCGAACAACTGTCCCACTTGCTCCAGGCTCAGTCGATTCAGCAGCCCGCCGGGCATGGCGGAAGTAGGGCTCTCGCGGATTTCGTCGATGTCGCTTTGGGCGATGTCCACTTTCTCGCCGTCGGTCAAGAGAATTGTCACGCCCTCAGCACCGCGCGGGACGACCAAGCCTGCAAGGGTACGGCCGTTGCTCATCACGATGCGGCTCGCATATTGGTCAGATATGTTGTGCGACGGGTACACAATCGCTTCTAAGATTTCCTTGCGATGGAACCGACGCGAAATGTTGGTCAGATCCGGCCCCAGCGTCTCGCCCACAGCATTGCACCGATGGCACTTCACACACTGGGCAGCCTCGAATGCCGCGCGGCCTTGCGTTGAGTCTGCCGACCGGGCCGCATCGCTTTCCAGATAGCTCAACAACTCGCCGTAGCTCCATTTGTCCGTCCCCGCGTCAGCCGGTAATTCAGCAGGGGGTGCTGCAGGGAAGTTCGTGCCGTACCATTGTTGCCAGCCAGCGAGTTGCGCGTTCCAATCGGGATAGCTCTCAGCCGCTTCTTTTCCTGCCCAATGATCCAGCAGGGCCAGTGCTAGGGAAGCACCTTCGTCGCCAAGTCGGAGTCCCTGCAGGATGACTTGCCGATAGGGCTCCGGCTCTTGTGGACGTTGAGGCACCGTGCCGAGCGATCGCAAGATTTCCTGCGCCACCCGGCCATCGACAGTTCTTAGCGCATCAACCAAGTAAGCCCAATTTTCCCCTTCCGGGTGTTGCGTGAGACTCATGGCCACTGTGGGACGATCTTCAGGAGTTGTGCTGTAAACTTCCCGCAGATAAGCCGCACTCTGCGGATCTGTACTGCGACCCAACACGGCAAAGATCCCCACGCGCAACCGGCGGAACGCATCGCTCTCGGCGCACAGGGGTTGAACTTTAGCGTCAAGAGCACGCAACTCGGCCAATAAGTCCGCAGGTAGCTCGGCTGGCAGCTTCGCCAGAACCGAGAGCGACGAAGTCGGCCACTTCTCACCAGCAGCAAGCACTTGTTGTCGCTCGGCCAGGGAGAACTTCGTGAAGAAATCACGAGAGAAGTTTTCCACATAGGCGCTCACACTGTAGCCACCTTCCTCACCGCGAATCTCCTCAAAGAATTTCATCAGCACCAATTTGGTGTTAATCGTCCAGCCGGTTTCCAAACGACTCGCATAGGCGGCGATATGAAGTTTCTCTCGCTGATGGAGTTCACTGGCAAGTTGCTCCGCAAACTTGTCGGCCGCACCGGGAACCTGCAAGTACACCAGCAACCTGGCAAGTTCGCGATCGACGGCAACATTACCTGAAGGGTATTTGCTTAGCAAAATCTCACCCAGTTCAGAGCCTTGTTCCGCAGGGAGTTCTCCCAAGGTAAGTGCCAATTGCGAAACGCGCAGCAGATTCACCAACCACTGTGGAGAATTCGCACTCGATAATTGCAGTTTCGCTTGGCAGCGATCGAGGATCGCTTGGGCAACTGCCGGTTCACGATTCTCGGCCAGCAGGGCAACAGCTCCACGGCAAAAGGTGTTTAAATCATCGCTATTGGCAACCACTTGCGCCCATTCAGCTTGTGATTGTTGCTGAAGAGCCCGCTGGGCGGCAAACGCCACGAAGCGGTCCTCATCACCCAACAACTCAACCAGTTTCTCGGCAGAAGCATTGCCTCCCTGTTTGGTAAGTGATTCACAGGCCAAACGACGTACCAATGGATCGCTGTCAGCGAGCAAACGATTGAGTTGTTCAGCGCAGGCAATCGAGTCCGCATTCATCAGGCGAGCCGCTTGGGCCCGAATTTCTGCAACCGGATCGCCCGAGAGACGCAGGAGTAGCTCGTCCGTGGGACGCGGTCCAAAGGTGACCATCAAATTCACGGCTCGCTGTCGGTCAGCAAGCCTTCGACTTGCATCGAGGGACACCTGCTGTAGAGCGGCGTTCCAGTGGTCTCCCAGGACTGCTTTCGTCTTGGCAATTTTCGCGCGGGCCCAATCGGCATCGAATTGAGGTTGCTTTAGCGCTGAAGTGATCGTACCTATCGCGTCATCCGTGGCCAGCGGTGTTGCACCGGTCCAACGTACTCGATAAACACCGCCATCGGTGCCTCGACCCCCCGTGCAAAAATAGAGTGCACCATCCGGTCCCACGGCCAGGTCTGTTGCGTTGAGTGGACGTCCGGCAAGGAAGACTTCGCTCGCAGCATTGTACGTTGAGCCGTTCCGCTTGAATCTGATCGCGTGGATCAGACCGCTCGCCCAGTCGCAAGCAAACATGGCACCATGATAGCGCTCAGGAAACACATTGTGATCATAGAACTCGACACCTGTGGGCGATCCTGCACCCAACTCCAGGGCAGGGGGTAGGCTGTCTAGATAATAGCTCGGCCACTTCGCCCAACCACTCCGCCAGCCAAGCTCCGCCCCGGCCGTGACGTGATTCACACGAGTGGGCCGATACCACGGGGCACCCATGTCCCATTCCATGTCCGCATCGTAGGTGAACAATTCCCCTTGGGGGCTAAAGCCGAAGTCATACGAATTGCGCATCCCGCCGGCGACGAGTTCGACAAACGTTCCGTCTGCATCAGTGCGAAATATCGTACCTCCAGGGGCAGGGATCCCCACGGCATGCCCGCGAGGATCTTCAAACCGAGGTTGAATCAAATCTCCTTCGTACGCACTACGGAAAGGACTTTGAGGCCCAGGCTTCGCGCCTACCCGAGCGTGATTGCCCACCACCACATAGATCAAACCGTCGGGACCCAGTCGCACGGCATGGGCTCCATGTTCGCCTCGCGAACCGCGAATCGGCACCAGTGCTTGAATTTCTTCCGCCGACCCATCCCGATCCGCATCACGCAGTCGATAGAGGGCCACACCTTCAGGCCCATCGCCGATAGCAAACACTCGCGTCCCCAGCGGTAGGATGCCTTGTACATTCTTGAGCTTGTCGCAGAAGACCTCCACTGAATCCGGCGTGCCGTTGTCATCGCTGTCGGTGATCAGCAGCAGATTGCCCCCTTCGCGCGATGCGAGTATATCTCCCTGCGAATCAAACGCCATGGCAATCAGCGAGCCGACCTCGTCGTCGCGCATGAGTCGTTCGATGACGAAGTCCTTGGCGATGTTAAAACGCGCTCCGACTCCTGCGATTACGATCTCGTCACCCCAAGGTAGCGCGTTTCCTAAGATGCCATAGCTGGTCGCATTGACCCACTGCTTGTCGTTGAATGTGGTCGCCGTCCAGTCGGTATAGTTTCGCACACTCGTCCGCCAGCTTGCATTGGTAGGGAAGTCTGCATACGTACCACCCTTTTCTTTGGTGATCACACGACCAACGAGCCCGGCAGAACCTTCGTCCGTATTGCTCACGCGAATGGCAATACTATTGCGTCCAGGAACCAACAGCTTGGTGACTTCGAATACCTGTAGCTTTCGCCAGTCGGCGCCTGTTCCCACAGACTGACCGTTGACGAATAACTCAAACCCATTGTCGGCGGTGATTTGCACTTCACCAAACTCGGGATCGCCCAGCTCAAAAGACTTGCGGAAGAAGCAGTCCCCTTGGGGAACTTCATTGCGAGTATGCGCAGGGGACCAGATCCACTCGGCGCTGCCGAGTTCATTCGTTACGTTCTCTGCAAGATCCGCACCAGCAGACATGCTTGCCGGCAAAGCGGCAGATAAGAACGCCGCCAGACATACCGATTTCTTCGTCACCTTCTTCATGGCGATCTCTCAATCCTTTGAGGTAGAAAACACGTAGGTCCGTCTCTCCGAGACAGACGATGCGACACGGGTCACCTAAAATCCGCATCTCTCAGGAAGCCGCGGCTACGAGCAAAGAAAAATCTACCCTCAAACGCCCTCAGCAGGCAACACGAGCTTGGTGGTTGTGCTAGCATGTGAGAATTGTCGACGAACTTTGGGTGCATAGCCCGGCAAACGAAGTCAAGAATTAGCCACAAAAATCACTAAGAGGCACTAAAAGGAGGCATGTGATATGGTTGCCCAATGGGATAATATTAATCAGCTCTGCGACATAGTGCGGGAAACGAGTTTTGCAATTCACAGCTACCATCGAAACGGACATCTGGAAAAGATCTACGAAAACGCATTGGTCCACCGGTTGCGAAGTCAGGGGCTTTGCGTACTGCAGCAACACCCTCTCAATGTGTTGGATGAAGATGGAACGATTCTTGGTGAGTATTACGCAGACTTGTTTATTGAAGGACAACTCATAGTCGAGCTGAAGGCCGCCAGATCTATCTGCGATGAATATGTTGCTCAACTCTTGGGTTATCTAAAATCATCAAGAATCGAAACAGGTTTGCTCATCAATTTTGGCAGCCCAAAGCTCTACGTAAAAAAATACCTCATGACGCCCCAAGATATCTAAATCTTTTCGTGCCTTCTTGTGCTTTTTGTGGCCAATACTATTTATGACCAACACCCTCGCCGTCGAAAACTTGCGCACCTATTTCCGCACCGACGCCGGCATTGTCCGCGCCGTTGATGGTGTCTCCTTCCAAATCCCCGTTGGCCACACCCTTGGCATCGTCGGCGAGAGTGGCTCGGGCAAGAGTGTCACCTCGCTCTCGATCATGCGACTCTTGGCAACATCAGCACAGATCGAGTCGGGGAAGATCGTTCTCTTAGGCCGCGATTTGGTAAAGCTTCCTGAACCGGACATGCGTTCGATTCGCGGCAGGGATGTCAGCATGATCTTTCAAGAACCGATGACCTCGCTTAACCCCGTTTACACGGTTGGCAGCCAAGTGGCCGAGGCAATCATTGTGCATCAACGTGTCTCGCGGCGAGAAGCACGCCAGCGCACAATTGCCCTCTTCCGCGAAGTCGGCATTCCCCAACCCGAACAGCGGGTTGATTCTTACCCGCATCAGATGTCTGGCGGTCAAAAACAACGCGTCATGATCGCGATGGCCTTGTCTTGTAATCCAAAACTATTGATTGCCGACGAACCAACCACGGCCTTGGATGTGACCGTCCAGGCGCAGATCTTGCAGATGTTGCGTCGGCTTCGCGACCAACGCGGCATGTCGATACTCTTCATCACCCACGATTTGGGCGTCATCGCTGAGATCGCCGACGAAGTGCTGGTCATGTATCGGGGCGAGATGGTCGAGCAGGGCCCCGTTCTCGACATCTTTGCCAAACCGCATCATCCCTATACCAAGGGGCTCCTGGCCTGCCGTCCGCGACTCGATACCAAGTACCGACGCTTGCCGACAGTCGACGATTTTATGGAAGTCAAGATGATCGATGGCCAACTGGAAATCCGCGAAAAACCGATGTCCGACGATCGCTACCGTGAATTGACCGCGGAAGGTCGAGGCGCGGTGCTGCACCCCAAGTCCGAACTCGCTGCGATGGGCCATCCCTGGGAAGAAACATCTCGCGCGGCCGACACAGTCGCTGTAGAAGAGGGCACTCGACCCTTGTTGGAGGTCGTAGACCTCGCTGTCCATTTTCCCGTGAAGAAAGGAATTCTCTCGCGCACTCATGACTACATCCGTGCCGTCGACGGTGTGAGCTTCCGCATCTATCGCGGACAAACGCTTGGTTTGGTCGGCGAAAGCGGTTGCGGAAAGACGACCTCCGGCCGAGCCATCCTGAGGCTCGTCGAACCAACCGCCGGCAAGATTCTCCTCGACGGCACCGATGTCCGCGCGCTCGGCGTACGCGAATTACGCCGCATCCGTAGTCGCATGCAGATCGTGTTCCAGGACCCCTATGGCTCGCTCGATCCTCGCATGACTATTGAATCAGCGGTGACTGAACCGATGGTGATCCAGGGACTCTATGGCAATCGCAAAGAACGCCGCGATCGGGCGGCATCCTTGCTCGAAGAAGTTGGCATGTCGGCAGCCCACTTGCGGCGCTATCCCCACGAGTTTTCAGGTGGCCAGCGTCAACGCATCTGTATCGCTCGTGCCTTGGCCGTCGAGCCAGAGCTCTTGATCTGCGACGAGTCTGTCTCAGCCCTCGATGTCTCGGTGCAAGCGCAGGTACTCAATCTGCTCAACGACTTGCAGCACAAACGCGGTCTCACGTATCTCTTTATCAGCCACGACTTGAGCGTCGTAAAATTCATGGCCGACATGATGGCCGTGATGAACCAGGGAAAGATTGTCGAGTTCGGCCCGTCGCAAGCAATCTATGCCGCTCCGCGCGAAGCATACACTCGCGGGCTGATCGATGCGACGCCGCAGGATGATCTGGAGCATATCCGCCAGTTGGTCACGGAGCGGGAACGATCTTGACACATTATTCACATGCAGACGGGAATTCAGAGGGCAACGCTAACACACCGGTTCCCCGTCCTTGCCTGCGCGAAGGGTAAATTCTGCGCGGGAATAACGAGAAGGCAGTGCTAATCAACTAGCAAGGGCGGCTTCGACGGCGGTGCGCATTTTTTGGAGGCCCGTTTGGGCAACTTGCAAGGGGTCTTGCTTCCAGTAGATCGGGTTGAAAAGCTCCAAGGAAAACGCGCCGCGGAAGCCGGTTTCGTGGAGGTCGCGGATGATTTGCCCAAGTGGTGCGACGCCGTCACCGGGGTAGATGCGGTGTTGGTCGCTGATTGTATCCCGCGGAGGAACTGCGGGATAATCGTTCATGTGGAAGACGGCGATGCGCGGTCCGGCGATCATGCGCAGTCCATCGAAATCGGAACCACCCTTGTACATGTGATAGACGTCGGGCAAGACGTAGGTTTTAGGTTTGCCCGCGGCAATGGCGATGTAGGCGAGTTGGCTGAGGTTGTGGATAGCAGGGGAGTGTCCCCAGAGTTCGAGTTGAGGAGCCACACCAGCCCTTTCGCCGACTTCCAGGAGAGCTCGATAACGCTCGGCGATGAGGTCGAGCTCCATGGGACCCGTGGCACCCACAGGGGGGGCTGCAATCCGGCTGCCGCCGATGCCCTTCACAAGTTGCATATCGCGCTCAGCATCACGCAACCCTTGTCTGCGCTTGGCGTTGTCGTCGACGATCCAACGGGCAAACCCGATCGCACTCTCGATGGTGAGCCCCTGATCAGCAATTTCTTGCTTGAGGTCAGCAAGGCTGCCTCCCTGATCTGCGTAGGTTTGAATATCACCGAGCCAAGGTTCGATTCCATCGTAACCTGCTTTAGCTGCCAAATCGATCTGCTCGGGTAGCGACAGCTTTTGGCCGCGAATGGTGCTTGTGTTCAGACAGTAACGAAACGGCTCGCCAGAAGATTCTCGTTTTTTAGTTGGCGGAGTTTCTGCTGCGTTCGCCTTCACGAGAGGAGAGAGAGCCAGTGCGCCGGCTGTTAGGAATACTTGTCTGCGATCGATGCCATTTGCCATGGTAGGATTTTCTTTAACAGAAGAGAAGGAATCAAATACTTTCTATTTTTGGTAGCAGTTTGCAATTGGAACAAAGCACTAGCGCGATAGAGTTGGTTGTCTAACCTAGAGTATAGCGAAAACCGGCATTGGGATATCGGGGATCGGAGCGGCTAAGCAGGCGGGCCAACCCTTAGGAGAATAACCCATTATTAGCCAACCTGGGAGAAAGCGTTGGGCGCTGGTTGCTTGGCGATAGTCTGAAATGTGAGCACCGCGGAAGGGGCAATCCGATTCGGGAAGAGGGTCTGGGACGAACCGGGCCGCTTGGGGCATTTCGAATCACCAACCATTGCATGAATACAAACAACAAGACCGCGTGAAAAAGCCCGGAGGGAAGGCTCTTTCACACGGTCAAGTGCTTGGGAAAGGAGGTACCGGAAGCAGAAAGCACATGGTGTGCCAGTCGCAAAACAGCGAGATTCTCAGTGCTTAGGCCGGTGTGCGAAGCGAAAAGTCAACGCTCCCGTTGAATTCCTTCGACGAGGTTACCTCTCGCCCACTTCCAATAGCGGCGTTGCCTCGCTGGGGGCAAGCACTATGTCCTTCGATCGGCAACCGGCTGCAGGCTTGCCATCGTCGTTCAGATACCAGTGATCTTGCTGGCTATGAGCCTGAATACACCGAATGTACCGGCAGCTCAAATCCTGGAAGATCACATTCTGTCCACAACCCCCATGGTTGGCGCTTTGATAGCCGGCTATTGCCAAGCTCGGGGCGTCGGATAAGAGAGGCAAATGGGAACTTCCTTCGAATCGAATCTGATGGATACTTCCTGAGGGAGTGCGATAGCCAAGATTGTAAGCGTAGTCCCCCGCCATGAGTTTGCGGAGCAAATTGCCGGCAGCTCCATCGGAACGCAGATACTCTTCTCGGTTGGGGATATAGATGCGGATGTGACCGCTGGCGACCTTGTCCGCTAATTGCGTTGCAGGACAAACGACCAGTTCAGCAAGTTCTTCGCGCGTGAGAATGCCCTTCTCGTAGAGCTCCACCACAAAGAAACCCGCGTTCTGATCGGGCTTGATCTGGGGAAGTCCACGCTGGAACCGCTCATTGTATTGTGTAAGTGCTGCACCCAAGCGGAGCAAATTGTTCTGGCACTTGAGTTGGCGTGCTGTTTCTCTGCTCTCACCTATTGCCGGTAACAACAGAGCCCCAATCGCCAATAGGATGCATGCCCCAATGATGAGATCCGCGTAGGACCACTTGCTGCGTGCGGAAAAACCATCATGCGATTCGCTCAAGCTGGCAGCGCTGGGGGATGATTTGCAGAACGACTTCGAGCGTTCAACGGCATGCTCGACAAACGAACAAGTGCGCGAAGCAAGCTTGGTTGGTGGAGTCACCGCCGGTTCGGCTTCCTGTTCACTCCCCGCCAAGCACTCGCGGAGATGCTCCAATTCCTCGGCCAACTTCGGATCGGCGGCAATCGCGTCTTCCACGCTTTTGCGCTCGGCAGGATCTAGATCATTCAGCAAGTAGGCTAGCAGTTGCTCTCTCATCGAACCGGAGCTTTCGCAGTCTGATAACAAAAAACGAGCCTACAACCAATGGTCGCAGGCTCGTGATAAGTAGTCTTAATGTGATTGAAACATGTCTTCGCCAGGACGAAAACGAGACCCGCTGGACCACTACTGG
Organism: Bythopirellula goksoeyrii; assembly: GCF_008065115.1. Classification (NCBI taxonomy): domain Bacteria; kingdom Pseudomonadati; phylum Planctomycetota; class Planctomycetia; order Pirellulales; family Lacipirellulaceae; genus Bythopirellula; species Bythopirellula goksoeyrii. Next base: position 5,949,934 of record NZ_CP042913.1, on the reverse strand, counting down.
TGATTCGCGACTTGCAAATCGCGCCAAGACTCTCCGAGTCGTTTGAGCGCTGCGTGGAGTCGGCTTTTGACTGTTCCCACAGGTATCGACATAATCTTGGCAGCATCACGGTATTTCATCCCTCGGAAGTAGACCAGGTTGACCGCGTTCTGCAACGGTTCGGGCAAGGTTGCCACTTCGTTGCGGACCCACTCGGCCTGCTCGCCACTTTCCACGGTGTCGTAAGGGCTGGCATCGCTCGTCGCGACAACTTCCATTAGCGAACCGACTTCCTCTCCTCCAGCGCTGTGTGCTCGATCCAGACTCAAGCGACGATGTCTGCGATTGCGGCGTTGGGCGTCGATCGCCTGATTCGTAGCAATCGTGTAGAGCCATGGGCGGAACTTGCGCCCCAACTCAAATCGATCTCGCTTCGTATGGACTTGGAGGAAAGTTGTCTGAAACACATCTTCGGCCAACACGGCGTCGCCCAGATATCGCTTCAAGTAATTGTACAACTCACGCTCGTAGCGAGAGACCAACTCGGCAAAAACCGAGCTATCTTCCGCTTTTTGGTACGAGGCGATTAGCTGCTCATCACTGAGGTTCGCTACTTCGCTTGTCGCACCGTTATTCTTCAACTGTTCCTTGGGTTGCCTAACCATCTTTACGAACTCCTCATTCCGAGAGTTCGACGCTAATCAGGAGAAAATCCTTTCTCCCTGCCGTCCAAAATAGGAATCCGCGTACCCTCGCAACATACATGTGCGATTCCATGGGTGGCGGAACACCAGGCTCTGCCGGTGGCATCTGCCGAACTCAGGTATCCATTGTAGCCGCTAATTCTTTCTGTGAAGCTTGGGCTACTCACTTTTGGGGATAGACCCGCGTCGAGCAGTTGCGTAGGGGGTAATCGCAACTCCTATGCCGAGACTTGGCATTTTGGACGGTTTAGCGGTGCTAGCAATCACCCAAACCCTATAGTGCTAACATTTTACGTAAAAAGAAGCCATTTGGTTCGCCTTCGAAGTCACCGTTCTAAACTGCCAGAATTGCAGAATTTGCCAGTTTCTTGGCAGATTCTTCTCTCGAATGTCCCAGGAAAAAGTGTCTGATTTTGCACCACTGGTCAAAAATCATGCAGTTGGGTGGACAATTGAGCGGGAGCCTAAAAGGCTATAAAGCGACACTTAAGTACCTTTATACCCGCACCACCCGATTGCCGCTCACTTTGCGGACCAGACCCCGCATCTCCAATACGCTCACCGTCGCCAAAACTCTCTGCACGGGCATCTGTGTGCTAACGGTGATTTCATCAATAAGCGAGCCACCCTTTTCGATGGCCTGCAACACCTGCATCTCGATCTCATTGAGGGCCAACTCCGCCGGGGAGCGGATCGTCGTGCCATCCTCGCGCTGCGCCTCGTGAGCTAGCGGCCCCAGTTCTTCCAGCACATCGTCGATCGAAGTCACCAGTCGGGCCCCGTCACGGATCAGCCGGTTGGTGCCGGTCGCGAGCCGATTGTCGACTTGCCCTGGGACGGCAAACACCTGTCGATTCTGCTCCGTGGCATGGCGGGCCGTAATGAGTGCCCCCGACCTATCAGCGGCTTCCACCACAATCGTCCCCAGGGTAAGCCCACTAATGATCCGATTCCGCTGTGGAAACATCCCGCTTATGGGCGGCATCGTAGGCGCCGCTTCGCTCATCACGCAACCCTTAGCAGCAATCTCGTCGGCCAATCCCTTGTTCTCCGGAGGGTAAGGGGCCAACACCCCACTGGCCAGCACCGCAATCGTCCGCCCACTCGCTTTGAGCGCCCCGCGATGGGCCGCCGTGTCGATCCCCCGCGCCATGCCACTCACCACGGTGAATCCCGCGCTAGCCAAACTCGCTCCCAACGTCTCGGCCTGCTTCAGTCCATAGCGACTGGCATGCCGCGTACCTACAATCGCCACAGCCAGTCCATCAATTTCCTTGAGCTCCCCCCGCGCAAACAGCACCCCCGGCGGATCGGGGATTTCTTTCAACAGAGCCGGATAGTCAGCGCTTTGCGGCGTAAGAATCGCAAGGTCATTTTCCGCAGCGATGCGCAGTTGCTCATCGACATCGATCTCAGCCCGAGCCCCAGCGATTCTCTTGGCGATGGTCGGCCCAATGCCAGGAACACAAGTCAACTCACCTGCAGAAGCCGATAGCACCCGCCCAGCAGAACTAAAATGCGAAAGCAGTCGTTGAATGCCTAGCGGCCCCACCCCCGACACCATCGAGAGGCAAAGCTGATCACGGACGTGGGGGTCAGTAGTTTCCACCCACCCAGCTTACACCATGAGCCAAGAGGTTTCGAGTATTTTCAGTTACCGCGCTATTTTTCTGTGTTAGCCACGATGCGGAGCCCCAGCGCAGCAGAGCGAGTTCCTCTTCCTCCACCACCCAATCGCCGCCAGCATCCACAGCCCCACCAACATCATCCCACTCCCAGGCTCAGGAACAGTGACAACCGAGGCCGTCAAACTTGCATTGTAATGTCCTTGCCACAGCGCAAGATCCGATCCACTGTGGGGACTGCTCGACCCGCCACGCTGCCACACCAGAAAATCGCGGCCATCCACCTGATCATCGAAATTGAAGTCTCCCGGTCGATCTGCCAATCCTGCAATACGTGTGGGCGATCCAACATCAAGGTGCAAATGATTTTGATGGGCACCACTCGAATCGAACCAAGTCGCTGTCGACGGACGCTGCGAATTGATTCCATCGAGGATGTCCTGATTCGAGCTGATAATTCTAATCACGCGTCCGCTCTGTGATCCACCGCTGGCTCCAGAGTCGATGTACTCCACGGCAATGTCGATCACATTTTGCTCCGCTGTGCTGGTAACGCCATTGCCAAAGTTCCAAGTGGAAACATCGACATGCATGTCAATATCCATGCCCACGCGGTGCGTACTGTGGGCCGATGCCGAGCCATAGCCATCCGCCGTCGACATGGCGTTCATGAGTTGTGTGATCCCGGTTTCGGTCTTGGCACTGGCCGAACCGGCCTTCCACAGGGTGTGAGCCCAACTTGTGCCAAACCGTTCAATTTGCGGCGTGAGCCCCGTTCGCTGATTCGTGCCCGGGTCGCGACTGGGCAAAATATCGAAGTCGCCAATCATGTTGTTCACGCTGAACGTGCCGGGAACTTGCGGGTCGGGATCAATCAGTTCTTCCCAGGTCGGGGCGTTGGCGGCGTTGAGCCAACCAGCCGTGTTCGGCCCGACAATTCCATCCACGCTACTTTGCGTGGTGTTAATCCCTGCAACGAACGCTGCTTGGAACGTGCGCAGGGCGGCATTGGTATTGGGACCAAAATCCCCATCCACTGCAATCGGTGCCCCTCCTTCCCGCACAAAACCCAAGTAACGCAACCGCTGCTGTTGTTGGGCGACAAACAGGGGATTATTGCCTGGTTTGTTGAGCGATTCCAAGCTCTGTCCCACCGAACCGGGTCCCGCTCCCGTATATCCTGGCTGCACGACGACCGAGAAAGTTTTCTGCTCGCCGTTCACCAGGACGCTTCCCGTGAGCGCCCCTTGGAAACCCCGTGCAGCAGGGTTTGTGTCCCCCAAGCCGGGTGTATTCCGCGCTGGATTCGCAAACACCCACAACTGTCCATCGCTGGCAAAATTGCCCTGGTTGAGATCGGAACTAGTGAGAACCGTATGGCCTCCAAATCCGCTCAGCGACAACCCTGAAAAGGAAGCACCACCAGGCACCCCCAGTCGCGAACTGAAATCAAGCTCGATTCCATTGCCCGTGCGACCGTAAAACTCAAAGTCCACGGCCTCACAGAGTCCCGCGAACGAATGAATGAAACCAACCAAAAAAAGTGCGGCGATTCTCTGCCCCATAAAACTTCTCAATCTTCTCAGGCGCTTAGGACCTTGTGTTGTTCCGAATAGCAATACTCGTATTTTACTCCGAAACCAGCCAACGCCCAGGCAATTTATTGCGCAAGAGAATCTCGATAACTCGCATGCAGTCGGTACAGGTTCAGGACATGCTACTCCGCACCAACCACCAATTCTTCAACACTTCTCCCAGAGTAGCACCACTCTCCGAGTGGTATTTCTCCTGCCATCTCCACCCACCCCCTCGAATCCCTCGAACGGTCTGGCAATGCAACCGAGGTGAGTTTAGGAAATGCCGAATTGAGTACAGAGTGTCGGGATGAGGCAGTTTTGGCGTAGGGCCGATGGGCACAGATTGATTCGGCGGTTCGCAACCTTCTGACGCTCGGAAATCACTGAGCGTCATCATTCTGGCGATGTTCGCCGTCCCTACCCAGTGTTGTCGGTGGCCAACACCTCAGCGCCGAACGGTGATTCCTTTCAGAATTTGGATGATGCAACCGCCGTAGTTATGGCTACGAAAGGCTCACCCACTTGAGGCCGGGTTCGTAGCGATAGAGCGGGTTCTCTTGCTCGGGATCGACGGCGACGAGATGGATCCACTGGTTGTCGAAAAGTGCCTGCACGTGTGGCAGGTTTTCCAAAGCTTTGATGAGACGCTCGCGTGGGGCTTCGGCCACGACAAGTAACCTTAGTGGTTCGTGATACGGCATCGTGCTCTTCATGACAGATTGCCGAGCCAGGCCGGTGCGCAAATCGCTTTGCGGTCCCGCCATGATGCCAATCCGTCCCACGACGTTGTGGTAGATTTTGCTGCCGGCACCGTAGACCTCCGGGTCCGTTGCCGAGAAATAATGCTCACTATTGATCCACTGACCGACAACGCAAGGAGCGCCCAAAATGCCCTGCAGCAGCGTGCCCGTCGGGTCTAGGCGATAGTCGTAGTTATTGAGAAACGCTCGACCCTCGAGGTCGATGTCCTGCGTCAAACTGCGGCGTCCGATGATGAATGCCGCATTGCCTGACAACCCCCACTCCGGTCGAACTTCGCTCCAGTCCCCGGCTCGGCGATCAATTTCCTTTTGAACGGTGGTGGCACTGGGGTTGTTGCCGATGAGCGGCAGCCGGGCGCATCGTTCCTTGTTCGTGCGGATGGCGGCTTCACGAAGGTCTTTCTTGAAGCGTTCCATGTCGCTCTGGTGTGTCGAGGGAATATCTTCCTCATCGTAGAACGTGACGCCGTCTGTAGTTGTGTCATGGAGTCCCGCGAGGAAGTGTGTGTCTGCGGGAATCACAATTCCGCGGCCAGCGAGTTGTGAGCGAACTTCAGGCTTATTGGCGATCGAGGCAAAGACTCTGGCATTCGGTGTGCCGGCATTGCCTCCGCAGGCTCCACAGTTGAGTGCTGCCTCGTACGGATTGTTGTCCGAAGAACTGCCGTGCCCGCAAGCCAGCACCAGTCGGGCGAAATTGTCAGTCAGTCCGATCGAGCGGAGTGCGGTCTCCAGCATCGAGACCTGTTCGTCGAGCGTCAGCCCGAGTTTGACACCGTCTTCTTCCGTTTCGTCGAAGGTGACGTTCGTGCCGACCGGAGGTGCCACCTTTTCAGATATCTTCTCACGCGATCTGCGATAAAGGGTCGGAAACAGAGTCCGACCGAACAGTTGCACGCCGTACAGCCAGCCCAGCGCCTCGACAGTGATGTATGGTGTCAGAACGTGCGCTTTCAGGTCGTGAAGCAGCTCGTGTGCTATGTGGAAGAGATCCTTCCCGGCTTGGTGTCTGGCCAGCTCTTTTTCCTGATTCTTCCGGACAACGTCAATCGTGGTGTGCTGCGCCTTTCCAATCGCCGGATACTGCTCGGTGAAGTGATGATCGCCAAGTGCCTGGTGGCGGATGAACAACGTGAAGAAACCGGCGAATCCGATGGTCTCGTAGTTTCCAACGGACTCGATACTCCGTCGAAATGGTTCAGAACGGACATCGATACAGAACATCGCCTGAGCGGCCGGACGCGTTTTCGTCTCACCGGACCGAGCCAAGTTCTTTGCGCTCGCCCCGATCTTGCCAAGCACATCCTCGTGGTAACCGGCCTCGAACGCCTTGAGCCAAACCGGCCCGTGCTCGGTTAAAGGAAAAACGTTGATCCAGTCGAGCAATGTCCGCAACTGCTCGGGCGCCACGTCAGTAAGTCCCGTTGGCGCGATCTCCAGAGCACTCGCCAGGTCGTGCAGACGGACGGCCGCAGAGAGTTGTGCGAAGCGGGCACGTCCTTCGACATTCGCTGTGTTCCGTTGATGCTCTATCCAGGAAGCTATGTGCTGGTAACTTCCTTCGATTCCAAGTTCGCTCTCGCAAGCTTGTTTGACCAGTTCTCTCTCGTACCAAACGCGCACGGCAAGATACTGCGTGAGGTCGATGGGATAAGTCTCCTGCCATTCGTATCCCTCGCTCAGTTCACCCCGCCAGTTAATGAAGCTCGCCCAGCCGCATAAACCCGTAAGTTGCAGCGACAAATACTCTTGTCTCATTTCCTCGGGAATGCCGAGCACATCGAGGTGCTCAAGCAATGCTTCCTCGGGCGACTCGGGAAGTTGCTCAATCTTGCCTCTGCTGTTGGCAATGCCGCATGGAGACCATTCGAGCGCTGCAAGGGATTTCCACGTGTGGTAGAAACCTTTCTCTCGTTCCGGCATTGCCCAAAATGCGTGGCCTTCATCGAGAAACGCTTCGCACCATTTGATGACCTCGCGATTGATTGGATCGGTTAAGTGGGTTTGCAAATATCTGTCGCACCACTCCGCGAGAGTCATATCTCGACCCAGCGGAGATTCATCCGGTTCCGGATCCGGAAGGACAGGAGCAAGATAGTTCGCGAGTTTGCGCAGCGAATCCGCGTTCGGAGAGCGATCAACAAAAGCCTGAAGCGTTTCTTCGGCGGGAGGCATGTTTCCGGATAGCAAGTATGCCTTCAAAACATCGAAGTGGCTGACAGTGCGTTGACCCAGCGTGATTGACTGATCTTCAGTGTTCGGTCGAAGCGCTGCGTCAATGTGATCCGGCTGAATCCTCCCGGATTGAACGTATTCGCGAAACACTTCGTTGGGGAGATAGCCGTTTCCGCCGACGAAGCGTTTCCCCAGCCGCACAGCTTCCTCGAAATGCATCGATTCGATGTTATGCAACGGATTGTGATGCACGAACATCGACATTGGCCAGTAATGGGCAATGACTCCGCTCGCCTGCGAGACGAGTTCGCGGATTTCGCTGGGTCTCGTGCCAGCTTCCGCTGCATTTTCAGTTACACTGTTCATTTCATCTCCATCGCGATACGAGCCACTTCTTCCGAGCCGAACGCAAACAGTCCCTGTGGCGCGATGCTAAGCGCAACCAACAACAGGAGTACGCCTGCGATAGCTGCGATCTCTACAGGTTTAAGATCGTCATAGCGAATATCTTCCCGGTGGGGACCGAACAGGAGTCGCTGCATTAACTTGAACAAGTACCATGACGCGCCGAACCATGTCAGCAAAACGACGAACGTTCCGGCAGTCACGGTCGGCGAACCAAGCATCAGACCGACAAAACCGAATCCCAGACCAAAGGGAGGCAATCCGACCGCCGCCATCACCAGCAGCGCCAGACACAATCCGAACTTTGGCATGGGACGAGCAAGACCACCGATCCTGTTCATCGGAAGGTTACCGTAGCGAACCCGCAAACGGTCCCAGGCCAGCAGAATCCCACCGATCACCAGTACGACAGAATAGGCATAGACGATAGCTTCTCGAGTGACGCTGCCGACACTCGCGATTTGCCACCAAAGAATCGAATAGAAGGCAAGTCCCGCATACGCGATCAGATGCGGAACGCTCTTTTGAATCACCGCCTTGATCGAAGCGTACATCGCCCCGACCAGCGCGAGTGCCGAGACAACGGGCATGAGAGTCGGTGGAATCTTCGGAACAAGCTGCATCAGCCCAAACAGGCCCGCGAGCGGCATGATCGCGGACATCAGGAAAACCAAAACACGAGGCAATCTGGTCAACGCGGCGACATAGGCCGAGTGAAGTGGAAAGAGCGGGAGCAGCAGGCCCATTGCGAGCAGTGCCAGTAGATCTCCAATCGATACGTCTGCAGGGGACGTCCATCTGGCTCCTGCCAAAGCCAGCGCGAACACCGCCGCGCAGGGAAAGAAAAACCGGTTGCGATTCAGGGACTCGGCGACTTTCTTGACGACCAGACGCAGCCTGAGGGCAACGCCGTCCAGATAGAGGCGGTTCACAAAGAACATATAAAGCGTGTTCCGGATGTTTGTGATCGCCTTTGGCCAATGGAAACCCTGGCCTTGCCGCTTGGGGAATGCGACGACCCATCCAAGAATGACGATTACCGCACCGCCGATGACAATCGCCGCGAATAGGCCGCTTGGCAAAGCGGCAGCCTGGAAGTGTTCGATCACAGTTTCCGGCGAAGGATAAAGGAAATTGGTAAAAAGTTCTGCCGCGAACAGGTAAACTAACGTGACCACAGCAATTACACCCAGCAGTAAGCATTGCGCCTTGAACGATCCTGTCCGATGTAGCCGATACAACGTCAACTTCGCTTGCGATACTGTGGCCCAACTAAAGAACACAAAGATCACCAGTCCCTGGGAGTCGCGCAATGGAACGTGTAGTAACTCGTGTGCTCCAAGCAGAATGAGTAACGGCAAGACGAGAGACATGACAAACCCTACCGCCCAGTTTGAGGCCGCCAATGCCTCCCGCTCTGTCGGTGTGAACGGCCGCTTCGGTTCTTGCCGTGTCTCGTGGATCACGTTGCCGCAGTTGAGAAAGATCGTGGCTTTGAACAGGCCGTGTGCGATAAGGTGGAAGATCGCCAGCGAAAAGGCTCCCAGCCCGCACTCCATGATCATGAAGCCCATCTGTCCAATGGTCGAATACCCCAGCGTCTTCTTGATGTCGTTTTGAACAAGCTTCATGCTTGTACCCAGAACCGTGGTCATCAGGCCGACAGCAAATATGAAGTGAAGTGTGGGGCGGCTCAGCACGAACAACGGTGCGAGTTCCATCAGCAGGAAGCCGCCGGCATTGATGATCCCGGCATGCAGGAGTCCGTGGATTGGTGTGGGGGCGTACAGCGAATCGGGCAACCACATGTGGAGCGGAATCTGGGCCGACTTGCTCATGGCTCCCACGAAGATCAGCAACGTCACAACCGTGGCTCCACTTATTTCAAAGCCGCTGCCAAACGGTCGCAACGTGATCGGAGTTGTCTGAGCTCGTTCGAAGAGCTGTGAGAATTCGACGGTCCCATAGAATTGAAATGCCAATACGATACCCGCGAGAAAGGCGATGTCTCCCACGCGCATCATAATAAACGTGCGAAACGAACTGCGCGCCGTCGGCAGATGCGAGTAGTTATGGACCAGCAGGCACAGTAGCCAGCTCAACAATTGCCAGGCCAGAAACAGTAGTACCAGATCGCGACTCGACACCATGACCAGCAGCGTCGAAATGGTGAGCGACAGCAATGCCAGGTAACGCGACTGTCCGAGATCCGACTGCAGATAGCGGATGGAATAGCGGTACAAAACCAGACCGATGCTGGAGATCACGACCATCATCACAGTACTCAAGCGGTCGATGGATAGCTCGATGGTCGGCAAGAAACTCCAGGAAGTCTCGCAGAGCAACAAATGCCTGGCCACATGGCCTGCCGCGACTGCTTCGCCGAGCGCTACAACCGCCGCGACAAAGGCCACGATGTGAGCAAACATGCCGAATCCGTACTTCCTATCGCCCGCGCTCCCGATCGAAAACGCGTTGTAAATCGCCGCCACGAGCGGTGCGAGAGGAATGAGGATCGGATAGTTGTGCAACATAAAGTCCATCAAATGCTCCGTTACGCCGCTTTTGTTCGTCTATTCAATTCGGCACACGCCATTCGGGTGCCGTCTAGTCGTGAATGGCTCGGATCAGATCCGCGATTGTTTTGCGTTGTTCGATGGGATGCCGCAGGTGCAGTGATTTGTCAATTCGATACGAATTGCGGCGGCCGATGCGTACACGTTCGACGTAACCTGTTTCTTCAAGATCGGAGATAATATTCCGAATTGCCCGCTCGGTAATGCCGACCTCCAACGCGATGTCGCGTATTCGCATTGTCGAATCACGCGTCAGGCATAACAGCACATGCGCGTGATTGGACAAAAACGTCCAACCTCGGTGTTGAAGATCGTCCGCACTCATCAGCGATACAATAAAAATAGTTTCAGTAGTTCCAAATTCCGTGGCGCCGGTCTCACTATCCCTGAGCCGTAAACGCTAGCCTCGGGTGTTCTCCGGTTCCACCCGAGGCTAGCGCCTCACGACCTATTTGGAGCTACTGAGTTTTCCTTGGTTGAGGCATTCGCCGAACTAATTGATCAGCTAGCCGGGAGAAAACAGAGGAAGCAGAATACGGGAAATGCGCTTCCGCAGTCAAGTCTAACTTGCTTTATTTCTGCGGGAATCTCCGGTGAGCCCTATTCCTCCCCGCCCAGGAAAATTGCACATTGGTCATTATCCAGCCTGTGCCGATGACTTTTCAGTCCTCCTGCCCCCCACCACCGATGGACTCCGAGCTCGGTTTCGAGCAACGGTGTTCGGAGCAGTTGATGATACGTATCCCGAGTTGACCGGTCATGACCACATCGAAGGACTTGTTGGCGAACACGCACTATTCCAGTTGGAAAACTTGCAGATGCACCCGTTCATCCGTGACCGGCTTGATGCCAAGCTTTTGAAGCTGCACTTGTGGATCGTCAACGATCAGACTGCCCGAACACTCGCTTACACCCCTCACCTTGGCGATCTCGTGCCAATCGAGGAAATGCGGTGAGGCCCCTTGTAGTCTACCCCATCTATCCGCACGCGATTTCCTCATCCCGCAACACACTTCAGCCTCTTTCAGAGATGGACCAACACCAGCAAGTTGCGCCTCCTCCAAACTCACAGAGGTGGCCTCCAAGATTTGGCACCGATGCGAGTTGGCTGCAGCCCTTAGCCGCCGCGGCAGATGCTCCCGCTGCGTCGTAGCAATTCGGAAAACTCTCGTTGGTCGCAAACACCTCTGTTGAGAACGACCCATGGTCTGTGGATTCAGTAGCTGGACTGGCAGACACTACCGCAGGTGCGGAAGGCGACTGGATAATGTAGATTAGATGTGTCTTCTCAATTGCTCCCTGGTTTAGAACTACCATATGACGACGATTCCCAATCTTGAGAGGCTCCCAAGGTGGGGTCAACCGTTCCAAAGTACCTGGACAGTTGTGCCAAGTGAGTGCTTCTTCGGCGGTCGCAGGAAGTTTCAGATGCTATCCAAAAAACTCAACCATGAGTATTATCTTTAAAGTCAGCGCGAGGCAGTTTCCTAGACCATTGCAGCCGCCCAAAAATCGTCATTTGCAGACTCCGCAGCAAGCGTCTGTAATTTCGAGACGGCTCTGCTTTCCAGTTGCCTGACTCGCTCCTTCGATACGCCTAACTTGTCGGCCAAGTATTGAAACGTTCGTACCTTGCGATGAGATCCTAGCGCATACCGACTGCGGATGATAAATCGTTCGCGACGGTCGAGTTGGTCAAGCAGCGTGGTCATCAAGACCCGGAGATTGCTCCAGACTTGCTCACTCATAGAAGAGCCTGATTGTGTCTTGCCAGCTTCGAAAGCCCACTCTTCAGCACCCCTCGTGAAGGTAGCTTCTTCCACTTGTGCGAGACTCACTGTGCGATAGACGTGTCGCATGATGGATCGATACGCGTAGGTACTGAAGCGAAATCCACGGTCGAAGTCAAACTTCTCCACGGCCTTCATCAGTGTGAGAACACCCTCGCTCAGCAAATCGTCGAATGAATGTTGTGGGGTCACGAATTTCTTCACAATTGACATCACCAGACGCATGTTTGCCTTGATGAGGTGATCGCGAATCTGCTGAGACTGAGCTAAGAGCGACTCGAGCGTATCCAGAACGGTCGCTTCGATTTGGTCCAGATCGATGCGGGTGCGCATCAAGTTGGCCCGATATTTCAAGAGATTCATCTCACGAAACAGGGCTCGCTCTTGATCAGGAGTGAGCAAATCGCAGTTACACATTCGCTTCAGGTGGGCTGGTAAGTCGACACCTACTTGACTGGGGCCACTATCAGTATCCAGCGTAGATGTCACTAGTTCATCACAAAACGTATCCTCAGCACGAAATTCACGGTTGGGAATAAAATCGATTTCTAACCGCAAAAGATTCATCGCGCGAAGCCGATCAGATTCGCGATGGTCCTGCTGCCTAGGAATGGGTGACTTATGGTTGGTGATGACGGTCAGAGCGGCCATGAATCAACTCCTAAAATAAATTCGTTCAAAACGTTCTCTCAAGTTATATCGATTCCCTTCTGCGGAGGCAATGTATAAATTGTTCGCAAACTGGATATTCGTCGCAAACTCTTTTAGAACAGTAAGTTACGCAATATACCTGTTCAAAGTGGACGTATTTAACAGATTTATTTTACTAAAGATCAAAGCCACCTCTAGATAAACAATTCATCCTTAACGTTCATTTTGCCCAGTTAATGGGAGAACCACTTACACCAAAAAAGGATGAAAACGCCTGCCGGTTCACCCCGGTTTACTGGGATTTTTTGTCGCGGCACAAGAAACGACTGCAAGGCAACAACCGCATGTCGATGCAACTCAAGAATCTTGAGCGAAAGCCAAGGGCTGAGCTAAAAGTGATCCGTAAAAGGGCTCAGTCGCTTCGGAACACTTTCGGCGCAGATCTCAAGTGAGATTTCAAAACCACTGATCGGAGAAACAATCGGTAATTCTCTTCAAGCAGTGCTGTGCGCAATCCAAGCCGCTGCTTTTTAGCTGAACAGAGTCGACGGTTCCGCAGGTTAAATCGTTGATCCAACCTGCACCCTCAATTCCGTCTAGCGCAGTTGGCATTTGGGACAAGAAAACACTTTTCGGGCACCCAGCAACCAGCTCTCGATTTCGGCATCACAGCGACTGCAAGCTGCTCGTTTGTAAACCAGTAGTCTTTCCTGGCGATTCATCCGGCTGCGCGGTTTGCCGATATCTTTCGGCTCGGCGATGATGATGCGATTGTACTTTACGCCGATTCTCAGTAGTGTTGTCAGCTTGGACCAGAGCGATTCGACTTGCTTACGAGACAACTCCAGGCCAGGTGTTTCTGGATGAATGCCGAGCAAGTGCAAGACTTCGCTGCGGTAAATGTTCCCGACTCCCGCGATGACCGACTGATTTAGTAACAAGCTACCAATGGCCGCGCGGCTGTGACTAATTCTCACCCAAACTTGCTCTAGGTCACCTTCCGCTCGCAAGGGATCTGGCCCTAAGCGATCCTGAATTGCCATCCATTCCTGTCTAGTAATAGTCTGGCAGGTGAAAGGGCCATTGAGGTCAAATGCTCTTTCTTTCCCGATCACACGCAGACGCACTTGCCCGCGAGGTTCCGGGGTTGGCAAGCTGTGGAGACGGAACTTTCCATAGAGACCCAAGTGGACGTGCAATAGTGTTCCGCCGGACCAGTGATAACAAAGATGCTTGCCGTGCGCTTCGACCGATTTGAGCGTTTTGCCGTCGAGAAGTTGGGCACCTTCCTCAAAGCGACCTTGCGGAGAAGATACCTTCAATCGCTGCCCTGCAAACAGTTTCGAGTGGTCGAGTGCAAGTCGATGCACAGTATGGCCTTCTGGCATCCTTGCGGCCTTTCTCTATTCGATGTTGGTGTTGTCATTCGCACCTTGAAAATAACGAAGAGGTGCTAACAAGTTGTCTCGCCAGGGAACGGAAGTTTTTGTTACCTGCCAGAGTAAGACCGTCGCGTCGTCAATGGAGAGATTGTCCCGATGTTCTTGCTTGAGTTCTTCCGTTAACGCGGCAACCAGCTCTCCTGGTCGCCTTGGATCGAGATGCCGAACACGTTCCTCCAAACCATGCATGCCGATGATTCTTCCGTCTTTGCTACGACATTCGGTTAGTGCATTACCAATGCTGAGAAGCATATCTCCAAAATCGAGTTGTGTTTCAAAGTATTGGTATTCCTCAAAGTCGCTGACCATAAACGACTTGTGGATTGCGGTCGTGTTCTGCGGAACTTGCTTCAAGACTGACCACTCTTGATGCGCGGCGCGGTACAAAAGTGGCGGGGGATTGCCGGTATTGCATAAAACAAGTTTGCGAGTTGGCGCAAAATAAGTGCCGATCAGCGCTGTTGCGATACAACCGTGCCTGGAACTCTCTACTAATCGCCGACTGATTTCACGCACGACTCGCGTCTGCCGAATGGTGTTGATGTTTCGCTTCATCAACTCCCGGATTTCCTCCGCTAATTCAGCGAAATGGGAGCCCTGGCTACAGACGTCCGCCACCATCATTCGCGTGATACGCCCTGAAGAGCATGAAGACAGCAGATAGAGATCACTACCGCCAGCAGCGGATGAACTGACAGCCTGGCTATGAATCCAAACATCCAAACCAGGTCGAACGAAATGGTTCTTTCGGCTGCCATTGCCGCCCCAAACCTCCATGCACTTTAGGCTTGATTCGTTTTCGTTAGTTAAGGTCACAGAAGTCATATCAGATCTCTATTTCAAAGTAGAATTAAGAAAGAACTGTTACTCAGACAGCGACTCAGTATCGGCAGTTTTGGAATTGGCAAAATAACGACTATCGGTCACCCAATCTTCTCGCGTATAGCTTACAACAGAGGTATCGGTTTCGCGTACTTCTAAACAACTTAAGCGAAATCCCATGTCGGTAATTTCGGTGAAAAGTTGATGGGCCAAATTCTCGACCGTCGTCGGTTGAGAAAACCGCTTCAGTTTGAGTTTCTCGCCCGTTCGCAGCACGTGATTCATGAGCGTCTCATAAAGCGTATCCTTGATATTGACCATCATGCCGTGGTCATATTCTGATTTAAGAAACGGCTCGATCTTGCGATCGAAGTCACCGAAAAGGGTTGACAACGAACCTGTACGTTCTACTTCGAAAAAACAGGTGATTCCATAGCGATGTCCGTGGAGGTTGCGGCACTTATCTTCGAGTTCTTCGTTGCGATGAGCGGCGTAAAACTTGTACTGCTTTTGAATAATCATGGTTGACTGCTTTTGGTAGTGGGAAATTAACCGCGGGATCGCGTATCAATCATTGACAAAAATTCATTGCGGCTTGAGAGGCTCGTTTTGAGCGTTCCTCGAAATGCGCTCGTGATGGTTGAGCTGCCGTGCTTTTTAATGCCGCGAATGGACATACATGAGTGTTCCGCTTGCATAACGACACCCACGCCGGTAGTTTGCAGCTCGGCTTCGATCAACTCGGTAATCTTGTGGGTCATCCGTTCCTGCACTTGCGGACGGCGAGCCATTTCTTCGACCACGCGGGCCAGCTTGCTCAATCCGGTGACGTGACCTTGAGGGATGTAACCGACGTGGGCTACTCCCGTAAATGGCAACAGGTGATGCTCACACATGCTAGTGAATGGGATATCACGAACCAATACGAGTTCGTCATATTCCTCTGCGAACAAAACTTGCAGATGGCGAGCCGGGTCAAGGTGCAAGCCCTCAAACATTTCCGCATACATCTTGGCAACGCGACGAGGGGTTTCCTTCAAACCGTCACGATCCGGATCTTCGCCAACTGCCTTTAAGATAGTCCGCACGGCAGCTTGAATTGACTCCAGATCGACTTCGCCCGGTTGGGCACTTGGGGATTGCTGATTTACCTTGTCTTCTTCGGATTGCAGAACGGGCAAACTGGCATGTCTTTGTGGATGCCACGGAGAGGAAGCAGACAGTTCCAAAACAGTATGCATGGTGATTTGACTCGCTAGCAGTGAGAGATTGGTAGCAGATATGGAGACTGTAGGCGGTATGTCGTTGATGACAACTAAGAATTCTGAATTTCTAGCGAAAAGGCTCTCCAACTTGACATCTGCTGAGTAGATTCTCGTGGAAGAAGCTTCGAAGACGGGTACCGGGCATGGAATGCTGAGTATGGCGAGCTCGTCATGTTGAGCCCCAGCGATCATCAACGGTCACTGTTTCTCCCGCGGAAGTTCCAGCGTTTGTCATGATTGCCTCGCAATTCTGGAGGCCAAAGGTCTCGACGTCGACTCCGGGAGAGTAGTGAGCGAACGTGGGAAGCCGGCCGCAATCCGTGAACCCAGCCGCCAACAACAGTCCGTCATCAAGGCTTGCCAAGCCTCTAATGTGATAGGATAAAGGCAAGTGATAAGTTCGGTCACGTCTATGGAAAGCAAGCAAAGTGTCGATGGCGAAGAAAACTATGGTTTTGTGGCTGGCGGCATCGCTATTTGTAATCTTGGTCGGCATGCGATGGGCAAACTCCTATACGCATCCATTGCATACGCTCGGGATGATCAACGGTCGCCTTGCAGAGTGCCCCAACTACCCGAACTGTGTTTCCTCCCAGGACAAGGATTCCGAACATTCTATCGATTCAATACCTTACACTCTTTCGGCCAAGGAGACCCAACGCCAGCTGGAATCAATCATTCAAGCGATGCCGCGGAGCCGAATAGTCTCTTCTCAAACCGGTTACGTCCACGCCGAATTCAGCAGCCTGCTGCTTGGATTCGTAGATGACGTCGAACTGGCAATTGACGCAAAGGAAAACCTTATTCACTTTCGCTCGGCTGCACGATTGGGGCGTTCTGATTTTGGGGTCAATCGAAGGCGGATGGAACAAATCCGACAGCAATTTCAGCAGCATTAGTTGAATCTAAGATTTTTCTTGATGGTGGGACTTAGCGTATTTTCGATGCAGCGCGTCGTAGTTCTTCAAGTTTGCGAGGATTGAGTGTGAGGTCGGCAAGGGTCAATGTGATCTAGCAAATAAAATATGTGGAGAATTTAGGCTATTCTGGTGTGATCAGCAATCCGGCGCAGGAAGCGAAGCGGGGCTAACAGGTTGTTCTTCATCGACGGTCCACCGCCCGTTGCTTGACCTAGGAGAAATGTCGCATCATCTTGGCGGAGGTTGCTGTCTCGCAATCCTCTGATTCGCTCGACTAGTGCGGGAACGATTTCCTCGGAGTCCTGCGTTCCCAGTTCACGTACTAGTCGCAGGACACCTGCTTCTCCTAGTTGCCGACCGTCTCCGTCTTCCGACTCCGTAACGGCATCGCTGAAACTGAGCACCATATCACCGGCTTCAAGTCTCACATCGAGTTGGCCGTAAGACGCTTCATCAACGACTCCCAGTGGTGTGTCAGATATTGGCCTCGAACAGCTAGCTTCATTCTTGAGCTCTGACCATTGGGACGTTCCGCGACGAAAAACAAGCGGAACAGGGTGCCCAGCGTTGCATAGAGAGTAGGTCATCGTTGTCGCAAAAAAAGTACTTACTAGGGCTGTGGCAAACCCTCCTTGCTCACCGAGATCAGCAAACTGCCGATTCATCGCTCGCACGAAGCGAGTTTGCTTGACGTAATTGACGTTGCGTCGCATCAAGTCACGCAATCCAACCGCCGTCTGCGATACTAACTCTCCATGTCCACTGACATCCGCCAACAACATTCGTGTAATGCGTCCAGACGCACAGGAGGAGAGGTAATAGACGTCTCCGCCTCCAGGTGCCTGACCGTAAGGCTGACTATCGATATAGATCTTTAGCCCCGGAGTTATAAAAGTGCGCTGCACAGCTTGATTGCCACCCCACACCTCCATGCATTCCATGCGCTCTGGGTCAGTTTTTTCCATTGGTTGATACCGTCTCCGCAAAGAATCGTATGCAAGTAAATAGCAAAATCGCAACTCAGTGAGTGTCATTCCTCAGGGTAATCCGTTGCAATTAAAGCACAGAAAGCAGCAGCAATGGTAGCTCCGAATACCGCTAAGCCAAACACAAATATGCCAATGTTATGCATGAGATTTTCCGCTCAACATGAGGGCTCCAAAGCTGAGGATTGAAGGAACCCATATTCCGACGAACAGGCCCTCTTCTCTACTCCCTGTAAACCAGAGGTAGACAGAAAAGAGGAACGACGCAGCGGCGGCTACAACAAAACCGATTTTTGCCATATTAATTCTTCTCATCGTTTTCCCTATCATTTTAAAATTTGGTTACTGGTGTCTCGGTCCAGGTCGTATCCAGGACCCTATCAAACTCTGGCTGTTGGGAAGTGGATTTGTGACTCATGGTTCATCTGGCATCGTGATGTTGTCGGCCGAACACTTTGAAACAGGAAATGGGCCACAAACCACTCGTTCCCACTCCGATAGCGAAACAGTTCTGCGCAGGGCAGGAAAAACATTCTTCAAAGTTGCAAATGTTTCTTTGCCTCATGCGTGTCAAGATCGTTGCCGATACGCCTCAGTATCCCCTCGCGGTTTTGATAGAGATTCTTAAACCAGGCTTCGCAAGTACGCTAATAATGCAGACCGTTCACTTTCCATTTGCAACTACGCTCAGCATCGAGTATTAGACATTGAAATAATAGTCCGGGGCCGATATGCAAACGAACCAAAGGTACACGATCTTGCAGATTTGAGCCGTCTGTTACTTGCAGATGGCAAGTGCCATGGCCTGTGGCTGAGAACCCAAGTCGGATTCAGCTTCCCACGCTCGAGCAGTGGGTGCCAACTCGTCGCGTAGTATCAACACCTGCTCAGGTGCTTCTATGCCAACACTGACGGAGTTTCCCTTGATCCGCAAGATCGTAACGCGGATTTCGTTACCAATCTGGATGGTCTGCTCTTCTTTCCTGCCGAGAACTAACATCGCTCATCCTTTCAAGAACGCATTGCAAAGTGTCAACCTTTTCTGACTATGGAACACTAGTTGGACGATCAGACTTGCCAAGCAGCAATACAGTATTTTTTTAAATGTTTGCCCGTTGAATGCAGGCACCGCCAGCAATTTCCTCCGTGAGAAGCTGCTAGGGCCTTTGAAATACTGCTTGGGTAGGGTAGCGATTCTTGTCCATACGCTGAAAAGCACCCGCTCAGAGTACGCCTGAGTCCCATTAGTGACTGTTTTCGATCGCTTTTACGCCAAAAAAATGATTCTCAATAGTGCATCACGGATAAAATTGAAGAAAACAGATCTCATTGCGTTGTCATTTCGTTCGACGCTCCTAAAGTCTTAGAGAGGTTGTTAATCTAGAAAATTAGGAATCTCAGCGTGGCCGAAAACAAAGAACAGGTGATTTCACTGCTCTCTCAGCCTATAGTATGGAGATCGAAACGGTGCTTAACTATCTTGCCAACAGCGTCAATCTCGACGGTGTGCGGGCAGAAGAGATTAAGAAATCGTTAGCGGCTGACATCACGGAAGAAATCATGCATGCGCAGCAACTGGGACGGCGAATCAAGCAACTCGGTGGCCTTGTCCACGGTGCTGCGGCCCTCACGCTCAGCAATCAGATCCAGCCCATCGATGGAACAACCGATGTGGTCGGTGCGATTAAAGCGGTCATTGATGCCGAGGAGCAAGCTTGCGCACACTGCAACAAAGTCATCAGAGCGACCGACGGAGAGGAATATGTTAGCCAAGACCTGTGCACCCGATTGCTCGCAGACGAAGAGGAGCACCTTATTCTTTTCCGCGGATTCTTGAAAGAGTACGAGTCTGCTTCATCACAATTCGCTTGATTGCTCTATATGACGAAACTGCCAATCAGACTGCCTCGTGAATCGATGCCATCATTGGCGGTGATTGGCGCTGGGATTTCTGGTCTGATCTGTGCCCGGACTTTGCAAGATCACGGTTTGTCGGTCAAAGTGTTCGAAAAAAGCCGTGGAGTTGGCGGTCGCATGTCGACGCGGCGGACGGACGACGCGCTGCACTTTGACCACGGCGCTCAATATTTCACCGCTCGTGACGCTCTATTTCGCGGCTACGTGAAAGCTTTGCAACATGAAGGTGTTGTAGCTGCTTGGCTCGGGAGGATTATTGTCCTTCAAAAGGGTGTTACGATAGATCAAAATGAGAGTACTGTTCGCTTTGTCGCTGTCCCGGGGATGAATTCCATCTGTCAGCACATGGCGACCGACTTATCAATCGAATATCAAACTAAAGTAGCGCCGCCACGTCGTCTACTTGGCCGGTGGTGGCTTGCCAGCGAGGATGGGACCGAGTTGGGCGCCTACGACATGGTAATCATCTCTGCCCCAGCCCCTCAGACGGCGCAGCTGCTCAGGGATGTTCCCGAGCTGGCCGAACAAGCGGATCGCGTGGAGATGAGTGGTTGCTGGGCGGTGATGCTCGCTTTGGAAGAATCCTTGGCTCTTCCGTTCGATGCCGCATTTATACACCAGTCGCCTCTTTCCTGGATTGCCCGGAACAACAGCAAACCGAATCGCTCTCCCGAACCAGAGACATGGATATTGCACGCTAGTCCCGAGTGGTCAGAGACCAACTTGGAACGATCAGCCGAACAGGTGGCGGCTGATCTGTTGGAAGAATTCTGGCGATCCATTGGTACCCAGCCTCGGGCAATCAAGTATATCACAGCACATCGTTGGCGATTCGCTCTACCGACCTCGCCACTGGAGTCGCGATGTTTGTTTGATACCGGTCTACAAGTCGGAGCTTGCGGCGACTGGTGTGGCGGACCTAGAGTAGAAGGTGCCTTTTTGAGTGGTGCAGCCGTGGCTGACCGCTTGCTGGGTTTGTAACGTCGGACACGGGTAGATACTAGTCGAGCAACTTACCATCAGAGTTAACTAATTGAGTGCCCACACCTCGACTGACATTGAAGATCGGCACTACGACACGGAAGAAACTGATGCAATTCAGTACGGACGCAATCAACTCGGCGTAATGAGTACACGAAGCTGGGCTTGCCTAGTTGCCGCGTAAGAGCCACTACGTCTACGACGAACCGGGAATCCACGTTTAGCCACAATCGCTGCAGGTGTGAAGGTCTCCGATGGTCGTTATTGATCTATTCGACATCGAAATCGGCACGGTTGGAAAACTGCTGCAGGTCGGGGCCTACGGCTCGGCAGATTCCTTCTCAATCGCCTTGATTTGCGTCAAAACCTCTTCCGCCTCAGCCCTTTTAAGATCGCTTGCCTTACGATTAGTGTGACTGAGACGATGCGACTCCTCAAGAAGCTGGGCATATTTCTTTTCGAGATTCTTTTTTCTTGTTAGCGAATAGTCCGAACATCTCATTTTACTCCCAGGTCCATCGTAGGTCGAGTCGATCAAGGCACATCACTTTATCCCACGCAGCCATAAAGTCATGCACAAACGACTGCTGCGAGTCGTCACAGGCATGACTTCCGCAATGGTTCGGAGCTGTGAGTTTGAACCTAAGACGAGGTCGACAGCGTTCGCAGTCCACTTAACTTCTTCACTGGTGCGATTGCTACCCTCGAAAAAGTGTTCGCATTGGGCCGACTTCTGCCACTTCGTGATATTATTGCGCAAGTTCACAAACAAGTCATTCGTCAACGTCTCGCTCCTGTTGGTGAAAATGCCTAGTCCGGGCTGCCCGACGTTGTTATTCAATCGCCGCATGCCGCCAACAATCGCTGTCGCTGTCATCTCCGGAGCTGTCAATGTCAGCAAGAGGGCGCGATTCAACAGCGACTCCTCCGCCGGCCGGTTGTGTTCGGGTCGAAAGTAGTTGCGGAAACCGTCGGAGTGCGGTTCAAGCACTGCGAAGGAATCGACGTCATTGTATTCTTGATCAGCGGCAATAGAGCTACCAGGATGAGCGGTGACCAGCGAGGATTCCTGCTAATGGTTCTTAATACTCGATACAACGACACCTAGGGCGTGAGCGATGTCGATTCTTGTTTGAGATTGCTCGAGAGATTCGCGTTGTCAAACCATCGGCCTTATTGAAGGACCTCAGTAATCCATTCACCAAAATGCGTGGTAAGTCGCGCCCCTTCGTTCTTCAGCAGGGCATGGACCCTGTTACGACTTTCGCCATCTTCGATCGGCACAGAGATAACGGTGTTTCCAACCTCCAATTCGCGGCGGTACCGTTTTATATCAACGTCGGTGTCGGCGAACCATTTCTTCGAAGTGTCGACTTTCGCTGCATCCTCGGGACCGTGAAAGACCCTCAGCTGCTCCTTACTAAAGCCGTCTTCCAACAGCAATTTCACCGCTGCTTCGGCTTGCATCGGTTCGTCGAAAACAGACACGACACGATTAATGGGATCTTCTAATGGTTTTTCTTTGCTCATAGCATAACTATCTGGGATGCATGGAATTGGTTGGCGTCTGTGCTGTAGACGGCGTATTTCCTACTAATCTACCCACTAGACCTCCCCTGGACTATACATGTGTCGGCCGCCGTCCACAGGCAGACACACGCCCGTGAGAAATTTATTGTTCACTAAAGCTTCGACCGCCTGGGCAACCATCTCCGGACAATCGGCCGATTTAACAATCGTCGCTTCGATGAGCCTCGCTTTTCTTTCCTCTGACGCATCACCGGGGAACATGACAGGACCTGGGTGGATACAGTTGACACGTACCTTCGGGTTGCGCTCGCCAAGTTCTCTCGCGAGCAATCGCGTTAGCGTTGGCAGCGCGCCTTTCGAGATAAAATACGCGACATGGTCTAAGTAAGGACGATCGATCGACCAGTCGCCAACAGTGACGATCGCACCGCCTTCTGGTTGCTCGATCATAATTCGACCCGCAGCTCTTGCCGCAAAAAACGTCCCTAACGTGTTCACGTCGAAATTCAAGTGAAGTTGCTCTTTGGTAACGTCGTCGAAAGTAGTTTCACCCCAAATGGAGGAAGTTGTCACAAGTACGTCCAAGCGACCAAATTTCCGCTTCACTCCGGCGGCCATCTCATCAACTTCAGATTCGGAAGCGACGTCAGCTTGAAACGCCTCACATTCACAGCCTATAACGCGAATCTCATCACGCGACTTTATCGCATCTTCCTCCGAAGAATTGTAGTGCAAGGCTATGCTATAACCACGATCTGCAAGGTGCCGCGCGATGACATTACCAACCCTCGGGCGACCACTGCCAGTGATTAGTGCCACTGGATTTTGCGGATTGCTCATCTCTTTGCCTTTGCAGGGAATAAGTTCCGCCACTGCGGCGGAACGACAGGTTTGAAGCTGCTCGAACAGCTCATGCTTCCTGTGCTTGGACCATCCATAGATGTTTCTCTAGCCCGCTGGTAATAGCGATGAGCATGTCTTCGCTAATGGGATCGAGCTCCCCCAATTTGCCAATTGAGTCTCGCAGCCCTTGGATAGTCTTATCCATGCGGTCAGCGACCGTCGTCACGGTGTTAGACACGCTCTCAAACTCACGCGAGAGATCAGTCAGTTGCGAGCCATTCGCTACAGTGTTTGCGCGTCCATCGGGGGCCACGCCGATTGTCGAAAGGCGTTCGGCGACCTCGTCGCTAGCGTCTCTTACTGCGAGAATGATTTCATCTAGCTGCAAATGGACGGCGCGGAAATTGTTTCCGACAACGCACCAATGAGCTTGCTTGAGCTGCAATGCAAGATCGATGAGTTCAATAAGTCGCTGTTGCAGGCAGCCTACGACTTTATCAGTCGTCTCTGCATTAAGCATATGCCGCTTAAATTTCATAAATTGGCTCCTTGTCTTGTAATGTTTTACAAAAAATGAGTATCGCGAAGGCACAGAGTGTTGCTAAACTGCCTAAAAACGCTGCGGTGTGTCTGTCTGGCCTAGCTACCCAGGACCTCTTGTCGGCCGAGCAAATGTTTTTTGCTTCGGCCGCTATCCCTGTAGAGCCGGCAGCTCAAACTTCTAGCATGAGCACTCTAGGCGCGTGACGACGTTTGACAAGTCTGTCAACGAAAAAAGTTCAACCAGGAAATGCAGGATTTCGGCAAGCCCACAAAGCTCAGCGATGCAGGCGGTGCTTACCAAGACCTTCGGCTTTCCGGACAGTTGCAGGGCAAATCCTCGACGCTCAGAGAGTCCGAGCCGAGAACAGATTCTTGTCGACTGACGGTATGGGAGATACAGAAAGTGACTCGGGCGGCAAGTTAAACTTGACGGCCGACTTGACCGTGGCCACGCTCAGCCAGCAGGACGGCACTGTGACCTACCTGCTCGGCGGCGAACTGACGATCGACACGATTCTGGGGGTGTCGGCGGGCGGCGAGTTTCGCGCCCTGGGCGGGACGCTCAGCGACTACAATAGCGATGGCTTGCAGCTCAGCGGTGAGTCTGCATTCGAATACGCAATAAAGATCAACTCTGCCAACAGCTGAGACTTAAGTAGTCTCTCCCGGAGCTAAGGTTTTCACCAATCGACATTTCGCAGACGGCTGGCATGTTTTACGAGCGATACTTGCATGGGTCAGCACGACCGCCCGCAAACTTCGCTTAGTCGAAACTGCTGAAGTTGGACCATTCTCGGTCCAGAGCAGCACTCTGGAACTGACGTCGGTGAAAATCACCGTTGTAGTTATGTCAGCGCTAAGCCCTCGGAGAAGAAACCCACTTGTGCCGCTTGGAGGAACCAATAGGGGTCCATTGGTCGACGCCACCGCTGAGATCGTAGAGTCTCAAGGACTCATCAACACCGAACAACACCACCATCAACCCACCGTTTTGGCATGAGCGGCTTTAGCGTTAGATCTGCCGCAAGGAATTGCTCTGTCTAATTGGACGATTCCCCATTGGAACCAAGCAGGACACTCCAAGTGCGTCAGCTCCTCCCGGAGATGTGGACTACGTGTATAATGCCTGAAACATTGAGTGTTCGCCGTGAATTGCAAGCCTCGTTAGCGGGTTCCCCGTTCCTTTTCCTGGTGACCTTCTGCCAAGTCGGCCCGACTTACGAAAAGTGGTTATGATGCCTGATGATTTCTGCAAGTTTCTGGGAAGAATCGAAGCCGTCTTCATCGTACCCAAGTAGCTAAATCGATTTTTAGGACAATGCGCCAGACGCCTGCTACTGCGAGTCGACAGCACGACTATATATTTGCCTCGAAGAATATGTCCGACCTAATGCGAGTGAGAGTCCTCAACGAACCAGATCAATGGGGCCGAGTGACCACTGCTGCGTGGAGATTGAAATCAATTAATTGCCAACAGCTGGTAATGCGACATACGATTGAGTAAGACCTATTGATAGTTCGATACACCATTGTTGAGGGAAAAATTATCATGAAATACAAGAGACTCATTTTAATGGTATTCATGATGATAAATTCATTGGTGAAAGCGGAAGAACAGTCCCGAATTCTGTTCACATTTGACAAGCCCGACGCCCCTAAGACATGGCAGACAGTCAACGATGGCGTGATGGGAGGCCGCTCTGATGGCCGCTTCAAGATCAATGCAGACGGAAACATGGAGTTCTATGGAACGCTGTCGCTAGAAAACAATGGAGGCTTTGCTTCAGTTCGTTCTATTGGAACCAAGCTTGATCTTATGAAGGGTGATGTACTCCTGGCACGGATCCGAGGTGACGGTCGGGAGTACAGCTTAAACCTCTATACGCCTAGACGAAGGACGGCATTCTCTTACCGATCCCCCTTTACGACCAAGAAAGATCAATGGACGGAAGTGGAATTGCCATTGGATAAGTTCGTGGCAACCTCCTTTGGTCGAATTGTGCCAAACCAGACGCTCGATCCTTCGGAAGTAAACGGAATAGGTGTCCTGCTGGGTGACGACAAGGCAGGTCCCTTTAAGCTCGAAATCGAGTGGATCAAGGTGAAGAGAGGCTCGAAGCTTGCCGAGAAGGATTCTGAAGAGTAAGTATCATTGACTAGCTCGGGAAGACTCTATTGTCCCGGAGAATGAGTCACGTATCGAAATTCGCAAACTAAGCGTTTCGCCTACTGATTTGCCTGATCCTTGGAAAACTTCATGCCAACTTGCATAAACGAAGATGGTGCCCCCGTGTGGGCAAGCTACTGGCTCTGTGCTGCGGGAATTTATAATCTCGTGTGGGGCGCGCTCACGATTGCTTTTCCGCACTTGCTGTTTGATCTTACCGGCGTCGAGCGGGTCAATTACCCTGAGATTTGGCAGTGCGTGGGGATGATCGTTGGGGTCTACGGAATCGGCTATTTGATTGCCGCGGGGAACCCACGACGTCACTGGCCAATAGTGCTCGTCGGGCTGCTAGGCAAAATCTTTGGTCCAATCGGATTCCTGGGGGCCTTATGGCGTGGAACATTTCCCCCGCTCTTTGGGCTGACCATCCTGACCAACGATCTCGTGTGGTGGATTCCGTTTGGCCTGATTCTTTTGGACGCAGCCCGAGCTCACAAGAGCGAGCGGCGACCCAATGCAGCGAGCTTGAGTCACTTTCGCTGGGAGTCTCGGATCAATGCTTCCTCAGAGCAAGTGTTTCGCTTTCACGAAAGCGCCGAAGCATTGCGGAGTTTGATCCCGCCATGGGAAAAGATGCAGGTGAGCGAGAGCGCTGGTTCTCTGCTTCCTGGCAGTCGGGTGGTGTTGCGAGGGAACGTCGGACCAATTCCCGTTAGTTGGGTAGCAATCCACACCGAGTACGAACCACCGCACC
This sequence comes from Bythopirellula goksoeyrii, assembly GCF_008065115.1. Classification (NCBI taxonomy): domain Bacteria; kingdom Pseudomonadati; phylum Planctomycetota; class Planctomycetia; order Pirellulales; family Lacipirellulaceae; genus Bythopirellula; species Bythopirellula goksoeyrii. The sequence continues at coordinate 5,923,521 of NZ_CP042913.1, read as the reverse complement.
TGTTTGCCGATCGGCAAGAGTCGGGCCCGTTCGCTTGGTGGTATCATCGGCATCACATCCTCGACGATGGAGAGGGAACCTTGCTGCGGGATGAGGTGGAATATCAGGTCCCATTGTGGCCACTGGGCGACTGGTTAGGGGGATGGTTCGTTCGCCGCAAGCTGGAACGAATGTTCGACTATCGTCACAAAACAACCCGCAGCCTAGTAGAATCGGGGGTATGGGAATCCAGTTCACCTACGACCGGAGAACGCTTGTTGTCAGGAGAGGGATGAACATGAAAAAGCTGATTGTCGCTGCGGGGCTGGCGGTATTTGAGAAAGACGAGCCCCAGCACGACGTGACTATACTCGGCCGCATCCATGTTGTTCCGCATCTTATCGGCCGCCGCCCAGAGAGTTTGCTCAAACCCAGGTTGGCCCCGTTGGCGGATTGCTTCTTCGCAGATTTTTGCTTGGCCATACGTCGGGGCTTCTTCACAACTGGGCTTCGTGAGGAGCAGTCGAGTCCGTCCAATTTTCCCGAACCATCGACAGCGGCCCTGGCGATCTTCGGTTTAGTAGGAACAGTCTGCATCAGGCGTGCAATACGGCCTTGAATGGTCGCCGGTAGGCTAAAAGTCTATTTGGCCTGATGACGTGAACACGTTCCAAGCAGGAATCCGACCTTACGATTCTGTCGTTGCCAGGCCGGAATCGAATACTCCCTCAAATGCTGGAGGTGAACAGACCGACTGCAATTCGTCCCGTCGCTAACTGAGCGAGGATGGACCAACCGACGCCAAATAGCATTTCGCGCAATTGCAGGCGGTGAGGGAGACCTCTGAAGTAGCGTCTTCACATTGATCGTTGAAAAAAGCCAACGACTGTTGAAGGTTGGCAATTCGTGACTCATTGTTCCTCTGCGCACCCCGCGCCTCCGCGGTTATATTAATCCTTCCGACTCGCACCTGATGCGACGCGACAGATGCATTTGAAGAGAGGCGGAGCCTCACGTGCAGTGCGTTCCGAGGCAGAGCCTCGGAACGAGTTGGCAAGCGAAACTCAACTTGTCTGATGATCGATACTCAAGAATCGTCACTAACCTCTTTGCCTGTCCCCCAGCCCCCCCGTCGTACCTCCGCGCCTCTGCGTTTAAATATCTTACTTTCAATCCTACTGACTAGCGCCCAGTAACCAGTGCCTAGCTCCTCTTCCCGTCACTTGCGTTTACGGCTAGCCAATCGTTGCTGCGCGACCATATTCGATTGGCACAAAAATCGAACCTAACCTCCGCCTCTTATTTCCTTATAATGGCGAAAGCACGGCAGCACGAAAAGAGTCGCTGTCCTGTGGCTTTGTGCTGCGCTGATCGTTGATAAGATTTTCGGTAGTTTGTTTGCCCGAGAGAGTAATTCGACTCGAGCGAAGCGGCTAGAGATCCGTCTCTACGGGGCCAAGGTTGTTCGCCTTTTGTATTTCGAAGGAGGGTTTTGTTTGCAAAACTATTTCAAAATCTTTACCAAACCGCTGGAAAACAACAAATTGTCGCCGAGTTTTGTATTTTGTTTTTCGCATGCTGCTCCTGCGACAAAAGTTTGTGCTAGGGGCGGGTGAAGTGGATTACTTGCTCATTGCCAGAAAATCTTGATACTCTATCATCCATAGAAGTACTAATCTCATCTGGCAGTCTGATTTAGGAAGAAAGTCGCCATGGCAAGTCACCTTGCCGATACATCGAGCGAGCGGAAGTGGGCGACTGGCTGGATCCTGCCATTGTTGGCGGCCTTGTCTCTCGGCATCTTTGGCGGTTTGGGTGTCTTCACTTTCGGATACGGCGAGGGGTACGCGTACCTTGGCAACGACCCGCAGAGCTGTGCCAACTGCCACGTAATGCAGGAGTCGTATGACTCCTGGCTGAAGTCCAGTCATCATGCGGTCGCTGGTTGCAATGACTGTCACACGCCGCACGACAATCTGTTAGCCAAATACTGGACGAAAGCCGACAACGGTTTCTTTCATTCCCTGGCATTCACGACAGGGGAGTTTAAGGACCCGATTCAAATCAAAGAACGCAACAGCAACGTTGTTCAAGCGGCCTGCCTGCACTGTCACACGGATCTTGTGAATCACATGCTGCCAGTCGAAAAAGGTGGCGACATGCTCAGTTGCGTTCATTGTCACCAAAGTGTGGGTCACGCCCAATCCGTCGCTCCCAGGCGCTACGAAGGATATTGAAGAATGTATGTCGATCTATTCCGTAAATTGTATTCTCCACGGCAAGGTGGAGTTCGAATGCTTCTGCTCACGTTTCTTGCCGCCGCAATCGGAACCGCGCTCGTTGCATGGGTCTTAATTACAATGCTTGCCCGCAAGCAAGAAGCTCGCGATCCCTACGTGCGGGTCGTCGATCTCAATGAGATCTCGGTCGATCCCGAGCCTTGGGGACGCAACTGGCCTCATCAATTCGATGGCTGGAAGTCCACCGCCGGCGATAAGTTCTACGGCGGGTCGAGCGCGATGCCACAGTCGAAGTTGGAGAAGCAGCCCTGGCTCAAGCGGCTCTATGCCGGATACGCCTTCAGCATAGATTACCGCGAAGCCCGCGGCCACGCCTATATGCTCTACGACCAAGGTGTCACCGAGCGTGTCACAAAGAAGCCACAAGCGGGCGCATGTTTACATTGCCACGGATCGACGTCGGTTCTTTACCGCAAAGTGGGGCTCGAAGCACTGGACAAGGACAGCAGCGACGAAGCCTTGTCAGCTGGCTTCAATATGGAGGCGGTGCAGAAAGGCTTCGAGCAGCTCAGCACGAAATCCTACGAAGAGGTGCTCGCGATGCTCAAACAGACGCCGGACGGTACCCCGGAAGAAAACAAACCGGTCTTTCCGCAAGCGCCTGTAGGTGGGTTTGAAGGTGAGTTCGCCGGTAAGCCGGTTCCCGAAGACCACCCGGAGATTGGTGAGGCGCACCCGGTTACCTGTATCGATTGCCACGATCCCAAAACGATGGAGATCCGTGTAACCCGCCCCGGGTTCATCAACGGCATTCGTGACCTTGCCGAGGGAGACGCTCCGGCGCCTCACCTGCCAAGTATCGACAAGTGGCGCAACGGCAACCGCGATGTGCCCTACGATCCGAATGTGCACGCCAGCCGCCAGGAAATGCGGTCCTTCGTCTGCGGACAGTGCCACGTGGAATACTACTGTGCCAATAAGATGACGCTCACCTTCCCCTGGAAGAACGGTCTGCGAATGGAAGACGAAGAACGCACCTGGGAGGAAACCACGTTTCCCGATGGCAGTGAGTTCTTCGACTATGTGCATGGCGAGACCGGTGCGAAGACCTACAAGGTGCAGCATCCCGAGTTTGAGTTGTGGAGCCAGGGCATTCATGCCCGCAGCGGTGTTAGCTGCGCGGACTGCCATATGCCTTACCAGCGCGTGGGAGCAGCCAAGCTGAGCAGTCACAACGTGCGTTCCCCGCTGCTCAATATCAATGCTTCCTGTCAGAACTGCCACCACCAAAGCGAAGCCGAGTTGGCAGGACGCATCGAAACCATCCAGGAGCGGAATCAGGCTCTGCTAGAGCGAGCTGGCGCTGCCATGACCGAAATGGTCGACGCGATCAAGGAGGCCAAAGCGGCAGGTGCGGATGAGGAGTCGCTGAAGGATGTCTACGTCTTGCAGCGCAAGGCGATGTGGCGCCTTGACTACATTAGCAGCGAAAATTCGCGAGGGTTCCACGCCGACCAGGAAGCGGCACGGATCCTTGGTGAGTCAATTGATTACAGTCGCCAGGCACAAGCGGCTGCTCTGAGGCTGCGTGCACCTGAGGCACCGAGTACTGAAGATTTGCCCGTGGAAGAAGTGCAAGGAGTCACCAAGCCGAAGAGCTGACTCAGGGGAAATGAAAAGCAATCAATCGACACTCACTTACCCCAACTCCCCAGGACTGACCCCCAGATCAACAATGCTACACGCCACGATCGGTTCGAGCCCCATCTCCTTGGCGGCAGCGACCAGTTCGTCGCTCTCGCTTCCCGGATTGAGCCACAACTCGTCGCAGCCTTTGGTGGCGATCTCCGCGAGAAGGTTGATCCCGACCGCGGGGGGCACATAGAGACTCACCCGAGTAAGCCGCTCGGCGGGGACCTCGGCCAGCGACGTGTAAACGGTCAGCCCTTCGATTTCGCCCCCCTTGGGGTTGATCGGAAACACTTCATACCCTTGGGCCTGATGGGCACGAACCGATTTGTTGCCGAACTTACTGCGGTCGGCACTGGCACCGATAATAGCGACGGTAGGGCGAGACATGGGGCGACCCTCATGAAAGGATAGTTTTCGAGTTTGGCAAACAGTATAGATCGAATCGGAGCGATGGAGTAGGGAACCGCTTCGTAGATCGACATTGGCTGGTATTTCCGCGCAAACCGTCAGCAACCGGATATCCGCCGATTCCCGCTAAAATAACGCAAATATTTGCTGTCCCGTAGCGGGCCAATTATACTTAAAGGGAGCCCCTTTCGGCATCTTAACGCCTGCCGGCAAATCCAGTCTTCGACGAACAGAGAAACTATGTTTAGCGCGAATTTGACATCACGATGGTTGACCGGTTCGCGCTTGGTGGCCCTCGCTCTCGTGGTTACTTTCTCATGGAGCAATTTGCTCATTGCTCAAGAAGCAGACGAGGCGGCCTCCGCGGGACCCCGTTTCGCGCCGGGAGTGCTCACTACGATTGAGCCCAACTTGGAGCCGGCCGACACCGTCAATGTACACGACATGGTAGAGATCCGTGCTGACAAAGGTCTTCAGCGCACACCCAATCTACTCTCCGAAAGCCGCACGCTTTTTGAGATTGCCGAGGACGCCGAGTTCCGTCAGAGCATCTGGTGCCTGGAGTTCTCCTTCAAGCCACTGCGAATGATGTACGTCGATATTCCCCAGCCCAATATGAAAATGCAGCGCAAGCTGATTTGGTACATGGTCTACCGCGTCCGCAATACAGGGGCGGGACTTGTGCCAGAACGCGAGGAGAATGGCACGTTCACCACGGTCAAGCAATCGCTGGGACCACAGCGATTCATTCCTCAATTCTTTCTGAACAGTTTAGATCGCAACGCCGAAGGCGATCCGGTCCGAAAGTCTTACCTGGACCGGATTCTACCGTCGGCTGTTACAGCGATCGCCCGTCGCGAGCTCCCCGGTGGACAACTCCTGAACAATGTGGAAATCTCTGAACAACTCTTAGAGCCGGAAGAGGGCAGGGCAGTCGGCGGCCTCTGGGGAGTGGCCACTTGGGAAGATGTAGACCCCGAGATTGATTTTCTGGCTATCTACGTGCGGGGCCTCACCAACGCCTACCAATGGGAGGATGCGGCTGATTTCGAGGTTGGATCTGCCCCTGGCACGGGGAGAAAGTTCCAGCGGAAGGTCCTGCAGCTGAATTTCTGGCGTCCCGGCGACTCCTACGCCGAGCATGAGAACGAAATCCGCTTCGGATCAGCCCCCGGATATGCCGGGTATTATGGCACTCCCGAAGGCGTTGCCTATCAGTGGATTTACCGGTAGAATCGACGGGCTACCGGTCGCCGGAGAAGCAAACTGTGTTGCTCCGCGTGCGACTTCCACCAGACAACCCCTCGAACCCCCACTAGTGCCATGGCTCATAAAAAAGGACAAGGCTCCAGCCGCAACGGTCGTGATTCCAACGGACAACGCCGCGGTGTGAAGCGCTACGGCGGCGAAAACGTCATTCCCGGCAACATTCTCGTTCGTCAACTCGGCAACAAGTTCCACCCCGGCAAGGGCGTGGGCCAAGGAAAAGATTTTACCTTGTTTGCCTTGATTGAAGGTCAAGTCATGTTCGACCGCGAAGGTCGACGGATCAACGTGATACCCGTTGCCTAGGCATTTCTGTCTTTCCCACAGGGTGGGAATGACATGAAGCATTGAAATTCAGCAAGGGATGCGCAGCAGTGTGCATCCCTTTTTCATTTCCCCTCGTACTTACTCACTTCCCCGCCATGTTTGTCGATCGTGTTACCGTTGAAGTTGAGGCTGGCAAAGGAGGTGACGGCTGCGTCAGCTTTCGACGTGAAAAATACGTCCCTCGTGGCGGACCCGATGGGGGGGATGGGGGGCACGGTGGCAGTGTGATCGTAGTTGCCGAAGCAGGGGTCGATAGTCTCCAGATGCTTGTGCATCGCAAGCATTGGCATGCCCGCAGTGGCACGCCTGGAGGCAGTAAGAATTGCCACGGTGCCAACGCCGACGATCTCACGATTCTTGTCCCGCCGGGGACGGTCGTGATCGACGCCGACCACGATTTTGTGCTCAAGGATCTGGAAGCTGCGGGGGAACAGGTGATTGCTGCCCGCGGTGGAAAGGGTGGCAAGGGGAACACACGATTCAAGTCCTCCACCAACCAAGTTCCCCGAGAGCACACCCGCGGTGGCCCTGGCGAAGGCCGCCGGATTACCTTCGAACTAAAAGTGATTGCCGACGTGGGGCTGCTGGGAAAGCCCAATGCCGGCAAAAGCACTCTGCTCAGCCGTGTCTCGCGTGCCCGACCTGAGATCGCCGACTATCCGTTCACGACCAAGATTCCGAACCTGGGAATCGTGCAAGTCGACATCGACCATGCCCTGGTGATGGCCGACATTCCCGGACTGATCGAGGGGGCCCACTCTGGTGCCGGCTTGGGCCACGAATTTCTCCGCCATGTGGAACGTACCCGAGTGTTGGTCCATCTTATCGAGCCGATGCCCATGGACGGGACCGACCCTATCGAAAACTACCATGCCATCCGCTCGGAAGTAGAGAAGTATGATATTGACCTGGCCAATCGCCCTGAGATCGTTGCTATCAGCAAGGCGGAACTACCGGGGGCTGAAGAAGTTCGCAGTGATTTAGAGCAGACGATCGGCAAGCCAGTGATGCTATTCTCCTCAGTCACTGGTCAAGGCTTGAGCGAATTGGTTCGCAAGGCGTATACCATTCTGGGGGAAACACGGCAAACCACATGAGCGAAACGGCGGATCTGTTGGCGGTGGACGTCGGCACTAGCCGCGTGAAATTCGGCTGGTTTCCTGCTGAGATTGCCTGTTTGAATGACCCTGTAACGAGTACCTTACCAATTGCTAGTCCCCAGCTGCCTCTGCCCGACGAGACGTTTGCTTGCCGACATCGAGACGTGCCCCCGGACGAACTGGCTGAGCAAATTGCCGAGTGGCTTACGCAGCTGGAAGTTCAGCAGACTCAGGTTGCCCTCTCCTCAGTAAGCCCCGAAGCAACAAAGTCGGTCGCGGAGATACTAGCCCAGCACGGTTTTTCTTCTGTGAAGGTGCTGACCTCTGGTGATTTGTCACTGGAGGTTCAAGTAATAGAACCCAATCGTGTTGGCATCGATCGATTGCTCAGCGCAGTAGCCGTGAATCGAGTTCGCAATGCTGACCGGTCGGCCATCGTGATGGATCTGGGAACCGCAGTCACGGTCGATCTCATAAGTCATCACGGAGTCTTTCTCGGTGGAGCAATCCTACCTGGCTGGTCCCTCGCCGCTGCCGCCCTGCATGGGGGTACCAGTTCACTACCACTCCTTTCCTCGGATAACATCCAACTTCCTGAGCACGACTTGGGCAAATGCACCACCGAAGCCATCGCAGCGGGACTCACTTGGGGCCTGATTGGTGCTCTGGAGAAATTGATCGAGAAGTACACCGAACTTTCGGAAGGCACCCCTCAACTCTTTCTAACCGGCGGCGATGCGCCGATGGTCCTGGACGCACTCAGCGAAAGCACGGGACCCGTACGTCATATCTCACATCTCATTCTCGCAGGGATCGCTATCGTGAGTGAGGCGAAACGGTGACTCGCCCAGTTGGTGACAACCAAACGTGCGTCAGTGTGCTGACCCCCACCGGCCGCGGAGCCGTGGCCGTGGTAGCCGTGAAAGGTCCCGACGCTGTGACAGTCGTCAACAGTTGTTTCCTGGCAAAGAATGGTCGAACTTTAGATCAGCAACCTTTAAATCGCATTGTCTATGGTCACTGGGGCAGCATCGATGGAGAGGACTTGGTGGTCTGCCGCCGGAAAGAAGACGTGATCGAAGTGCATTGCCATGGTGGTACCCAATCCGTGTTGGCCGTAGTAGATCGGCTTGTTGATATGGGTTGCCATGAAATTGAATGGAAAGTATGGGTTACTCGTCAACAACATTGTCCACTCGTCGCCGAAGCACAGATCGCCATGGCCGGAGCAACCTCGATTCGCACCGCTCTGATTCTGCTGGATCAGTTTCACGGAGCCCTGCGCCGTGAAACTAAGGAAATCCATGCCGCAATCCAGACTGGAGAGTCTTCCGATGCCGCTATCCGCATCGAAAGACTCCTTGCCCGCGTACCTTGTGGATTACATTTGACCGAACCCTGGCAAGTCGTCATCGCCGGGAGGCCGAATGTCGGCAAGAGCAGCCTCATTAATGCGTTGGTCGGATACCGCCGCGCGATAGTCTTCGACCAGCCTGGAACCACCCGTGATGTAGTCAGTACGACCACCGTCATTGACGGTTGGCCCGTGCAACTGAGCGACACCGCCGGGCTACATTCTACGACCGATACCCTTGAAGCCGCCGGTATTGAGCAAGCCCGCAGTCAATTGGTACGTGCCGACATGGTTATTTGGGTTGAGGACGCTTCGACTATTGATTTCCAATCACTGCCGACCAGAACCGAGATCCTGAGCCAACGAGCGGTGGAACTAAGCCTCGTTCTTCCCAGCCGGCAACTCTTGGTACTCAATAAGTCGGATCTCGCAGGACACGATGTACCACCCAAGCTACTCGCTACCAGCACGCTAACGGGTCAGGGGATCGATCAGCTCCTATCGGCAATCGTTAAGCAGTTAGTTCCCGAGCCTCCCGCACCTGGGGCAGCGGTTCCGTTTACCACTAGGCAAGCAGGTTTCTTGCGAGCGGCGGCAACAGCTTGCGAGCAAGGAGACGCAGCAGATGCCTTAGCCCCGCTTAACGAGTTGCTTCATCCCGGATTGTACTCAGAATTAGATACAAAGCCGATCTAAATCTGACGCCGCCGAAAGCCGACCGCGCCGAGCAACGCCAATCCGCCGAGTAGCAACGAGCTTGGTTCGGGAATCGAAGGCCGCTCGTTGACCTTAATGAGGTAATCGTTTTCCCCGTTTGGCCCCGGCGTGATCGGGCCACTACCATTAAACATCAAGTTCTTGGTGATTTTGAACACGGCGCCCGGAGGAAGTGGAGGGAATTCAAACCAGATCGATAGGCCATCGGTACTGGTCATTCCTGGGAACGCACCAACCGGAGTTTCAATCACACCACCAGCCCACTTAAAAAGACCGCCATCGCCCACAGTTGGGTCGATGTCTTCGTGCCAGTCAACGATTGTTACGGGATGCGATGAAGTAGGGGGGCCAAGGGTGATGAACTCCATGACACTGACCATCGATCCGGGGCCACTTGTAGACCAGCCTTGACCATCGCGGTTGATGATAAACTGTTTCATCCAGGGGTTGTCCGTCTCCGGATCCGGTGTGATGGGGATCGGATTTGATGGATCACCGACCATGATCATATCTTCGTTTTCGTTGTCGCCAACGAAGGGACCCATGGGAGGAGGTGGATCCTGGGACACCCCAATCACGGTGCCAGCCGAAGCAGTCGCCGTCAAACAAAGCAGCAACGAGCCAACAAGTGCGAGGGAGAGCCCACCAGAAAAAAAGCTCTGCATGATCTTACGCATTAGTTCTCCTCCAAAAAAAGATTCCAAAGACAAGGGCACCTTCTTGCACATTCTAAATTGATCGCACTCCGAATGCCAGAGAATTCCAACAAGATCATTTACCCTAGTCCTAATGGGGGGCAAGCGAATAACGGAATTGGTTTCGTTAGGGATAGACTAGGGCGTTTACATAAATGCTTTGTCTATCATTGATTACGTCGTTTGCGTGCACGCGAACAAAGTAAATTGGAAAGGCAAAAAACTCAGATCTCAGGCCGGCGCAGAATCTCACTCGCAATAATCGCCTGCCGCATCCCTGCGGGACTGCGTAACATCTGAGCGATATCTTGGGCTCGCGAGTCCTTCAAAATCTCTTCCACGGGCTGAACTCTTCGTTCTAACGATCCCACCTTGTGGTCAAACCGTTCGTGCAGATGCTGCTCCAATCGTTCATCAGCATACTCTACATCATCACCTAGCTTGGCCACTTGTTGTGCGATGTCGGCAGTGTTGAGGTGCTTCGAAACGTGATCCCGAACACTCTCTTGCCGCATGTCCGTGACTTTTTCTGCGACAACCGGTTGCTCCACTTTGAGGACGACTGGCTTGGGTTTCGGTGACTTCTTTTTGGGAGGTTTGCCTTGCATCTCGCGCAGGAAATCTTCCACTTCCCCACGGAGTTTATCAGCGACCTCCTGACCCTTGTTGGGAACCCCCTCCTTCTGCGGTCGCGGTGGTCGCGGTCGCTTAGGCTTGTTCTTGGCAGAGAGCAGTTGCCCGAGCGCCGAGATCATGAAGAAGATGAGCACGACGATCAGTTCTCCCCAACCCTGAGCAGCGAGTAACAGTGAGAGATGATTCATGGTATGGACAGTTTAGCTTCTCTCGCTGAGACAGCAGGGAAGAAAAAATCTTTTTCTCTGCGACTCTGTGTCTCTGCGAGAAATATCTTAGAGTTGTTACCACCAGCTAAGCTGGATTTTATTATTTAAGATTTGCTCCAGCTTGAGCCAAATCATTCCCGACGCGAGGACCCAACCCCGGCGATCGATTCCCGCATGTCGGTATCCGCTTGCACATTCTTCAGTTTGTAGTAGTCCAGTATACCGAGTCGGCCATTGCGGAAAGCCTCGGCCATTGCCTTAGGAACTGCCGCTTCTGACTCGACCAAATGGGCCCGATTTTCTTCGATCATGGCGATGTTTTCCTGCTCTTGCGAAACCGCCATCGCTCGGCGACCCTCTGCCGCAGCACGAGCCACACGCGTATCGGCCTCGGCCTGGTCCGCTTGTAAACGGGCTCCAATGTTATCACCCACATCGATATCTGCGATATCAATAGACACGATTTCGAAAGCCGTTTGTGAATCCAACTTGCGGGCGAGCACCGCCTTGGAAATGCGGTCCGGATTTTCGAGTACATGGGCGTGGGTATCGGCCGAGCCGATAGCGCTAACAATACCCTCGCCAACTCGCGCAACGATAGTCTCTTCGCCAGCGCCACCAATCAATTGATTGAGATTTGCCCGCACAGTGACACGTGCCTTAACCTTGAGTTGAATCCCGTTCTTGGCGATGGCGTCGAGCGTAGGGCGCTTCGATTGTCGACCTGGGCAATCAATCACGCGGGGATAGACACTAGTCTGCACCGCTTCGAGAATATTGCGGCCTGCCAGGTCAATGGCCGTGGCTTTCTTGAAATCGAGGTCAACAATTTTCGCCTTGCGAGCCGCGATCATCGCGCGAATCACCAGCGGCACGTTGCCACCCGACAGGTAGTGCGACTCAAGGGCTTTGGTCGTCACGCCATCTTCCTCAGTGATTCCCGCCTGGGTGGCCATGATCTTGCTGCGCAAAATGACAGTAGGATTCACTTTGCGAAAAGTCATTCGCAATAAGTCGAAGATACCCACTCGAGCGCCGGTGCTGATCGACTGAATCCACAACCGCGCATAGCGAGCGAAGATTGCAAACAACACCAGGAACACCACAAGCCCAATAAAGCCGATGATCAGCCAAACTGTCGGAGACAGGGCAAACAATATCTGGGCCAGCGGAGCAGGCAGAAGGTGGGGTAAATGCCAAGTCATGGAAAAGTTCCTGGATTGTTCGAAGTTTGGCAGAGTTTCTCTGCTCGCTTTGTACCGCGTGAGAGAGGTCAGTGCAAGTCAGCGCAGTGGAGGAAATGCTCAATGATCAATACTCAGTAGGCAATCCTAGTGGCAATTGGTCAGTGTTCAGGATCATCAATTTCCTCCAATCCAAATTCATCCAACGAACGCGATAATACATCCCGTTGATCCTGGGGAACCTGCGAAGCTTCATCCGGATCGGCACGACGAACCACGACGCGGTTCCCTCGTACCTCGGCCACCACGATTGACTCGCCTGCTTCAATGGCATCTCCCTGCGAAATGGCATCAAGCCTTTTCCCATCCACCAAGACCACCCCAGAGGGAAGCATCAGCGATTTTGCAATTCCCATACGACCAACCAATTCTTTACGTTGGTCAACTGGTTTGACTTCCTCCTCACTGGGAAGCTCCCCCAAAAAGGCTCGTCCCATTGGTGTGTAGGGCCACACCTTAAATGCCAGCCCCAGCATCGCGGGTACAGCTATCAATGCACAAAGAATAAACAGCAGCCCCGAAGTCGTGTCACTCCGAAACGCAAACACAATGCTTGCCAAGACCGCAAACCCAGAAAGCAGCCCCAAGATCCCTCCGGAGGGAATAAACACTTCCAGCACGACCAGCGCGCACCCCAGCAACAAGAGAATGACGGCCCAGGTAAGCGGATCCAATCCAGTCATGCGAGTTGAGTCTCCGTAGTCGTCGAGAAAACACTCGCCATATTCTATCCGAAAAAGCGGCCGGGGTGCAAAACCCGATTTTTTTCGGAATTGGGTTATTCCATTCTAGCAGTTGCAGCGAAAAACTCGCTTTTGGGCATTACTGCTCGAAGTGCTCTAATGCCACGAGCGGTCAGCTCTGCTCAGCAGCCTGCACTACCACTCGCGATCCCCGGGCTTCGACAACAACAATGGGTGTCCCATTATCCAGTGGTTCTCCTTCGGCGATCACGTCGATCAGCTCGTGGTTGATTCGCGCCTTGCCAGAAGGTCGCAGGTCGGTCGCGGCGGTGCCTTGCATCCCTATCAGGTTTGCGTAGTCGGCCAACGATTCGCGCATGCCCAGTTCGTCCAATTCCTCGTCATGTGGAGGCTCTAGAACGATCTGCCGAAACAAGGGTGCCTGCGGCAGGTACCGCCGCGTCACCAGCACAATGGCCATCATCCCCAGCCCCGCCAAGGCGACCGTTCCGACCGAACGAGAAAGTTCTTCCACTTCGGGTTCACTATGCGGCCGAACAAAAGTAAGACTTGCCAGCACTAACGAGGCCAGCATCATTGCTCCACCGCCCAAGCCGAAGACGCCGAAGCCAGGGATCACAAAGAATTCCAGCATGACGAAGCAAAAGCCGCCGGCGAACAGCAGAACTTCAAGCCAGCCGGCGGTGCCGTTGAGATATTTACTCCAAAAGAAGAGCAAGAGCGCCACCGCACCGATGAAAGCCCCAATGCCAACACCGGGTGTGCGCAGCTCGATATAGATCCCAGCAAAGCCCACCATCAGCAAGATCATTGCCAACTCGGGCGTTGCCAACGCCTCGATAAACTCCAGGGCGAGATTGGGTTGAGGATTGGAGATTTCTCCTTGCAAGCCAAAAGGCTGCTTTAGTTCGTCAAACGTATCTACGGTTCGCCAGGCGACGCCACGCTCGAGTGCTTGCTGTCCATCAAAGCTCAATCTTCCCTTCTCCAGTTCGATGTCATCGCGGTGTTGCCAAGCGGCCGCGTCGTCCATCTCTTGAAGTTCGGCTGGGGATAAGAACCGTGTATCACCAGTTTCCTTGTTTTGATATTCGGCAAGCTCAATCGTGGGGTCAATCATCGCCGAGAGCAACGACCATGGATGGTCGGTGCGCTGCGAGAGCGATTGCCGAATAGATTGAACGGCTGCTGCATTTTCCCGCGCCGCTGCATCTCCCGGCTTCTTTGCTTTCGCAGTGACCGACGAGAGCCTTGCCGTGGGGGCCATCGCCAATTGGTCGCAGGCGAGAGCCACCAACGCCGCGGCACCCGTGGCCTCGGCGGGCACATAGGCCACGGTCCGCACAGAGTTTGCATCCAGTCGGGCCAGCGCGGAAGCAATTCGCAGTCCCGCTTCGATATCGCCGCCAGAGCTGTCGATCCGCATACAGATCCAGTTGGCATTTTGCTGTTCTATGGAAACCCCCAAGAGGGTCTCGACTCGACTCGCAGTTTGTGCTGTCAATTCGCCCGTCACGTCAATCACCACGGGTCGCCAATCCTCAGCCAGGCTTTCGTCCTCGGCAAGCGAATCAAGGGAAACATCCAGCGCCGTCGCCAAACCTTTCCGCGAGGAGGCCAGGTATTTCACAAAACCAAATTGACGCCCCTCTCGTCCATCGAACTCAGCGAGTGTTCCTTCCGGGACCAGCACTTTCTCATTGATGATTTCGTGATTCGCGGTGAACTCGTCGAACTCTTCCTGGAGCAAGAAGTGTGTGCCATCCTCTGCTTCGACTTGCAAAACTTCCACTTGGGGATCGATCATCCCCACGGCGAGTGCAACCGGAATCGTCCGTTGCGTTTCGGCGATTTCTCGGTAGGCAGAAACCAGGGTCTGCTGAATCGCACCGTCTGCTGCTTCATCGGCTCCGGCGGCACCGATCGTCGCGTCGCCGCTCATCACGATCTCTTCGCTCGCCAGGGCCAACAACACACCGTGCCCCTTCAAGTTGTGTGGAACGTACGCCACGGTTTTCACGCCAGCCATTTCTCGACTACAAAGAAAGCGCGCTAGCGAGAAGGCACGCTCAAACCGACTCTCGCCGGCGTCTTCACCCACCTGCTGGGTGTCGAGCTGAAGCACGAGTAGAGGTCGCCGGGAATCCTTCTGCTCCTTGGCTTGCACGAGCAATCGATCGCGCAGCCGCCGAATCGTGTTTTGCAATACCTGATCGGCACTTCCGGTCAGGGGCAGATAGACCCGCACAAGCCCAGCCAGTTGATCAGTTCTTTCTGGCGGTGGTGCGGTAGGATCCGAGGCTCCCCAGCTTGCTCCCGTCAGGAGGCAGAATGAATAGCTCCATACTCCAAACCAAAGTATCGGGCGGAAGTGCCGTCGCACGGGCGAGTCGGACAGTCGGTCGGGTGCCATGCTGTTGCTCGTTGGGAAGAATTGGGGCCTATCTCAAATTCGCACCCAATTATACGTTTCTATCGGACTGAGGAAAAGAATTCGGTCCGAATGGCTCTGGTAACGAGAAATAACTACACCTTGGGGCGACCGACGCTGTAATACGTGAATCCCCGCGACTGCATGCGTTCTGGTTCGTAGAGATTCCGGCCATCGAAAACTACCGGCGAACGCAGCAAACTAGCCATCTCATCCCAATTGGGCCGTTTGTAGTCATTCCACTCGGTCATGATGCAGAGTGCATCGGCCTGGGCGAGTGCCTGCATCTCCAAGTCACAAAAGGTCACTTTGTCGCAGTACACTTTCTTCACATTCTCCATCGCCTCAGGGTCATGCACCTGTACCTTGGCACCTGACTCGAGAAGATGATCGATCAACACAAGTGCCGGTGCTTCGCGAATGTCATCGGTTCGCGGCTTGAAGGCGAGTCCCCAGATGGCTATCGTCTTGCCTGCGAGTTTCCCGCCGAAGTGTTGATCGACTTTCTCAATCATGACCTGCTTCTGAGAGGTGTTAACAGCATCGACGGCGCGAAGAATCCGCGGTTCCACTCCCAAGTCCTCAGCCATCGCGGAGAGCGCTCGCACGTCCTTGGGAAAGCAACTTCCGCCGTAGCCAACACCTGGAAAGAGAAACGCAAACCCAATGCGGCTATCGTGACCGATGCCGCGTCGGACGTCATTAATATCTCCCCCCATCCGTTCACACAGATTGGCCATCTCGTTGATGAAGCTAATCTTGGTAGCCAGCAGGGCGTTGGCCACATATTTGGTCATCTCTGCACTCTCGGGAGTCATCACCAAAAAGGGATTCTCGGTTCGCAAGAATGGTTCGTACAATTGCCGCAATATGTCGGCTGCCCGTTCGCTTCGCACCCCAACCACCACGCGATCCGGTTTCACAAAGTCGTCAATCGCCGCACCCTCTTTGAGAAACTCCGGATTGCTGGCGACTTCGCACTCTCGCCTCGTAAGTTCTTTGAGCATGCTATAGATACGCGCATTGGTTCCCACAGGAACGGTGCTCTTAGTCACCAGCACAGCATCCTCGCGAAGATGTGGAGCAATTTCCGTCACCACTTTCCACAAGGCCGACAGATCTGCTGCACCATCGTCACCCTGGGGAGTGCCCACCGCCAGATACACAACCTCCGCGGGCTTAATTGCTGCGATCAGATCGGTCGTGAACTGCAACCTCCGAACCAACAGGTTGTGTTTGACCATCTCCTCCAGTCCAGGCTCGTAGATAGGAACTTCTCCCCGACTGAGGGCTTCCACCTTGGCAGCATCAATATCGACGCACGTCACGTGATTTCCACTGTCAGCAAAGCAAGCCCCTGAAACGAGACCGACATAGCCCGTGCCTACAACCGCAATTTCCATGAATTTCTCGACGACTCTAATTAAGTTTGTGTTCTTGAGACTGCCACTGCATGAAGCAGGGAACCACCCAGCATAATTGCCCAGGCGAGATAAGAAAACCTACCCCATAAGATGGAGCCGGGGCGCCTCCGCCCCCGATTTTAGACAGTTTCCACCGTCCCATAGAACGCATCCGCCGGTAACCCCACCCGCTCACGTACCATCTGAGCAATCGCATCCACTTCCGCATCGGAGAGCGCCCCCACGAAATCCTCCGCCGGTCGGCGGGCCACCGTGTAGACCTGTACCAAGCTAATCTCCCCGCCCGCCGCGACAATTTCCCCCAACCGGTCGCAAAATGCCTCGACTTCGGATTGTGACGGCCCTTCTCCAGCCACCCTCATGAACAGCGCCTGAATCACCAGGGGCCTCACACGAGCTGCGGCAGTGATATTCTCCAGAATCCGCTCAAACGGAATCGAGGTCCGTTCGATCTTGTGATAATACTCTGCGGTTCCCGCATCGAGCTTGGCCCAAATCTCTCCTTGGTTGGCGTCGAGAATCGCGAGTCCGCGCTGCACATGTGGCCGATGGAACATGCTTGCGTTAGTGATCAACACCATCTTCACGGCATCGAGCCCCAACTCGCGCTTGAGTTCGGCACAAGTCGAGATAATAGTGTCAAAGTTGCGATAGGTGGTCGGCTCGCCATCACCGGAGAACGCCATGTCGTTCAATCGCCGAAGCTCAGCCGGTGTGTCGCGAAACTTGCTCGACTCGTAGATCTCACCGGACTTGACCAGCTCCAACACTTCTCGTATCTCGCCCACGAGGGCATCGAGTTCCACAAATTTGGTTTCGCTCTGCGAGGTTCGATCTACCTGGCAATAGATGCAATCAAAATTGCAAACCTTGTCCGGGTTCAGATTCACCCCCACCGAGATCCCTCGCGACCGGCGACTCAGTACGGGGTAGACGAACCGGTAGTGCTCAAAAGACCGATCGTGCAGTGTGTGAAGTTGGTGGGTCGGCATAATTCCCATAATACGCAATTTGCAGTTGCTTGACTAATGCACGTCTCTCAAGTCACTTTCTGAATAGCCGCCGTGCAACGCACGGCTGGACTTTTCAGTCACCGCTACCCATCAGTAGCAGGCTGACTCGAGTTCTTTCGCAGCGGTCGGAGGTACCAGTCTTTAAACTCAACCAACACAAGCCTCCAGTCATCTGCAATGAGCAGAGCGCAGGGAATGAGAAACAACGTCACAGTCGTGGCAAACATGACGCCGAACGCCAGGGACACTGCCATAGGAATCAAGAATTGGGCTTGCAGCGATTTGTCCATCAGCAGTGGCATCAGCCCCACAAAGGTTGTTATCGAAGTGAGCATGATCGGACGAAATCGCCGTGCCCCCGCCTCTAGCGCCGCTTCGAAGAGTGTGGAGCCTTTACCGCGGCGCTGATTCACATAGTCGACCATCACCAAGGTATCGTTCACTGAGACACCAGCCAGGGCCAGCATACCGAAGATCGACAAATAGGAGGGAGTAATGCCCAAAATTAGGTGTCCCAGCAGCGCACCAATAATTGCAAATGGAACAGCCAGCATGACAAAAAACGGTTGTCCCAGTGACTTCAGCGCGATGGCCAGTAGGCCGTAAAGGGTAAAGGCAAGTAGCAGCGAGCCGAGAATGGTTTGCTTCCGAGTGTCCTCCGCCTCAGCCACATAGCCCACAAATTGGAACGAGAGATTGTGCGGACGGCACAATGCCTCGATCTGAGGAGTGATCTCCTTGGCGATCCCTAACACGTCGACTGTGTCGTCGATCGGCTGGGCTCCACAGCGAAGTATCTCCGCACCATCCTTGCGCTGAACCCAGGAGGGAGCTTTGGTAAAAGCGATATCAGCCACAGTGGAGAGCGGCACATTGGCGCCACGAGGTGTGCGAATCCTCATGCGATCAAGTGTATCGAGCGACTCACGTTGCTCGCGCGGCAAGCGGACCATCACGCGAATGTCATCGACGCCACGCTGCACGCGCTGTGCTTCTTCTCCAAAGAAGGCTTGTCGTATCTGTTGCGCCAAGAGTTGCTGCGTCAGGCCCAACTCAGCAGCCAAGGGCTTCATCGTGAGTTCTAACTCATCCTGCCCATAATTGACGTTCGCCCAGGTGGAGCTGAATCCCTCATATTCATCGAGTATGTCTCGGATCCCCCGAGCAACATCCGCCTTCTCCTCAGACATGGGGCCGCGCAGCTCAATATTAAGGTTTTCGTTGTCAAATCCGCGATCATTGCCCATCCCAGAATCGGCACGAACCCGGAATTCCGACGCCTCCGTAATTGGACCAACAAGTTCTGTCAGCCGGGTGACCAATTCGCTGTTCTTTGGCCCAGGCTCACTTCGAACCGAAGGTGCCATCACCTCAAACGCAATCGCGCCACGCGATTTGTCGAAATCTCGATGGATTCTTTCTGCACCAACGATCATGGAGATGTCTTCCACCAGTGATTCTCCACTACCTGGGTCAGTATATTCGACCTGAAGTTGAAGCACTGCTTTTTCGATCTTATCCATATACCTAGCAGTAACTGCCAGCGGGGTATCGTCCGGCATGTCGAGTTGAGCAGTGATCCGCTGCCGATCCACCGATGGAAAAGCGATGAATTTCATCCGTCCGCTCACACAATAGCCCGCCATCAACAAGCCGGCTGCGATGAAACCTGCCATTACTGAAGCGCGATGCCGGACGGCAAATTCAAGCGTCGGCTGATAGAATCGTTCAATAAAGTATTCCAGACCATTGGCGATGGAGGTTTGGAAGCGAGTGAAAACATTCTGTCGTGGCACGGCTCGCAAATGCTTCAAATGTGCAGGCAAGATCAACTTCGATTCGATCAGTGAGAAAAACAGCACCGGCGCGACGATCGGTGGTACCTGCCGAGCAAAATCCCCCCAGGTCCCCTCAAAAAACATCAGGGGAAGAAATGCCACCATCGTCGTCAGGGCACCAAACGTCACAGGCGTGGCGACTTCATGGGTACCTTCGATGGCCGCTTCAAGCGGCGGGACACCGTTTTTTAATTTCAGGAAGACGTTCTCTCCAGTAACAATTGCATCGTCAACCACAATGCCCACCACGATGATGAATCCAAACAGGCTCATCACGTTTGCCGTGATGCCAAACCATGGCATCAGCATCACTCCTCCGGCGAAACCAACCGGGATGCCCACAACGATCCAGAAAGCCAACGCCGGACGCAGGAAGAGTCCCAAGAGCAGCATCACAAGCACACTTCCCTGAAGCAGCGATTGGACCAATGTACTCAACCGGCCTCGGATCGCTATCGACTCGTCGTCCCACACAAACAAATCGATCCCTTCGGGAAATCTCGTGCGAGACGTGCGGACATACTCGCGTACTTTGTTGGAGATATCAATCGCACTTTCTTTCCCAGTACGCATCACCTCGACAAACAATGCGGGCTTCCCGTTGAATTCAACGGTTTTTTCCCCTTCTTCAAATCCGTCAGTTATCGTAGCGATCTCGCCCAGCAGCACGTCCGCTCCGTTGGCAGCGCGAATCGGAACTTCCTTGAATTCTCGTTCGGAATACGCCTGGCCTCGCGTGCGAATAATAAAAGTTCCACTTGCACTGTCGATTGCGCCGGCGGGGAGATCAATCGAAAACTGACGGATGGCATCGGCTAGGTCTTGAAAACTCAATCCATAGGAAAGCAATTGACTGGAATCTACCTCGACGGAGATTTCGTAGCGACGATCTCCTTGGACTTGGGCACGACTGACCCCGGGTAGCGCCAAGACATCTTCCTGAACCCGCCGCGCGACTTCACGCAACTCATGGGGACTAAGTTGGCCCGTTACAGCGATACTCAATACTTCCCACCAGTTCGAAGAGTCGGGGATCGATATGCGAGGTCGCTCAGTCTCGTCAGGGAATGTGGTGATGGTATCGATCCGAGCTGTCACGTCGTCCATCAAGACACGCAAGTCGGTTCCTGGCTCCGCCTCTAGGAAAAACCGTGCTTCACCACGCCCCGCTTGGCTGTTGAGTGTTTCGATTCCCTGAACCCCTTCAAGTGCCTCTTCGATGGGGATCAATATCGCTTGCTCGACATCTTTGGCAGTGGCCCCGCGATAGGTCATTTCGACCATGATCATCTCGAAGCTGCGCTCAGGCGAAACTTCCAGCGGAATGCGAAACATGGCCGTATAAATGCCAGCGATGAGTATCGCGAGCATTAAGAAATTCGCAGCAATGCCATTGATTGTGAACCAGCGAATCATGATGCAACACTAATTAGCGGCGCTTTCCGAATCGTTCGCCGAAGTACATTTGGCAAGCGACTCGGGCGGAGAGGCGTCCGGAATGATGTCGACCTTCGCACCCTCGGGTGTGAAGACCATGGCAGTCGTTGCCAACCATTTTCCTGTGGGTATCTCAGAACTAGAGACGATCACATGTTCTGCATCCGACCAAATCGAATCGATGGAGAGCGGTAACAGTGTTTTCTCGGAGCTATCCACCAGGACGATCTTGTCCAACTGGCGAACCGCCGCCCGCGGCAAGGCAATCACGTCTCTCAAGACGACACCTTCGATCGAAGCGACAACGGGTTGCCCAATACGCAATGGCGGATTGTCTGAATTCCTTCCGAAGGGATCATCGATACGAGCAATAGCAAACAGCTCACGCGAGTTTTCGTCGAGAACTCCCTCAGTGCGGACGATCCTTGCTCGCCAGGAAGCGTCTGAATCTTCGTTAATGGCATCCTGCAACACCACTTCGACTGGCGCATCGTCGGCAAACTCGGGTAGTTCAAGATACTCTCGCTGCCGAGCAGAAATAGGCAGCCGAACTTCGGCAAAGTCTACCGCAAAGATTTCACCCAAAGGTGAGTTGGGGCTCGTCATTTGTCCCAAACCGATGGACTTCGTTTGCACACGACCGTCAAACGGTGCCAACACCTTGGTTCGCTTGAGATCGAGCTTCGCTCGTTCAACTTCTGTTGCAGCCAGATCGGCATCTGCCTCGGCTTGTTCTCGCGTAGCCGACGCGACCTCAACTTCCGCTTGAGAGACGGCATTCGATTTGATGAGTCGAAGTTTGCGCTCTTCATTCAAGTTGGCTAACTTCAACGCCGACTTGGCAGCCAACAGACGCGACTCGGCAATAGCAAGCGCGGTCTTGTAGTTTTGTTCGTCAATTTCAAGCAGGACTTCTCCTTTGGAGAAATAAGCTCCCGCCTCGAACGACGGGCTCACCTTCGTCACTGCACCAGCGATTTCTGCAGCTAAGGTGACCCGATTGTGCGCCTGCACGACGCCGTGGGTCTTGATGACGACCGGATAGTCGATCACCTCGAGTTTCTCTACTTTGGTACGGAGAGTTCGCTCCTCTGCTGCTGGGGTTGGTTTTTCTTCGACTTGCTCAGCGAGTTTCGAGTATCCAATCCAGCCAGCAAGAAGAATTGTGCAAGGCAATACCGCGCGCACGAGCAGACCGCCAGATTGCCGCATTGTTCCGCTGGATGTCGCCATAAGAAAATTATGAATGAATCGATCGAGCCAGGAGGGGATGCTCAGGTAAGCCAGCCGCGGTCAAAAGACCGCGGACCTTCGATTATAGCCACTTTTGCTCTACTCCGCTGCCCATGTCGGAGACTATTTGTGAGACAAAGGTGGCAAATTGACCGGTAAATCGTTACTCAACGCGGGTGACATGGACCATTTTTCCCATAGAACGGCCACCTCCTGGCCGTTTGCCCGAGTGCCCGCCCTACGCTCGGCATGCCAATACGATGCTATCTTACTGGCGAATCTGGGTGACTTTAACAATTATGTCGGCATTTAGACTGCCGATTTCCCTTCGGCGTTAAGCTTTTCCGCCCCCGTCAATCAATCTGTTCCGGCAATGCAGAAACTAACGAAGAATCTGGTGATGCGGAGTATTCTGATTTTAAAGGGCAGCGTGCGTCGGCGCGCATGAGCAAATGCAAAACGACAAAGTCAATTTAACGTCAAAAAGCAACTCCCCTGGACGTCCCGGCATCAATTGGTCGGTTGCGTGTATAGTGTTGTTGCTCGCTGGCTGCACCAGCACCCGAGACTGGATTGCCAACGGCTTCAAGGTGGGACCAGAATATTGCACCCCGAACGCGAATATTTCCCGAGATTGGATCGACGCCGACGACAAACGCGTCTTACATGATCCTGTAGATCACGCGGCGTGGTGGGCCACGTTTAACGATCCCGTCTTGAATCAATTGGTGGCTGAAGCCTATCGGCAAAATCTGACTCTCAGGGAAGCGGGAGCACGGATCATGGAGGCACGTGCCCTGCGAGCCATTGCCATCGGGACCGTCTTTCCACAACAACAGGACGTTTCGGGGCGCTATTCTCACAATCTGTCAAACGGCACCGGCTTCGACCGCCACTTCAGTGTTTGGAATGGACAATTCAATCTGGCCTGGGAAATTGATTTCTGGGGCCGATTCCGTCGCGCTGTCGAAGCGGCTGACGCGAATCTCGAAGCGAGCGTCTTTGATTATGGCGACGTCGTCGTAACATTGGTCGCCGACGTCGCTGCTACCTATGTTGAAATTCGCACCCTGCAAGCCCGTTTGGAACTTACGAAACGAAACGTCGAAATCCAGCGCGATACCTACGAACTCACCGAGACCCGTTTCCGAGAAGGTGCGACCAGTGAGATCGACGTGCAGCAGGTCAAGTCAAGCTTGGCCCAAACCGAAGGTTTCGTGCCCCAGCTAGAAGTCGCCATTCGGCAGGCCCAGAACCAGCTTTGTGTCTTGCTAGGCATGCCACCAGAAGATATCGCAGAACGGCTTGGTGAAGGGAAGATACCCGAAGTAGAAAAAGACATTGCACTCGGCATTCCCGCCGAGTTATTGATCCGCAGGCCAGACGTCCGCCGTGCCGAACGAGAGTTAGCGGCCCAAAGTGCGCTCATTGGCATCGCCGAGTCGGACCTCTATCCCCACATCAATATCACTGGCAACGTGGGCGTAACCGCAAACCAATTCAATGAACTGTTTGAAAACGGTTCGTCGTTCGGCTCCGTTGGACCTTCCTTCCGCTGGAACGTCCTCAACTATGGTCGCATCTTAGGAAACGTCCGCGTCCAAGAGGCCCGCTTCCGCCAGTTGCTCTCCCGCTATAGGCAATCGGTGCTGGTGGCAAATCTCGAAGCTGAAAACGCCATCATCGATTTTCTCAAATCACAAGAGCAGCTCAAGTGGCAACTCGAAGCCGCCGAGGCCGCCGACAAGACGAACGACTTGATCACCCTTCAGCTTGATGAAGGCGAGGCAGACTTCAACCGAGTTTTTAATGTTCAGAATTTCAAAACGCAGCAGGAAAGCGCTGCTGCCGTGGCCAAGGGCGATGTCGCCCAAAGCATGATCGCCATCTACCGTGCCCTCGGCGGCGGTTGGCCTTCACCCTTCCTGGGCGAGGCAATTCTCGAGTTCCAACCAGACATCGAGCCAGACGACATGGTTGAACCCGAACCTCTACTGGAATTGCTGCCACCCCCCGACGACCTACCAGAACTTCCCCAAGCACTCGCGCCTCAGCAGTGAGCAAAGTCGAAATTTATTCTCACACAATTCCCAATAGCCGCCATACAACACATGGCCGAGCCTTTCCTGCGAGCGTCTTCTCCCTACAGTGCAAAAAGTGCGAGAAGCCTTATAATAGGTCTCTCTCATCCACTATGCACCAACTCTTGGAGGACCTGTCATGCTGCCACAACTATCGATGAAACTCGTCGACGATTTCGAAAAAGGCCAACTCTCGCGTCGTGAACTCGCGGCCCAGTTGATCGGACTAGGGGCTGCCATGGCGGTGGTAGATAACGCGGCTGCGCAGACCGCTTCAAGCGCCGAGACCGAATCAGCAACCATCCAAGCCAAAGGCCTGGACCATATTGCGCTCAACGTGACTGACGTACCTCGGTCTCGCGATTTCTATGCCCAGCATCTGGGCCTCGAAGCACGCAGGCAAGGTGAAAACAATTGCTTCATGGCTCCCGCTGACAGCGATTTCATTCTGGCACTCTTTCAGTCGGAGCAACCAGGCATGAATCATTATTGTTATGGGATCGACGATTACGATGCCGAAGAGGTCGTCGAAAAGCTCATAGCCGCCCGCCTTGCCCTCCGCCGCGGAGGCAACCGCGTCTATTTCCCCGACCCCGACGGAATCACTGTCCAGCTCGCGGCGCGCGAGAACTGACTCAGTGCACCCGCTACGGAACAATCCTTTTGCGGTACTTCAGGGACTTCATTGCCTGATGAATCAAATCTTGAGCTGCTCCAGGCGAAGCGGTTCACCCTCTTCCAGAACTTCATCTGCGCAATTCAATTCGTTTTGCGCACAGGCACCTCGATTTTGCGAAAAACCCACAGAAACACCCCGCATTTCACTTCGTCGAAGTGGTCCAAAAGCAAACCTCATCTATAATAAACACAGGAATAAATCTCCGGAGTTGAACACTCCATTCCGTTTGCAGGATTCATTGCAAACAGGAATTCTTCATAGAAACCTTCGTGAGGCTTGGTTTAAGTGTTTCAGTTGATTCGCCTTCGTATTTACAACTTCATCGACACTGCTTGCTTAGCAATCGTATTGGTCCAGCTATCGCTATCGAGCTCACTGGTGAGCGCACAGCAGCGCTCGCTGGGCCTGGATATTTCTGCCTGGCAGGGGAACATTTCTTCGACGACTTGGAGCAACTTCTTGAACGTGGAGAACCGAGAGTTCGTCTTCCTGCGTTCCAGTCGGGGAGGGACCACGGGATTCTACAACCAGAGTAATCCCAGCAACACAAATCCTCCCGGCCAGAACACACTTTCCCAGCGTTACGACGATCCCTACTTTGTACAGAACATCACGCGCGCCACGAATGCAGGTTTGCTTGCAGGTGCCTATCATTTTGGGCGGTTGGATATCGTGGCAAGCACGCCGTACGCTGGCGGAATAGCCAACACGGGCACCGACGAGGCCAATCATTTCCTCCAGATGGCAGGTGCCTGGATGCGGCCAGGCTATTTGTTGCCCGTCTTTGACCTGGAGTCTGGAGAAACGCAACGGTCCGATGCGGAACTCACCCAGTTTTCAATCGATTTCTCCGATCGCATTTACGATGTGATGGGTATCCGTCCCGCCATCTATACCAATGGAAATTATGCTAGCCAAGTGCAGTCCTCGATTGTGAATGCTTATCCCGACCTCTGGATTGCCCGGTGGCCAAATCAGGGCAGTCCGAATTCTATCCCGGTACAGACCGCCAACCCTAATGATTCTCTGTCTTGGCTCTACGGTCCTTGGGATAACTTTGGCGATCCGCAACCTTGGAAATTCTGGCAGTATGCCAGCACCGGTCGGCTCAACAGCTTCAACAATGGTGGGAGCAATCTTGACTTCAATGTGGCTCAGGGGGGGACCGAATTTCTGAAAGACCAGCTCGTCCCCGCCCTCTGGACAAACGACTCCGATGGCCAATGGACAACGCTCGCCAACTGGAATAGTGGCCAGACTCCTGTCGCTCCGGAACAGGGTCCAGGGCAAGTCTCCCGGGTTGGGCCCTTGACGCTTCCCGCAGTCCGTTTACCAGGGGTCGACGACACGGTTGTCCTCGATCGTCCCGGTGCCAACATCAATGTCACTTTGAGTGCTGGAATTCAAAACATTCGCAAGCTGTATGTTCGGGAACAACTGAGTGTGACAGGAGGTGTTCTGAATGTCATCTATGTTCCGACATCTGATTCCACTCCAATCTCTGCCCAGTTTTCTGCCCCGGTATCACTGACTGGTTCCGCCAGACTCCGTGTCCACACGCTCCAGGTCGACGCATTTCAAAGCCTCACCATTGATGGGGCCACACTTACGTTCGACACGATCAATCTTATGCCGCATAGCTCCGAATCGGCGAAAATCCTGATGGCAGGGGATCTCAATTTCACACTCCTTGGCAGCGGCACTGCCACCATTGCCAATGGCACAGGAACCGGCAACTCGGGCCACGTCGACCTCGGGGGAGCGAATCGAGTCTTCAATATCGCGGATGGAGCTGCCAGCATCGACTTGGCAATTGATGTTCCGGTAATCAATGGTTCGCTGACAAAATCAGGCCCTGGAACGCTCGCCCTCTATGGCAATAATAGTTTTACCGGCGATGCTGTGGTCGAAGACGGCGTGTTGAGCCTAAGCCAAGCGATGCTTCCCGACGATTCCGATGTCTCCCTCGCAACGGGTGGAATTCTTGATCTCGATTTCTCTGGAACCCCGGATGTGATCGGCAAATTCTCGATCGACGGTTCTTCGCTGGCCGTTGGCATCTGGGGAGCCGTCGGCTCAGGAGCCCAATTCACCACCCCCTCCATCACCGGTGCCGGAATGCTGCAAGTGACGAGTACCAACATTCCTGGCGACTTCGATGGCGACAATGACGTTGATGGCGATGATCTTACGACTTGGCAGACTGCCTACGGAAACGGAGCGGGAGCCGACGCAGACCAAGATGGCGACAGCGATGGCCAGGACTTTCTCGTCTGGCAACGCAACTACACGGGATCCAATCCACTAACCACTGCCACGGCAGTCCCGGAGCCAGGATCCATCACCTTACTCCTAGTTGCTTTGATAACTGTTGTGATGGCGAGGGGAACCGGCACTTTGGCTTGCATCTGAGTAGCATGTTTATCGTCATGGGACCAATCAAGTCGCACTCTTCAACTTACGAGGCAGAATATGATTCGTTGTGTTGCTTTTCTAGTATTCTCGATGAGCCTTGTTGTCACTACGCGTCAGGCCGTTGCCGAGTTTGGCGATTACCGGGCTTTGTTCGTCAACCGTTTTGAATACAGCTACAGCTCCGCCAGCATTAATTCCATATTTCAAAATGCGGCAGACTTGGGAATCACGGACGTGATGTTCCAGGTGCGGGGCCGCGCCGATGCGTTCTATGACAGCAATTTTGAACCGCGCGCAAATGGGTTATCGTCTTTGTTTGATCCGTTGCAAACGGCTATCGACGCCGCTCACTCAAGAGGCATCAAACTCCACGCTTGGCTCAATGCCACCCCCATGTGGAACACCACGGCAATCGATCCTCCTACATCTCCGATAGCGCATGTATTCCACAACACCAACCCTAGTTTTCGTCTCACCGATATCAATGGCAATGTCGAACCGCAGGAGGGCTGGAGTAACTATTCCAGTGTGAATCCCGTGCTGCCTGAGGTGCATACCCACATTAACAACGTGGTCAATGACATCTCCACGAATTACGCCGTGGACGGGATCCACCTCGACTATATTCGCTACATCCCAGGGCCTAGCTTTTCGAGACTGCCCCATGATGCCTTGTCACACCAATTATTCTTTGATGAGACAGGCTTGGATGGCTCGAATGTGGGCAATGCTGCGGCCTATCGCAGCTTCGTCAAGAATCGTATTACGGATCTCGTCGCTTCAGTCAAACAGACCGTAGATGCTTCGGAAGTAACTACGGGACGCAACGTTGAATTGACCGCCTCGGTGTGGCGTGATCCCGACGTGGGCTCAAACGACTACATGCAAGACTACCGAACCTGGCTAGAACAGGACTTGCTCGACGTAGCAATGCCCATGATCTATCTTAGTGACTCAAATGACGGCGCCCTATTCAATCCTAATCTACTCAACACTTTGCAAGTCCCCACGAATAGCCGTGTTGCACCCACCCTGGGCGTCTACTTGCATAGCTCCAGTGGAGGAGGAGTCGAATTGACCAAGAGCCAACTCGACCGTGCCCACCTTGCCGGCACGGATGGAATCAGCTTCTACGGCTACACAGCCATGTTCAATGAAGGACTTTCTACGCAGCGCAGAGCGGCGGTGCTCGACTATTTTGAGCAGATCGCCAATGCTACACAGGGGAATCTGATTGACGACTTCGAAGTCGACGAAGGTCATTTTTCTTGGCCGTATAACCATTCGCCAACTTCACAGACTTTTGGGCTCTCCCCCGCGACAACCATTGAGCAAGTAACCACGGTGTCGCAAGCCGGCACTGGATCGCAGGAATTGAGCCTAGTCGACAGCGGGGCAGGAACGTGGCAGCTACGCCACAATTCAGGCATCGGTACAGCCGCAGACGCCGGCAGCAATGTTTCCCTACCAGCAACAGGTTATGTCGGGTTCTGGCTCAAGACGACAGATCCCGGCATGACGGTGCAAATCTCGATCGACGATCCCGGTACGGGGGAACTCGGTTTCTTGCAGGAGATCAGGGCCGACGACCAGTGGCATCTCTATCAATGGAATCTCGAAGACGAACGCCAATGGGATGGTTGGGCGGGGGGTGATGGTGACATTGACGGCCCCAACGTGACTATCGACTCTATTCTCTTTCAGGGCGATGGCGATGCCACGATTTATCTCGACTCGGTCACCCACAACCCCGATGGACTGATCAGCAATCTGGCCGTGCCCGAGCCAGGTACGGTATGTTTGATCGGGTTTGCATTGGCGCTTGTTGGTGTCGTGCGACGGGTTTAGCGCGCCCTTTCAGGGCTAATGGATGTGTTGCCTTTGGCCCCAGGGCTGCGCCCTGGGCTTTCACAGCGCGGTCGTTCCGACCTGAAGAGTGCCGAAGGCACCATGCGGGGATGTCGCCCCTGGGGCACCGATCACCCCCGATCCTAGCTCCGCAGGAGCGCGCTGTGATAGCTCAGCGCGGTCGTTCCGGCCTGAAGAGTGCCGAAGGCACGATGCGGAGATGCTGCCCCCGGGACACCGATCCCCTCGATCTTAGCTCCGTAGGAGCGCGCTGTGGTAGCCCAGGGCAAGTTCCCCCCGAGCAACAGCGAGATGGGAACGCCGCCCTGGGTTGCCAGACGCATGTACCACGATCTTAGCCCTGAAAGGGCGCGCTTGGTTAAAGAGTGCCAACGATTCGGCATTCCGCAAGCTCGATGTTACAATGTTTGCCATCGGTCATGCGTCTTTTCAAAATTGTCGGCGCGACGCCTGAACTCATCTAAACTCCAGGGGAACCCATATGGCCCAGTCCCTCTCAAACATCCTCTTGCACCTTGTCTTTAGCACAAAGCATCGCAAACCCTGGATCAATACAGAAATCGAATCCGAACTCGCACCTTATCTCGCAACTACATGCCAGACCTTGAAGTGCCCTTCTCATGCCATCGGCTGCTTCGACGACCATATTCACATTGCATGTTCGCTTGCACGGACAATTTCCGTTAGCGACCTAATCCAAGAGCTGAAACAAGACTCTTCTAAATGGATCAAAGCAAAAGGAGCCCAATATCGCGAGTTCAGTTGGCAGAATGGCTACGGAGCGTTCTCTATCGGCCAATCACAACTCCCAGACTTGCGCAATTATGTGAACAACCAGCGCGAACATCATCGTCGCCAGACGTTTCAAGAGGAGTTTCGATGTATTTGCGAAAAATATTTAGTGCCAATCGATGAACGGTATGTTTGGGATTGAAGTTCAGCGCGCCCTTTCAGGGCTACTGTGTCTATGGTCTCTTGGACCCAGGACTTTGTCCTGGGCTATCGCAGCGCGGCCGTACCGGCCTGAAGAGTTCCGACGGCAAGAGCCGCCCCTGGGACTCCGATCACCCCCGATCCTAGCTCCGTAGGAGCGCGCTGTGATAGCCCAGGGCAAGTTCCCCCCGAGCGACAGCGAGATGGGAACGCCGCCCTGGGGTGCCAGGCGCGCATCATGATCCTAGCTCTGAAAGAGCGCGCTTGTATCGATGCCGGCCCAAAAATTGTGAGCAAAAAAACCGCTCCGAACCTGTTGGCTCGGAGCGGTTGCTGTAATCAAAGAAAGTTCAAACAAACGTTAGCTACGATTTCGCACGAAACCAAGGCCAATCACTGAAATACCCATCAGCAATACGCTGGCGGGTTCGGGGATGACGGTTGCTTTGGCATAAAAGCTGATCGTAGGATTCGGAGCACCAGGTTCCCGAAAGATCACCGTGGGATTAGGCAGATTTGCCGCATTGAAAGTAGTGAGACGCAACCAGCCTGCTGGATTGTTGGAATTAAATTGCGTGGCTACTTCCAAAGACTGTGAACCAGAAAAAGCCATTGCATCGGTAACAGCAGTCGTGCCACCAGCCACTAGATTTCCGGCGGTTGAACCAGAGAAATCAGGCTCGTTAAACATCACTTCACTTGCAAGTGCGGCTGAGTCGAAATTCTCCACCACAGGGCCGCTGGCCACCGTATTAGTCACATCATCTATCCAAACGCGAAAGGGTGCCGTGATGCCTTCGTCGTTCAGCAAGCGAATGTGCTCGATCGTACCCGTATCGGTGGAAAGTAAACTATCGGCGGTACCACCGGCGAAAGCCGACAAAGCTCCAGCAGCATTCGGTGTGAAAGTAAATAGCTGCCAAGTACCGTCCGCTGTAAGAGTCTGAGCATCTTTGTCGACCCATTCGATGCCACCACTGGAGCCACCGTTGCCAAAGATCGGCATTGTGCTGCCAGTCTCGCGAATACCAAGCGAGATCTTGAAGCCCGCAGCTTCCACTGAGTTGGCACACATCAGGCTGCAGGCCACGAGAAAGATAAACAACTTCGTTTTCTTCATTACACTACTCCCCTCGTCGATCTCGGCGACGAAAAAAAACAGAAAACTAGGACCATGAAAAGTGGTTACGTAAACCATGCCGGGGGAACGGATCCCGGCCAAAATTCTATCCTCAGAGTAATCAAAATCACCCAAAACAACAAGGTTTTCTGCGCAATACTCTATCGCATTTGCGCATAAAACCAGAGGGAAGGTCGTTGTTTCAGCTCAAAATCGACCATCTGAGGCTCCTCTTGGGGGCCGCGTCGGTGAGGAGTCCTGAAAAGATGTAGCGCGAGCTTTAACCTGGGACTCGCTCCCGATCCATTCATTCGCTGACCACTTCGCCGCCGTTGCGTGAACCCAATGCCAAGAGGACCATCGGATCCATGGATTCCTGTTGGAAGCTTACACTAGCATCCCCTCGTGCAAAGTTAACTCCTCCCGGATGGCGACTTCCGAAGGGGAGGTCGTTCACCGAGATAACTCGCGGAGTACTGTCAGGCACTTTTGGACGGTCTCCCAAGTCGTTGTTGTGGGCTTGATAACAACCATTGTACGGATCGTGGTTCAGAGCGAAGCTCGCCGTGATATTCTTACTCGCAAAATGGGCGGTCTGGGCTTGGGGACCCTCCGGCCGGGTCTTCCTGGATCCGCCACGGACGGGGGGTTCGTAAGGAATCGCAGAACCAGTCCAGTAGGCCCCAATCATCCAAGCCCGAATCTGGTAGGTCCGCTCTCCCATCAGCAAGGTGTTGCTCAACCCGTCTGTGACTTCTCGCAATTCAACAGGCCATCCTTGGATCAAAAGGCCGTCGAAATTGTTCGGACCGAATAAACCCGATACGCTGCCACTAATGCAAAAATCTTGTCCATCACGATCGCTCGGGCAGTTTCCTGTTCTACTGAAGTAGGAACCGGCCACTCCGGCATAACTCATTGCCTTGCGAAATCTTCCAGCACCTGTCGATGTATCATAAAATTTTTCCTCTTGTTCCCTTAATTCAGGATCGCTGGGACACAAATACATTGGCAGAAGTAACTCATTCAAGTCATCGAAGTGCCTATCGTAGGCGTTATCCGATTTGTCGTCGCTAGGATCGGTATACCTGGCAATGGCGTTCTGGCTCACAGCGGCTTGTTCCACGTAGGGTAGGATTAGAACCGGCCAGCCGAGGCCGCTGGCTTGTTGCTGTTTGGAATTCAATGAGGAGGGAGGCAAAGCACCTTGGGAAGACTCGTAGTTCAGGCACGACAATCCAATATTCTTGAGATTGTTCGTACAAGTTGAGCGTCGGGCAGATTCACGTGCGGATTGTATTGCCGGCAGAAGTAACGCGACCAAGACTCCAATGATCGCGATCACCACCAAGAGTTCCACGAGGGTGAAACCAGCCTTACGGCCAGAAGCCATTTTTTGAGAAGAGCGGTCTGGATGCACGGCTGAATCCTCCCGAAGATTGTGCCGACGTATCGGCTATTTGAGTTCGAAATCTAATGTCTGCGGTCCTTCTTGCATTTGAACGGTAGCAGTGAGCCCGGAACTCTGCTGACGACTGTACTTCACAGGCAAAGCATTGGGATCAGGCGGTGGTAGTGGGTCCCCCTCTTTGAAGTCATCAGGCAGCTTGGGGGGGGCATTTACAATCACCTGATAATCACCCGGCAAAAGCTGAACTTGGTATGTACCGGAAGTCGAAATGGATGCGTTGACCGGTCGGGCGCCATCAGGAAAGAAGCTGAGCAGGCCGTGTTCTAGTAGCTTTCCCTGGTAGGTTACTTTGCCCTCCACTTGCCGAGTTGGATCCGCCTCAGCGCACCCAACCGCCAATAGTAACACAGTTAAGCCTAGAAAGAGATGGTGCCTCAGCATTCTGGCAGACCGCAAGTGAGGTTCTCTGCCATTAGGGTTGACCGACAACTTCACCTCCGTTGCGTGAGCCCATGGCAAGCCAGGTGAGTGGGTCAATATCGTCGGAGATGAAATGCACACTGCCATCGACGTATGCGAAGTTGACTCCTCCGCTATGGAAGCTACCCCAGTATAAGTCGTTAAGCCCCACAACCGCCTGGCCACCGGGGGGGATTTTCTCTTCGCTATAGTTGTCGTGGAGTACATAATAGCCAGGTCCAAATTCGGAGTTAGGTAAATAGCGGCTATCGATGTTCTTCACAGAGTACATCAAATGACTGGGTGCAACATTGTTGCTCGGATTCCCTGAGCTAGCTTCACGTCCACCAATCAGCCATGAGCGAACTTGATACCAACGTTCCCCAATCATGAATGTATTGCTTGTGCCGTCCGTGATTTCACTGAACTTGACTTCGCTGTCGTAGAACAAGGGGCCATCGAAATTGGTTGACCCTTCAAGGCTACCGGTTCTGAAATCGAGGGGATCGATCCCTCCCAATTGTGGGTTTTGAACGGAGCGAGAATAAGCCGAACCAGCTACTCCATAATAGTTAGTGCTTTCCAAGTAGCGTCCCCAAGTAATTCTTGCCAAGTCGTCATAACGGAGGGAATCGCTGGGGCAACGATAGACATCGATTTTTATTTCGTCGACATCTTCCAACTGATACGGCTCCGGTAGATCCTCAATAGTCCCGGCACGCGTGGTTCTGGTAACCGTCTTGGCTTCAATCTGCTGCTGAATCTGGTTGTTCAGCGAACTAAACTCGGCAAAGGGAAGAATCTCTACGTGCCAAGAAAAGCCATTCTTATTGCTGGTTCCCGCAGTCGATCCTGGGGGAAGCTTCTTGTTGCTTGACTCGTAATTCAGATTGGCCAGACCCATTTGCTTGAGATGATTTGTGCATGTCATCCGCCGGGCAGATTCGCGCGCCGCTTGAATCGCTGGCAACAGCAGTGCCACTAGGACTCCGATGATTGCAATCACCACCAGGAGTTCTACCAGGGTAAAGCCGCGTCTTGCTCGAAAGCAAACTTTTTCTGAAGAGGTGCCAAAAGACATAATCAAATCCTCAGTTTGAGGTAATAGGCCCAACGAGTTCCATATCGTGCTTTCACGTTGAAAACCTTGCTGGAACTTCTCACATTTTACTCCTTGCCGGAGAAAATCAGAAGTTGATAAAGCGCAATAATTTCTTGCCGTTGCGCATGAGCTAAGCGATATTCATGCGATAGGGCGCTCTCCAGTGCGTGGGACTGGACACTTCGACGGGATATTCCCAACCTCAGGTGCTGTGCTTGACTTGTATCCAGACGAAAACCGCGTCATGGGCTGCCCCAGCACCATGACGCGGGTTATTAATGGATAAACGTCATTCGTCTTAGCGGCGGTTTCTGCCCAACAAACCTGCCATCGTCAGGAGCATTAGCACTGCTGAGGCGGGTTCCGGCACGGCAGTCGCTGATACTAGCGGCGACGTGTTTCCATATTGACCCTGCCAGATGCCTAGGTCGATTCCATCGACATTCTGGTCATTGTTGGCATCGCCATCCGCCAGGGTCGCGCCACCTATCAGGCCAGAGTTACGTTGCCAGGTGAGGAAGTCTTTGCCGTCCACATTCCCATCGCCATCGAAGTCTGCGTCCCCCGTGGGAGCTACAATGTCGACTAAGCGGAGAGAGATGTTGTCAAATCCAGCGAAAGCAGCGTCGATGTTGTCACCACCCGAGGACTTTAGATTCGAGGGAAGCCCAAAACGAAGATTGGTAAATCCTAATGCAGAAGTCGTGACAGCCACAGTGTCCATTGCGTCCACGCCAGGAGTACCAACGCCAGGTGTGTTGCTCGTATTGGTCAGGCCATCACCGTAGAGATCGAGTGAAAAAACAATCTGATCGACACTGATCACGGCCTTGTAAGTGTGGAATCCTGCGCCTACTTCAGATTGGGAATTGAGTGTATCCAGCAAAGGCACATCGATATTAGTGGTGTCTGCAAAGCTGACCCAGTTCGGATTTGAGCCAGCTGGTCCAGGAAATAGTACTGCTCGATAAACAAAACCATTGGCGGCGACATCATTATATAAACCCATCTCAATGATGTTCTCAGTTGTTGCACCCGAGACACCACGAAGTCCAATTGTCATTCTCATATTGGCAGAGAGTGCATCATCGCCAAGATCGTAAGATAGCTCGACATTCTGTGTTGCTGAAGGAGCAATCGTGGGGAAAGTTCTTTCATTCACAGTACCAGAGTTAAACGCACCAGTTTCAGGTCCACCACCGTAGACTCCGGAAGAGCCAGCAAGATCACAATTAGCGATACCAGCAGCACTTCCCACCGAGCCACAGAACTGAGCAAAGTTCGTCAAATTGGTGCCGCCATAAAATGGGGCAGTATCTCCTGGCACCAACACCGTGCCATTGTCCGCTCTCGGTGGTTCGGTGGCCGCTACTTGGACGGGCCATGCTGCCAAAACATCAGCGGAGGTCGTGTAAGACTCGAAATCGTCTACGATGATGTCCGTGTCCGCAAGTGCCACGGTCGTCGTGGTGGCACACAGTACCGCGCTCAAAGCGATTCGTCGAAACATAAGAGAGTCCTCAGCATCAAAGGGTGATCATACCGTTCTTGAACGTTAATAAATCGAAGGGCACCTAGCTCCATGGGGCGTTGGTGGCTATCCAAGTACGAAAAGAGGTTCGGCCTTCCTTATCCCATCATAACGTAGGAGAACAAAAAACCATTATCCATTCTGCGTAATTATTTCTCTCAGATGCGCAATGCCCGGCGAATCCTCCCGGAGAATGCTACGCCTACCCGGTCATTCTGTCCACCACCAACCAGTCTTCGTAAGCCGCGCTGCACAGCGCCAGCGAAGCAGAGCGCGTTCAATCCAACGATTCTCTAGCCCGTGACTTTCCGCTCGCAATGCTCCACTCGAACCGATTCTTGGCCCCAAAATTCTAGGTGAACGCCCCCACGCAATTCCAGATAATGGAGCTTGCCACTCACTAGGCAAGTTCCTTGACAATTTGAATTGCCCGCGAAGCTCTCTGGCATCTAGAAGAGTAAACTCTTCCCATTGTGCGCCTACCGCTTGCGGCTTGGCGCTTGTTTTCCAGTGCTTTGCCGAGCATGGGACGAGCAAATTCATGTGAATTGTGCACCGTCAATAGGGGCCCCCGCTATGACGTGCAATATTGAATCGCTCGGGATCAAAAACTATCGAGGATTGTCGAGTGAGTTGCACTGATCGGACAGCAGTTCTGCGCCATCCTGTGCAGAGCCTCAAGCAGTTGCCCGCACGTTGAGATGGGCCAGGCGGCGGAAGAGGTCGCAGCGCTGGGCCAGTTCGTCGAATTTTCCAACATCAACAATCTTCCCGCTGTCCATGACCACGATTCGGTCGGCCAGGGTGAGCGTGTTGGGCCGATGAGTGATCATGAACGCAGTGCGACCTTGCACGAACCGCTCCAAAACTTCATGAATCAACTGTTCGCTCTCGACGTCGATTTGACTGGTAGCCTCGTCGAGAATGAGGATCTCCGGATCCCTCAGAATGGCTCGGGCTAACGCCAGTCGCTGTCGCTGTCCACCGGACAGCCGATTGCCACTCGGGCCGCAGAGCGTTTGGTAGCCTTCCGCGAGGATATTGGTAATAAATCGATGGGCATGGGCTTGTTCAGCCGCCGCGATCACTTGGTTCTCGGTTGCACCCGGCGAACCGTAGCGAATGTTGTTCGCCACGGTATCGTCGAACAGCAGGGTCTCCTGGGTGACGATGCCGATCCGCTCTCGCAGGTCGGCCACTCGCATGTCACGCAGATTGATGCCACCTATGGTCACACTACCCGACGTCGGATCATAGAACCGTGGCAGGAGGTTCATAAGCGTTGATTTCCCACAGCCGTTGGGTCCGACAATGGCGATTGTTTCCCCGGGTTTCACTTCCAGGCTGACGTTGTCGAGTACTAGTTCGCTGGGCTGATAGGAAAAAGCAACTTCGTTGAACTGAATCGGACCCAAGCGAGCGGGAAGGGTTTTCGGATTCGAAGTGATCTGGAGTTTGGTTTCTCGGTCCATGAATTCAAAGATGCGATCGCTAGCTGCAGAGCCTCGCTGGAGGTAGTTGAAGATGCCGGAGAGCCGCCTGGCAGGATCAATGATCCCCGCCAGCATGGCATAGAACATGGTCAGCGTTCCATTCGAGAGGGGATGCGAGCTAATGCGGATTCCAAACAGATGGGTCTCTTGATTGAGCACCATATAGCCTCCCGCCGCGACCACGCCCACGATTATCACCAGGCCAATCAGCTCCGTAGTGGGGCTCACCAGGGCATCGTAGAATGCGATCCTCATCGACCGGCGATAGTATTGCCGGGAGATCCGATGGAAGCGGCTCCGCTCGTGCGATTCCATCGTAAAGGCCTTGATCACTTTGATGCCATCGAAGGTTTCCTCCAAGTGTTCGTAAACGCTCGAGAGTTCCTTCATAGCGCGACGATTCGCTCGTTTTAACGACTTGGCCAGCCAGCGAATGGCGAAAATCGAAGGGGGAGCACAGACCGCGGTAATCAACAACAACTGCCAGCTAATCATCGCCGCGCCGATCAGACAGGCGATCATCTTCAGCGGTTCACGAATCGCCATGCCATACAATGCTTGCGTTCCCAGGCAAACCCATTCCATGTCGGTCGTGAAGCGGGTCATCAAATCGCCATTGGAAGTTTGGCGCAATGTACCCAGGTCAAGCCGCAAGGTCCGCCGATAAAACTGCCTGCGCAATTCCAGCAAAGTGAGGTGACTTAGCTTGGCAACCAACAGGCTATTGATGATCCGCAGCCAGCCCTTGATGAGCGTGCTGGCAACGATCAACAGGCAGATCGCCATGAGCGTCCCAAAGGGGGTGCTGGGAAGCCACTTCCGAGCGATTGGTAGTGCCCATTCACAAGTGGCTAACCACTTTTGGCTATTGGCTTGGTCACTGAGCAAGGTTGCTAGCTGGGCGCGGGTAGCCGGCGAATCTGCCGCCGCCAGATGTTCCCGGCAAGCTGCGATTTCCGTGTCGAGTGTTGCCAGCTGTGAATGGGTTTTCTCGATCCAATCTTCGATCATGCCAGGAACGGCTTTGCCGTGCATGACGCCATCGACCACCGGCATGAACGCCGAGAAATTGGCGGCCCACAAGAATGCGATGCCCACTGAGCAAACGACCGATGCAAGCACCGTCAATCGGTATCGCAGGGCAATTCGGGCCACGCGCGCAAAGTTGTTCATGAATCATCCTTGATTGCAGGGGAGCCGCGAGGCGCGGCAGGCAATTTTTACCAGATTCGCCAGTGGTGACCAATATCGCTCCGTGCTAGCACCCCCGCTTCAGGCAACTAATCCGAATTGTTGGATTCTGCCGATTCTACCGCCGATATCAATTTTACGAGATTGCTCTGCATGGCACGCCCGAAGCGCGCCACCCGCAGCGGTGCGAAGGATTGGATTCGCCCGCAATTAATCGAAATTCGAGCATCTTCGATCTTGAAATCAGGGGGGATTCTGATGAAAAATATCTTGGTCTGCGTTGCCATGCTCACTTTGGCAACCACCGGTTGTGCCGGAAATCGTATGCTCGGGGGAGGTTGTTGTGGTCAACCATGCAACGTCTCGACTTCGCAAAATGCTCCACGGCCTCAAGTCCGCAGCAATCTCTATGGTGCTCAGCAATGCTCATATGACGGGTGCTGTGATGCTGGTTGCGGATGCAGCGACGTTTGCTGTGATCCCGCGTGTGGTTGCGACGTCTGTTGCGATCCAGCATGCGGTTGCGATACCTGTTGTGAGCCTTCATGCAGCGGCTGTGATCCCTACGGCAACGGTTGCTGCAATGGTGGCGGCTGTCAGCTAGGAGGTGGTCGGTGTGGCATCGGCAACGGAGGTATGTGCAATGGCGGCATGTGCAACGGTGGGGCCGGTGGTCGCATGTGTGGTGCCTGTGGTGGACGAGGATGCGGAGCCTGTGGCGGCTGCGGAATTGTGGGCGCCATCGC
Source organism: Bythopirellula goksoeyrii (assembly GCF_008065115.1). Taxonomy (NCBI): domain Bacteria; kingdom Pseudomonadati; phylum Planctomycetota; class Planctomycetia; order Pirellulales; family Lacipirellulaceae; genus Bythopirellula; species Bythopirellula goksoeyrii. The sequence continues at coordinate 5,884,544 of NZ_CP042913.1, read as the reverse complement.
CAGTGGATTCTGCCCTCATGCCGGAGGCTATCCCGAGCAGCCCAACTTCAACCCTGGACCTCCCGTGGGACAGACTGCCTATCCGTACTATACGGTTCGCGGTCCACGCGATTTCCTGCAAAACAACCCGCCCTCGATTGGGCCCTATTGAGATATCGTTGATCGAACAGAGCGTGGAGGGAAACACGCACTCTTAGCCAGTCGCCTGTGCAGGGATGCACAACCAAGGCGACTGGCTTTTTTCATGAATGGAGGTTTGCGGGCATGGACCTCAAGGTGTGTGTTGAAGGACTCAGCTCCAGTGAGTCAATTACCGCCTATTTGGAACTACTGAAACTACTATTCTTCTAGCAGCGTCGGGCTGAGCAGTTTGTCGATGCGGACGAATTCGTAGCCCCGTTGTTGGAGCCCTTCTATCAATTCATCTAGCTTGTCGTACATCTTGTCTTTGCGAGTCGTTCCCAGGTGGAGCAATAGCAGGTGGCCATTGAGACCGGTTGCTTCGGTGTTTTCGTAAGCGAGAATCTCTTGCAGGAGTTGGTCTGAAGTGCGGTAGGCCTGGTGGTCTTCGGGGGCAAAGTCGCGATGCGAACCACTACCAAGGGTAAAGTTGATCATCTGGCATCCCAATTCTTTGGCCCAAGTTGAGTGCTGCGAGTTGTGCCACTCGAAAGGGGGCACAAAGTAGATTGGCTCACTCTGGTCAGCCCCCAGTTCGCCAATTTCGGCCAAGTTTCGATACAAGTCAGCCTGAAATCGTTCTTTAGAAACGAGAGATTTCTGGCGATCCTTCCACGGGGCGTAGAGCAGATGCCCGTCGGAATGGGGTCCGACATAGTGGCCATCTTCCAGGGCACGCCGTGTCCAATCGCGCATCGACGGTGCATCGAGAGCTTTGCCGGTTAGAAAAAACGTGGCTGGGAGGTTGTATTCGGCTAAAGTATTGATAACCGATTCTGCTCCTTCGACATGTTTGTCGGCCGTAAATAAGAGAGCCAACTTCTTTTCCTTAGTAGAACCTCTTCGGATCGCGCCCGCATCGAGTTGAAGATCGGCTGCAGGGCTTGGTACTCGACTCGCGGCAGCCTGCCGTGCTGTGTCTGGAGCGACACCGAAATGTGCCATCATGAAGATGGCATCCGCAGTCCCATCCATTGTGGGTTCGTTGGTAGAGTAGTCGCCAATGTCATCATGATAAACGACATGCGAGTTCTGAAATTCGGCGAATTCATCCTCGTTTTCCAGGTGCAAACCCAAGAGGCTCTCGTAGACTTTGGCGTAAACGGGGCCATCGATTAGGCCGCCTGGCACGGCCCGGCGAGTCAATTTCCAGATCGCCGTGTGCACGTCATCGGGAAACTCGCCATCGTGTGGAATCCCGGTAAACATGGTAGTGCCCCACGGGTTGCGACCAAAGAGCCAGTCTCGGTGGGTCAGCATGTGGCTGTGGTATTGCAGGTCGCCGGTCATCCGCTCGTAGAGCAAGATCTGAGTGATGAGCGCCGAGGTCAGATTGTTGGAACACCAAATAAAAGGTACTCCCACGCCGAACGCATTATTATTGGCTCGGGCAAGCGTAGCTTCGATGCCTGAGCGATAATACTCAGCTAACTTAGTCTGCTGCTCGATGTCGACATGGGGGTACAACGCAAAGTGGCCAACGTTCAGGAAGGGATAGTATTGATAATGGCCTGCAGTTTCGTGCGGCATCCAAGTGGTGTCGGCGGCCAAGTGGGCATAGTAGATCGCTTCGTCTAGAAATGACTCATCACCTGTGGCGGTAAAGAGTTCGGTGGCGGCCCATTCCATGTCATCTGCCCAAGTCGTCTCGCTGTAGCGATAAGGGGCACCATAGGAATTGCCTTGTTGGACTCCCTCTTTTGCCTTTCCCATTGCATAGAATTCTCGTGCAGCTTGGAGGCAGCGGTCAGCGAATACTGAGTCATGCAAGTCCTCTTTCCAGATCTGGTGAGCCATTGCCATGGCAACTGCACAACGTCCCGCGATATTTGCCAAACCCGTTGATTCGCTTTTGAATTCGCGCAAACCTTGAGGCTTGCCATCTGCGCCGTAGACAACGCGGTAACTATTCGGACCCCAACCGTAATCTGACGAATCCTGATCAGGCATTTTCCATCCGTTGTGGTCTCGGTCGTCGGCGACTTGATGGTAGAGTTCGTCGGGGCTTGGATGCAGTTTGAATAGCCAATCCAATCCCCAGCGGGCTTCATCAAGTACGTCTGGTATACGGTTGGGTAGAGGATGCCCCGATCGATCTGTGCGGTCGTCGAATTTGGTAGGTTCAAGACGATAGGCCAGCAGCATTCGAGCAGTGGCATTGCTGCCCGTAAGTAGATATTTGAGTTGGTCACCCGCGTCGTGCCATCCTCCGCTGGTGTCGACAAACGTTCCTGTAGGGAGTGGACCGAAAGCGGTTCTGCCATCTCGCTGGTGGCAGACCACATCCAGCACTGGGTTGTAGCCACAGCGCTGTTGCCGCATAAACCTCAGTAGGGACTCGACGTGATCTCCATAGGCCTCTTCGCCGATGGTAAATGGGCGCGATACTTCGCCCGAGTTGTCAATCTTCAGCCGATAGCGACCCGGTGCAGAAAACTTACTGAAATCGAGTTGATAGTGATGGGCAAAAGTTCCCCAACCTGGTGCGGGTGTGGGAGCGAAGGTTTCGGTGAAGGCGACCTTGCCTGAAGGTACCTCAAGGAGAGAAAACTTTCCCTCGATGGGAATGTGGGAGAAAGCAATCGCGACTTTGGCATCCTCCGGATGATGGCCTATTTGGTTGACCCTTAGATGCACGGAGTCTTCAGCAGAGAGAGATCCGATGTTGCCTGCAAGTGAGAGCAGACCCATGAGGGAGATCGACACGAGGTATTGGAATGTGGAGTGGGGTTTCATCTCATTGGTTTTTCCAGGCAATAAATTGTTTATTCTGATATAGATTAGAGTCTATGCGTGTATGATTCACTTGCACAGTACTCAAAGCTAAGGGCTGATCGGGATGCACTCTCGCGTGCGCTTCCCTTCGGGTTGCGGCTAAGAGCCCGCAGGCCTGCCGGGTCGACAATGCCGACCGATTGACCCCTTTATATACTCAGAGGAAGGATCGATGCGTTCTTTCATTTCGACGAACATTTCGTAATCATTCGCCGAAACTAGCGATCAGAAAGCAATGGAGCATCGTACTTAGAATGGATGTCAATCTAGGTTGGTTGTTGATCACTTGCCTCATGTATTTGGTCGCATCCATTCTTGTGCTGTGGATAGCGGGAGCCATCTTCTTCGATGTTGGTCGAGCAACATGGTTCGGGGGAGTGCTTGCTGCAATTTGGGTTGTGTGTGCTATTGTTGCATTTCTTTCCTGGCAGCCTGCCTGGAAACCCTTTGTTTTGATACTTGTTCTGAGTGGTTTTTTCTTGCGTTGGTGGTTTTTTCAAAAACCATCGCAGCACAGGGAATGGGACCCAAATTTTTCGCAGTTGGCGCGGGTGAGTTTGCAGGGTGACGAGATCACTGTCGAAAACGTGCGCAATACGGAGTATCGTAGTGCCAGAGATTTTGATACACGTTTCGAGACACGCTCCTATCGTCTTTCTCAGTTAATCGGGGTTGATGCGATCCTATTGCAATGGGGGTCTACTCTGATGTGTCATCCAATGTTCGTCTTTGATTTTGGGTCTAGTGGTCGGTTATGTATCTCGATTGAAGTCCGCTATCGGGTGGGGCAAAAATACAGTTTGATTCGTAGCCTCTACCGCCAGCAAGAGCTCATGTATGTGGTCAGTGACGAGCGAGACGCGATTTTGCGCCGCTCGAAATGCCTGGAAGGCCACGACTTGTATCTCTATCGCCTTGCCTCGGATGCACTCACCGATCACGAGTTCTTTTTTGAGTATGTGAATGCCATCAATTCATTAGCAGAAAATCCGCGTTGGTATCATGGTTTGACGACTAATTGCACAACCAGCATCTACGCACAGGGTCGAGGCCGGATGGAGTGGGATTGGAGGATGCTATTCAATGGATCTCTGGACCGATTTATGTACGATCGTCAGCTGCTTGACCAAGAATTGCCGTTTGAATCATTGAAGAAACAGAGTTGGATCAATGGCATTGCCAATTCTGCTCCAGTCGACAACTTTGGTGATTACCTCCGACGCGAGTTAACTGGCTATCGAACTTCAGTTGATCATGAATTAGCTGAAACAGGTAAACGTGAAGAGTATCTAACATGAACGAGATTGACGAAAAGATCCACTTACTGAAGCTGCACCCCTGCTCCCGTGGCTTGGATCATGAAGCCTTGCGAGAAATCGCTGAAGCCGTAGAACTCATGCGCTGTCAGCCTGGCGATACTATCCATCGGGCTAATGAGCCCATGACTTCGGTGTATTTGATCATTCACGGACGGCTAAGGCTGGAATTAGTAGACATTCAAGGCAACGTGATCACTCAGCGATTTCATAGTTCGGGCGACCAAATCGGGGGCTTAGCTGCTGTGCTCGCGGAGCCGACACCCATGGAATGTATCGCCGAAGATCCCTCCACACTACTCCGGATGGAATATGCAAGGGGCCTGGAGTTAACTAAGAAGTTCGATGTGTTTCGTACCAATTTTACGCGACTGGTGGCTGATTCGGTTAAGCGTACGATCTTCAATGACCGACTCCCTACCCGTCCGAGATTTGTAGCATTCGTACATCAGTCTGATGAGACCCGTATTGTCAGCCGAAAGCTATTTGAGCGACTTGTCGAATTGGGAGAGACACCTGGTGTCCTCACGGACCAGTCAGATGCAGAATCCATCGAGGGGAGCCGCTGCTGTCAAATGTTTGGAGCCGGGCGTGACTTGAGCGTTGATGAAGTGCGAAAGCAAGTGGCCCAATGGCTGGAAACGGGCCAAGTTTTCGCCGATACCAAAACAACTTTTGATCTATCACTTGCCTCCAATACCTTGGAAAAATGTCACCTAGCGTTCTGGTGTGTGACGTCTCAAAACTGGCAGGCATCGGTAAAACTTTTGCGGGAGATTGAGTCCCTTGCTCCGGCATGGCGCGACAAAATCTGCATTCTCTGGCTACTTGAGCCCGGAGAAGACGCCCCATTAGCAAGGGAGTTGCGCGATCTGGCCGGGAGAGATCTTAAGGTCTCGTTCGGTTCACCAGTATCTAACCAAGGCAAAGTCCTATTTAGTGGGTTTGAACGACTCCTCCATCTGGTCCGAGGTGTCAAGATCGGAGTAGCGCTTGGGGGCGGCGCTGCACGCGGAATGGCACACCTGGGCGTACTCAAGGCGCTAGAGCAGAGTGGGATTACCGTGGATATGATTGCTGGCACTAGCGCCGGAGCGATGACCGGCACCGTTTACGCAGCAGGACTCGATGCCGATTATGCTGTCGAGTGTTTTGTAAATGATCTACGACCCTCCTGGTTCTTCCGGTTACTTCCTCGTGGAGATCAGTGGTACTTGTTGCACAAATACCGCATGGGTCGCTTTGATCCCATGCTCCGAAAGTATCTTAAGGACTTAGACTTGGAGCAATTAGCGGTGCCGATGCACACGGTTACCCTCGATTTGATCGAAGGCAAATCCGTGGTACGGAGTGGAGGTGATGCGGTACATGGCATTCTCGAAAGCATCAATCTACCGGTGTTGTCCACGCCAATTAATCGATCTGGCCAAGCTTTGGTAGATGGTGGATTGATTAACAATATTCCTGCCGATGTGCTCGTTGCTAAAGGTTGCAACTTCGTCATCGCGGTGAGTGTTACTGCGAAAATGGAAAGTGAGTTCGCCCGAAACCGGCCGGATACGCCTGCTTCTCAAATGCGATCTGCCTCAACGATTCAAACAATACTAAGGAGTTTTCAGGTTCAAAGTACCAACATCAATGCGATCGGCGTTCAACCGGCGGACTTTGTCATTGAGCCGGACGTAACCGGATTCGAGCTGACTGGGTTCACCCGCACCGACGAGCTAGCAGCGATCGGCGAACAGGCCACAACGGAGGCGATCCCCGAGATTAAGAATCTCTTGCACCGACTCGATGCCGAACTTTTTCCCGCGTTCGACGGCTGACTATTCGATTAATCGGCCAGTAGCCTGCGGATAGTTTATTGACGCGGTCAGCAATGTGATTTCACTTGAAGGACTGCGGGAGTCACACCTGAGGTTGTTTGGCAGTTGGGATGTGCGGATAAGATGCGCTCCACACTTTGGGGCAACCAATCGTTTCTTGTTGCGAGTAACATGTGGAAACTGTATCGATTGACCGACTTCTTTTGTGGGGTTAGGATCGATTCGGTGCGGATCTCTCCGCCCGGCTAGTGGTAGATTATGCCAATTCAACATTGGAGGATTTTGATATGAAGCGAACGATTTGGAAATGTGTGGCAGTAGTCCTCGCGGCGTGTGGACCAGCGACGGCTATTGCGGGCAACGCTGTGGCGGACAAAGCTGCGATAGAGAAAGCGATTGCTTCCTATGTGGCCGCGTTCAACGCCCATGATTCAGCCGAGTTGGCCTCCCATTGGTCCCCAGAGGCGGTTTACACCAATCCTCGCACTGGTGACCAAGTCGTTGGTTTGGAGGCTATCAAGCAAGAGTTTGATGCGCTGCTGGCTGACGCCAAGGATGTCAAGCTGGAAGTCGAGGTGGAATCGATCGACTTCGTTTCTCCGAATGTGGCTGTCGAAAATGGGTTAGCCACGGTATCGGGGCCTGAGAGTGTAGCCGAAGTTACCCGTTATCAGGCGGTTCATGTGAAACAGGGAGGTAAGTGGCTGCTGGATCGGGTGAGTGAAGAGGAGGTCACATCACCACCTTCCCATTACGAGCAACTCAAGCCGCTCGAATGGTTGATCGGCTCGTGGGTCGACGAGGATGATGAAGCTCGGGTCGAAACCACCTGCCAATGGTCGAAGAACCAGAATTTCATCACACGGTCATTCACCATCGACCTCGCCAACGAGCCACCACTTTCGGGAGTGCAGTTCATCGGCTGGGACGCCGCGTTGGGCAAGATACACTCTTGGGCCTTCGATTCCGATGGCGGTGTCGTCGAAGGCACTTGGAGCAACAAGGACGGTAGTTGGATTGTCGAGTCCTCAGCAGTACTGCCCGATGGTCGCAAGGCGTCGTCGATCAATATCATGAAGATATTGGACGACAAGACGCTCTCCTGGCAGGTCACGGGGCGTGATGTCGACGGCGAGATCCTACCAAATCTGCCGGAAGTAAAAATCACTCGCATCGCTTCTGAACAATAACAACTCGCTAGCGGAGAAGGCTTTCTCGCACGCAAAGAATCAATTTCGCTTAAGGAGCATTTCTATGTTCAAACTTAAAATACTGCTGGTAAGCTTCACGATAGTCATTCTTGTTTGTCCACTTGACGTTTTTGCCCGCGGTGGTGGAGGTCGTGGCGGCGGTGGAGGGGGTCGAGGAGGGGGTGGAGGTGGCCGCTCAATGAGTGGAGGCGGAGGGGGATCCATGAGTCGCAGCCCTTCGATGAGCCGTCCTTCTCCTAGCCAGTCGCGACCCAGCCCCTCCGCATCGCGCCCCAGCTCGTCTCGTCCGAGTGCCGGTGGAGCGCGAACGAGCACAGGTGCTCTAGGAAGTCGGCCGAGCGGTGCCGCTGGAGCACGTCCTGGAGCGAGTGCCGGTGCACGACCGGCAACGGGCGCGGCTGGCCGACCAAGCGCAGGTAACGTGGCTGGGAGCGGAAGACCTTCTCAAGGGCAATTGAATAGTTTCTTGAATGTGCCTTCACAGGGATCGCGACCAGGCGCGTCAGTCGGCTCGCGACCAGCCGGTGGTAATGCGGCTGTCTCTGATTTCTTCCATAGTGGCGGTGGAGCTGTAGCAGTTGCTGGCGCCGGTGCCGGTGCCGTTGCAGGAGCACGGGCCGGTCAAGCTGGTGTCCGTGCCGAAGGCGCCCGCACTGCTGCCTCCGGTAATCGTGCCGGGAACCGCGGTGACCGCCAATCAGCACGCGTCGAAAGTCGTGGTGAACATCGCTCGAGTTTGGCCGAGGGCCGTGGCGAGCGACAAACCGAACGGCAACAGCAAAGGGGAGAGCGCGCGGACAGCATCCGCGATGAACTTGGCAATCAGTTTGACGAAAATCATTTGTTCGAAGACTTCTGGCGTGACAATCCTCAAGCCTACTTGAACTTCCAGCAGAACCCCGCTCTCTGGTCTTGGGCAGCTTTCTCGACCGTATCGGCATTCATGCCCTGGAATTGGGGAACAGGCAATTACTACGACTACGGCAGCAGTGGAGGATCCTCTTCCTCAGGTGACGCAGGAACCGTGTACGCGGATGAAGCAACGTACTCATCGCCGGAATACTGCGAAGAGGCAGAACAATTAGCGTCCAGCGCGCCTGAAGAGCCGCCCGCCGATACCGAGTGGCTATCCCTGGGAGTTTTCGCCGCAGCTGACGAAAAGAGCAACTCGATACCCAATATGTTTCTACAACTAGCCGTGAGCAAGGAGGGCATCATCGCCGGAACCTACCAGAACAAGACCACCGGTCAGACGGAATCGCTCGAGGGGATGGTCGATCAGGAAAGCCAGCGGGTAGCCTGGACTGTCACCGGCAAGAATACTCCGATCATGGAGACGGGCCTGCAAAACCTGACCATGAACGAGACGCCAGCGCTGGTTCACTTCGCCGATGGAACGACGCAGAATTGGCTCTTGGTGAGGGTGGCGAAACCGGAGGATACCCAGACTGGTGGTCAATCGACGACACCTCAGTAGCGAGGCGGCTGAGACAAATTGCTGACGCAAGCCGTGGTGTGCAAAACCCCTCGGCTCGCGGTTATAACTGTGCCCACTCTCATGGTCCGCTAGCTTTAGTATCGATGGTAGTCGAGATTGCATGTGGATCAATCGAATGATCGCTATTAACATAGGGAATTAGTCCATGTTTGCGCTTCGTCAATTGTTGATCGTGTTGGTAAGTGCGACACTTATTTGCCCTCTGGATGCCTTTGCCCGTGGTGGTCGAGGGGGTGGAGGTGGAGGCCGAGGCGGCGGTGGTGGCCGCTCGATGAGCGGTGGCGGCGGGTACCGCGGCGGATCGATGAGTCGCTCACCATCAATGAGCCGGCCATCAGCACCGCGGCAGAGCATGTCTCGCCCGAGCACGTCGCGACCCAGTGCCGGGGCCAGACCTAGTACGGGGGCAATTGGCAGCCGTCAAGGTGGTGCGCGGCCTGGCACAGGTGTCGGCGGGCGCCCGGGAACAGGGGCCGGCGGTCGGCCCGGACCGGGTAACATCGCAGGTGGTGGGCGACCCAGCGCGGGGCAGCTTAATAACTTCCTGAATATTCCATCTCAGGGCGCGCGGCCCGGAATGGGGGCGGGGAGACCCTCGGCAGGCACTCTTCCGGCAGGTGGGAACAGGGCGGTAGTCGACTTCTTCCAAGGTGGCGGTCAAGCGGCAGCTGTAGCGGGGGTAGGCGCGGCAACGGGAGCGATCGCCGGTAATCGCGCTGGCCAAGTCTCTAATCGAGCTCAAGGCGTCGCGGGAGACCGCGCCGGTCAACTGGCTGATCGCGCTGTTCAGGCAGGCGAGCGTGCCAATACTTTTGCGGATCGTGCGGGGGAGGGCTCGATTGCCGGCGATCGAGCCGATCGGATCGGCGATCGCACCGATACTCGTTCGGACATACGCGACAGCCGCGGCGAGAATCGTGACTTCGCTTCGGACAACCGACAAGACCGCGTGTCAGGACGTGGTGACCAACAGGCGGCGCGGGTTGAAAATCGTGGCGACTATCGTGCGAGCTTGGCCGAAGGTCGTGGAGATCGTCGCACGGATCGTCAGCAACAGCGGGGCGATCGTGCCGATTCCATCCGGGATGCGATCAGCGACGAGTTTGACGAAAATCACCTATTTGAAGACTTCTGGCGCGAACACCCCAATGCGTATGTCAACTTCCATCAGAATCCTATCTTCTGGAGTTGGGCTGCCTGGTCTACGGTGTCGGCTTTTATGCCATGGAATTGGGGATCCGGTTACTACTACGATTACGGTAGCGGTGGGAGTAGTGGATACTCGTCGGACACAGGCACTATGTATGCCGACGAGGCTACATATTCATCGCCTGAGTATTGCCAACAAGCGGAGGAGCTAGCGGCGAGCGCGCCGGAAGAGCCGCCAGCGGATACCGAGTGGATGCCGTTAGGCGTGTTTGCGATGACCGTCGACGACAATAGTAGTGCCTTGCCGAATATGTTCCTACAACTTGCTGTGAGCAAGGAAGGAATTATCGCGGGCACTTATCAGAATAAAACCACGGGAAAAACTGAATCGCTCGAAGGCATGGTCGACAAGGAAAGTCAACGCGCGGCATGGACTGTTACTGGCAAAAACACGCCGATCATGGAAACAGGGCTGCAAAATCTCACCATGAACGAGACGCAGGCCTTGGTGCACTTTGCCGACGGCAGTACCCAGCAGTGGCTGATGGTGAGGATCGACAACCCTGATGCGGCGAAGGGGGTAACTGGGACGCAGTGAAATAGAGGATTATCTGATATGGATCTATCGACAATTCACAAGCCAGTATGCGATCTGTTTGCTGCTCAAGGGGCGCATGTACCGCTAGAACTGAGCCAGGAACAGTTGGCAGATTTCGAGCGAGACGGTTTTATTGCCAATGTGCCGCTCTTGACTCTGGAGCAGTGTGATGCGCTGTGTGATGAACTTGAAGAATTCTTTCAGCCGGGGCACGAGGGCTCGGAGTTGTGGTACGAGTACCACTCGAATGAGTCCACAACTCCCGAGAAGGCGTTGTTCCACGCGCTCGGTGCCTGGCGATTGAGGCCAGGGTTTCATGATTTACTTTGGAATCCGGCTTTAGTGGGGACTTCGCGGCAGTTGCTGAACGCTGCGCCCAGGTTCTGGCACGATCAACTTTTCTGCAAACCGGCCCAGCATGGCGGAGTCGTCGCTTGGCACCAGGACTATTCCTACTGGACCCGTACCGAACCGATGCAGCATCTCACCTGCTGGATTCCGCTTGACGACTGCGACGCTGAAAATGGCTCGATTCAATACGTCCCCGGCAGTCACCGCTGGGAACTGCTCCCGAGAACGGAGCTTGCGGGCGACATGGACGGCATTCGTGCGGTGCTGAATGATGAACGTTGGGAAGCTCTTTCCAATCCCACTGTGGTTACCGCAAAGCAAGGTTATGCGACGTTTCACCATCCGCTAATGGTGCATGGTTCTCAGGCGAACAATAGTTCGCGACCGCGACGAGTGACCGTGGTGAATCTTGTTGCGGATGGCGTCTGTAGCATGGCTGACGAACCGCTTCTGGTGGGAGTACCAGCGATTCCAAGCGGGGAGCCTCTCTGCGGGCAGTTTTTCCCGCTGTTGGGGTAAGCTTCTCGTGATCTTGGAGAATCCGCACTCCACGTCACGGTTAGCGGAGACATGCTCCGGTCACTTACGTTCCCGGCTCGCCGGTGGGTGTCCATTCGGAGAGGAACTGCTCACCAAGGGATTGCCAGGGAGTGATAACCGAATCGACCTGAGTTTTCAAACTTGCCTGGGTACTGGCAGAGACGTTGGCAAATACATTGGATTCAGGGAGCTTGAGTTGAGCGAGTGGGTTGTAGCGAGGCAACTGGGAATTATTAACGGCCTGATTGAGAATCATTGTCATTCCCTCGGGGACGGCGGCGAACTGCTGCGTCAGAAAACGTGCGTGCTCGGCATTGGAGTGACGCTCGGTGGCACGGTGTGCTAAGAAGGCGATGGCGAGGGAGGCCGCAAGGGCGGCTGCGGAGAGCCAGCCGATCAGAGCGCGATCGTGCTTGGCAGCGGAGAGTCGTGCCAACTCGACTCTTGGGGATTGGCCTGTCGCTTCGAACAGAGATTCGTGCCGAGCACGGGCCCCTGAGTGGAGCAGGGAATCAAGCTGTCGTGAGTCGTCCGCAAATTGACGGAGATGAGGGCTAAGGCGCAGTACGACGCGCAGCCAGGCAGGAAGCTCAGGCGACTTGTCCAACGCTCGTTGAATTTGGTATTCCAGGAAGGTGCGGATCATGTGTTTACCTCCACAAGGGCAGGTTCTTGAGAAATCGTGTCTAACACCTTTTCCTGCGAAGGTTCCTGACACTTATTGTTTTGTAAGTGCGGTAGCAGAGCTTTGCGGGCGCGGAAGAGTTGGACGCTGATAGCGGATTTGGTCTTGCTTAGTGTACGAGCGACTTCGGTGATCGAAAGCTCTTCGCCATAGTGGAGCCAGAGGGCGGTCCACTGATCGGGCTTGAGGACGCGATCAGCCAGCTTCCAAAGGTGGTCGCGTTCTTCGTTGTGAACGGCCACGTACTCAGGGGAGAGCGAAGCGTCGGCTATTTCCAGTGGTGCGGCGGTCTCGGCTAAGATAGGGAGCTGCTTCCGCCGGCCATGTTCAATCGAGAGCCGCATGGCAATGGTAAATACCCAGGGGCTGAGCCGTTGGTTAGTGTCAAAGAGGCGAATCTTTTGGAATACACGGAGCATGGTCTGTTGTACGACATCTTCGGCGTCTTCACGTCGTGGAAGCCGTCGAGTAAGTGCGTAGAGCAGTCGTGGCCTAAAGCGTCGATCTATCTCGGCGAAACTCCGCTCACACCCCGTCTGCAAACGACGCGCAAGTTCGGCGTCACTTAAATGGTAGAGCGATTCAGCGTTCGCCGCAGGGTCGTGCATTGAATCTTGATTTCCTCACCTTCATAGTAGCCCTCGCCGGGAGGCGGGGGTTCGGCTTTCATGGAGCCGCTGCCGGAATGGGGGGGGAGTTTCTCCCGACAACGGCTTCGCATGAGTTCGTCTATTCGTTGTAGGTCTGGAATTCTTGCACTCCATTTTTCAAGGCCATCAGAGCATCATAGCTGATCTTGAAATTCGCCGTGAGAGTGGAACTACCGGCTTGGTGGTCTACGGTGAGATTATTCAAGAGTTCGGCTGCTTTCTTAGCTCCCTTCTTGTCGTGGTGAGGGCGGTTTTTCTGGTCGAAAGCGTACGGATCATGTCGGTCTGAGTCATGGTTGTCCTCATGCATCGCCGCGAGTTGGACCATGGCTTTCAAACCGGTGAGCAGTTGCTGCAGTTGCTGAGCGCGGGCTGGGCTGCCGGCAGTGAGTTCGCCGTGTGCGGTGAGGGTATCGTCTTCAGCGGAAGCTTGCATGTTGACCGAGCGGATCGTTCTTACGATGGCTGATCCGGGGTCGTCGCTATCGATCTTCATCGGCAATTTCGAGAAATCATTCACTGAGACCGAGAGGAACGTATTGGCTGACGAGGGAGTCGCTAGCCAGGTCGTTCCTTTCTCAATAACTTTGTTTGTTAGTTCAATCGTTCGATCACGTTCGAAGGTGGCCACTAACGTGTATTGTTTATCCACCGGGTTGCGAGGAATCGCACACCAAATCCGGGGGTTGTCCCCTTTCTCCAGAATGAATGAATGAAGTATCGTATTCTCGTCCAAATCCTCGGATTGGTATCCCGGGGCGGCAAGGAGCCATCCTTCCAGGTTTCCACTGGTAGCACCCAGCTGGACGATGGCAGTCGTGGGTGCTCCGTCGAAGTTGTCCCCCAGCATCAAGATATCTGTCACGGCAGTTCTTGGGTCAAATCCCAAGGCATCCGCAAAGCTGTCCATCTTGGCTAGAGCATCGGGGTGCTTGGCCGAAATCAAGTCTTCGAGGATGCGTCCAAAGTTGCTGGAAAAAAGTCTTTCGGGGCTAGCTTGCACCGTCCAGAGAGAACTTGCTGTAAGCGTTTCGACTGTTGGTTTGGTGTCGCTTTGGGCCAGTGCTGGCAGTGAGACTGTAGCTGTGAGCAGACTGAGTGTGCAGAAAATGGTTTTCATAGGATTGCTCCTGAATAAGTGAGATGGCCGTAGCGTAGGCTTCCAGCCTGGGTAATTGGGTATGACAGCCAAGTCGCCACGGCGATTCACCTGCGGAGAGATGGCTGCTCCACATAGATATACGCTTTGAGAACGAGGGGGATTACAGTGCTTGGCCGGATCGTCACGCGATCCAGCTAGAAAGTTTTGTTGGCCCCGTGGCAGAGGTACCTCCGGCTAAAGCGAAAGTTTACGCCTTGGCCGCCGCGAACACCGCTGCGACATCGACATTGAAACCTTCGAGCAATTTAGAGTTAGCAGTCTGCCCTTCGCGAAAGACACCGTGCTCTATGTAGGTTTTTTCCTTAAGTGTAAGCACGGTGATTTGTTTTTCCTGGGGATCGACGATCCAGTATTCAGGTATCCCCCCCTCGGCGTAGTCCGCTCTCTTGATGCAGTAGTCGCGTTCGTGACTTTTCTTGTCAGGACTGACAACTTCAATTATCAAGTCAGCACCATTGAAATATTGCTCCTCAGGGCGAGGGAGATTCTTGCGAAGCTTGAAAATGATATCAGGCTCACGAATCTTGCCCTGTGTGATCGTCGTTGGAAGCGGCGCCATCAAGACTAGCCCGCCTTCGGCAGCAGCTTGCAATACCATAAACAAGAAACCGACAATCTTCTGGTGCTCGATTGTGGGCATTTCCAGGACCTCGATTTTACCTGAAGTGAATTCGACAAGTTGATTAGTTCGCTCAGTGATCTCAAGATATTCGCTGATACTCCATTGGCCCTGAGGAGGATAGAGTAGAGCTAATTCCCACGCGGGTTCGCCAAGAGAAGAACTGACAGGATGGGAAGTAGGCGAGATGCTGGCCATGGTAAATACTCCGCAGAGTTGCTGGTCTCATGAATTATAGCACGAAGCTCACCAGTTAATCCAGCCAATCCTGTTCTGCGAGCCTCTCTGGGACATAGACCTCAGTAACGTAGCTAATGTCTTTGGAGATGAGCGATTCGACTTCGAGTTTGAAATCGTTCTTGAGCATGCGCTGAATTTCTGACTGCCAGCGGCGCTTTTTCTCAAACCAGGGGTACTTGGCGATCTGTTTGGCTCGCTTGCGATCGGTTTCATTGAGCGAAATTTTGACGCTATCGGAGAGTTGGCAGCGCTCGAGATCGATGCTGCGCAAACCCAGGTATTTGGCCGCGGGAATGGCCATCCGCTGCGACTCAAAGGCCAGGTTGATGGAACCTTGCTTGATGACACTGTAGATGTAATAGCCCCAGGGGTCGTTGTCGAGCACGCAATAGATGGGGAGTTTCAACTCATTGTGCAAACGGTGCAACATACGACGCACGCCGCGGGGGGGTTGGCCGCTACCGTGGGTGAGAATGCAATTGTGCTTTTGCCAGAATTTGTCCTCGTTAAACCGCTGCCAGACAGTGCCTTTTTCAACATGGAGGATAAACTTGGCACCGCACTTCTTGGGATCGAGTTCGATCACTTCGGGTTCGACGATTGAGGGGATCGCGTAGCCGCCTGAACCCATGCGAGCGCAGTCGATTGTGTCGCCCTTGTCCGTGATTACAATATTACCGACCATGGCCCCGCGATTTTCAGCGTAGAGATGCAGTTCCTCCCGGATGGAATTCAAGAGTACTTCGACATCTTCAATGATTGTATCGCACTCGTTTTGCACATCAAAAGTATTCTCTTTCGCTCCTTCGATGGTGTGTTTGAGCATGTAGAAAAGACCTCGAAGGCTTGTCGATTTACCCTGATCGATGAGTCTCTTGCAACCGCTGGCTACGAGCATCGTGCGCATGTAGGCTTTTGCTTGGGAGAGGTCGAACAACTGGCGACGATTCTTGCTGTTGCCCATTTCCAGGATCCCCTTACGAGGGCTGAAACGGACATTCGACAGGGTGCGCGAAGGAATATCGACGTACGGGTCCTTGCGCGTTTTGGCCGCACTCACGACGCGGTCGGCCAATCCCGTGAGGTTGGAGATCGTTTTCTTGTCGCGCGGAGTAAGCTTCACTCCAGCGTGAGGCGTGGCAGGTTTCTTTTTGAGGGGGCGTTTCTTGGCCATGGATGTTTTTCTATGGTGTAATTAGCCGGAAGATCATGTCCTCAGGCTCATCCCGGACTGCGTGGCAAGCCCGGCTAGGGGGAATGTGTGTTAATCTTGTTCAGGTTCTTCTTCGACAGTTTCAACGCGGTTGATGGCGGCTTCGTGCTGGGTGGGGTCGACAATCAAAACGTTCTCGCCGAGGTCCAACTGGGTCGGGTCTTCCTGGATTTTCTTGCCACGTTCGTCGAGTTTCATGTCGGCGTCGGCTGTGCGCCGCTTCGCAACATTTACTAGTTGCTCGTAAAGCTCGGGTTGTTTAACGCCATTGATTTCACTCACTGCGTTGGAAACTTCCTTCAGATAGCGGAGAAATATCTCGCGACGATCGGATTGCTGTTTCACCCGTAGACGACGGCGTAGGAACATGCCCAGTTTGCGACCGACAGCTTGCAGGCCGAGGCGGATTTCCTTTTGAATCTCCGGGTAATTGGCAATCGCCTCCTTGGATTCGCTCGTGAAGGGGACCCACACGCTGGCGATGTGGACCATCAGGCTCACGGGGCCTTTGGGCAAACCGCCGCGGGATTGGCTCAGCCCGTAGCTCCGCCAATTCGTGTTCAAAATGGTCTGCGTAATGGCACAGGCTGATTGCTGGAACTGCAACGGCACACGATTGGCGTATCGGAGTACCTCCATCGATTGGCCCTCGGCGATGTTGACGTTTTTCATCGCCGTGAAAAGGGCTTCGATTTCCTTGGGCTTGAGCTTGCCTGGAGTTTGGCGCGTGCCTAGGCTGGCCGTTTTAATAATCTTGTCGGCCCCCTCGCCACCAAGTCCATTGAAAGTATGGACAAGGAATTGCCTCACCGTGCGAGCATCAGTTTCTTCGAGCAAGTCCAACAATAGATCCTTGGTGATGTTTTGCGTAGGTGCGGTGCCACCGTAGGTGAGGCCCACTTCAATCTGAAAGGGATTCCCCCGATAAACCGAAGGAGGGCGAGTCGCCGCGGCGTAGAATTCACCTGGCACAACTTTGTGCATTCCCTTGAGGATGAGATCTTCACCAATCGGGCATATGCAATCCGTCGCAGGTGCAGCGATCTTCGTTTTCTGGATCGCATGAAAAAGCAACTCTGCTTCCTTGCGGCCTACTTTGCGAGTGTTCGTCCGCGTACCAACTCCAGCGGACTGACAGATGCGACGAGCTATCGGCGAACTTACGCGGGAGAAACGCGAGGTGAGAAACTCCGAAAGGGTCGAACCTTGTGCCTCTTCAAGCATCGTAGCGAGTCGGCCCATTTCCACACCATAGGGATGGGGTTTGATTTCTTTTGGCTCGGGAGGAAGCGTCTTGGTGGAGCGCTCGTAGGTGTAGACAAAATCGTCAGGGTCTTCGTAATTGAGCGTAATATGCGGATTCGCGATGGCGGTCTGCTCCAAGTATTCGCCGACGCTCCCACGGCCTCGGACGAACTTGGCTTCCAGCTCGATAGTTACCCGCGTGCCGTGAGGCTGCTCGACCCACTCGATGCCATGCTTTTCGATATACTCTTTCCCTTTGTCGCCAGGAGGAATGTCAACTCCCTCGCCTTTGCCGTTGAGAATGCGGGGCTCGTTTTTCTTGGTGTCGATTTGGATCTCATAGTAGTGAGCCGATTTTCTTGCTCCCACTTTCGAGATGATCTTCACCGGCTTGCCGGTAGTTTGTACGCCATACATGCCGGCGGCGCTGATGCCGATTCCCTGTTGGCCACGGCTTTGACGAAGTCGATGGAACTTAGAGCCGTAGAGAAGTTTGCCGAAGATCAATGGGATTTGCTTCTTCAAGATGCCAGGGCCGTTGTCCTGAATTCCGACCTTGTAGTGGTCGGCTGAGGTCTGCTGGATATGGACCCAGATTTCTGGGAGGATGCCTGCCTCTTCGCAGGCGTCGATCGAGTTGTCGACCGCTTCCTTTACCGTAGTAAGCAGTGCTTTGCGAGGGTTGTCGAAACCGAGCAAATGGCGGTTCTTAGCGAAGAACTCGCTGACGGAGATATCCCGCTGAGTGGCGGCCATCGCTTTGGCGGTGGTGCGTCGCTTGGGGGAGGCAACGCCATTGGACTCAGCGAGGGATTGCTCAGAAGCAGGAGCCGCAACCTTCTTGCGGACCTTTTTCTTCACCTTTTTTTTCTTTACCGAACGAGTCGCTGGTTTTGCCGCTCGTACTTTTTTCTTTGCTGTTTTCTTCTTTGCCGTTGCCAAACCGCCCTCTCCCTCGAATGTCTCTAAGAACTTTCAATCTTAAGTTCGCAAAGTCCCAAGACTGGAAAACTGTAGCCCGACCAACACTTTGGTCCGGGAACCTCGGAGGCAGGTGTGTCTCCGGCTAAGGTTTGCGTTAAACTCTGCGGGTTCTGGGGATTATAGCGATATTTTGGTCCTCAACCCAGGGCAGGTAACCCCTCAATTTACGAATCCTAGGATTTGCCCCTACCTGCGGAAAACAAATTCTCATCGTTAGGACCCGAACTGGCCGAAACCAATTGCAGGACGACTCTCTCTTGTTGAGGACCCAGAATCCAATCTCAGATGTGAGTCATCCCCACCCCCAACAGTCCCGTCACCGGTCGGAAGTGACCACCAACCTCGACGGGGCTCCCCAAAACCCCATCAGGCTCTCGCCGGAAGCCTTAGCGACAATTCCCGTTCCCCCCCAATGGAACCGTGCGAATTGAAACATGCCTACCGTGCTTGAGTCTGCGATCGCAGGGAGGCGATTCATGGCTACACGTATTCTTGCCGTCGGCACATTGGCGTGCCTTGTCGGGATCCTGTCTATTTCCACCATTGCGTCGGCCAACGACGATCAATACGAATGGTGCGGCGGAGAGCCGGGATCTGGCGAGTGCTACTGCAGCGATGGTTCGGCAGACTGCCAATGCCGTTGCAAACGATGCCACGGTGCATTGGCACATCACGATGGACTATGCCAGAAGTGCCTCGGTGCGATGGCAGATTGTGAAGGCTGTTACAAGCGGTGTATCAGTTATCAAAACAAGAATGACTTGTTTTACAATTACTATGAAGGGCCGAATCCTAGTGGTACTGCTGCACAGATGTATGTATCACCTTTGCCTGTGCCGGCGCATGTAGGACACACCTATGTGACCTATCAGCCGTTGATGCCGCACGAGTTTATGTACAAGCATTGTCGATCACACTACGCCCATACTCCCGGTGCGGGTTGGTCGCGAGCCAAGATTCGCTACCACACGTATGGATTGCGTCTGCAAGACATTTGTCATATTTGGAGCAACAAGTATTGATTGTTGCTGGTACGAATTCTGACATTACAACTCACATAATTCCGTCACGAGGAACAGAATCGTGTCTCACACAACACCCCTAAAGTTTGCCTTGGTCTTGTTGCTATCCTCTGTGCTGGCACCGACGGTCGAGGCAGAGGCTCCCTATTTGAAGAAGCCACTACGTCGGGCAGAACTTACTAATTGGCACGCCAACTACGCCCATTCGGCGTATGGCTACCCGGTGGCGATGGTTGTGCCTCCTACCGCTCAGTTGCAAACCAACTGGAGCTGGGGCGCCCCAAGCATGAGCATTTCACGGATTGACCACCAGTTTGGCCGGAATTATCCCGGTCCAGGCCCCTTCGGAGCAGGTTTCCGTAACACACCCGTGTGGCCAAGCAACATGCACCAATTCGGTGTGTATCACGTGCGGGCTCCCTGGTATCCAACTCAGCGGTAGTGGGACCTGTTACTCAGGATGAAAATCGGGCAGAATGGCGATTTAATCGCCATTCTGTTTGATCGTATAGGTATTCTGCGCTTGACTCTCGAAGTTATTCATTATCCGCATCCCACGTTGAGGCATGTCTCAAAACCCCTCAAAAAGGTTGATCGTGAGCTGCGCGAGATGATTGTGCAGATGTTTGAGTTGATGTACAAGCATGAGGGTGTGGGATTGGCGGCCAATCAGGTTGATTTGCCATATCGGCTTTTCATCGCCAATCCTACCGGGGATCCCAAAGAAACCGACTCTGAGCACGTATTCATCAATCCCGTCTTACGTGGCGGCAAGGGTCAGGTCGAGGGTGAGGAGGGGTGTCTCAGTATTCCCGAAGTCAAGGGAAACGTGGTCCGCAAGGAGCGGATCACCATCGAGGCCTACAATCTTGCAGGTGAACAATTCAACGGAGAATTGGATGGGCTGTTTGCCCGCATTGCTCAGCACGAGGTCGATCATCTGGATGGAGTGTTATTCATTGACCGACTCTCGCCGGGGCAAAAAATCGACATTGGCGGGTATTTAGAAGAATTCGAGATTGATTTTCAGAGCAAGCGGGAACATGGCGAAATGCCCTCTGATGAGCAAATCGCAGCAAGAATTGCGGAACTTGAACGCATGCGAGCTTGACGCTTACTAACTCAACGGAGCACAACATGCGGATCATCCTATTGGGAACCGGACCGTTTGCTGTTCCTTCGCTGCGGACACTCGAGGCCTCAGAGCATAAAGTCTTGATGGCCGTGAGTCGGCCTCCACGGGGGCGCAAACCCATGCCAGCTCCGGTGCAGGTGGCTGCCGAGTCACTGGGTATTCCCGATTGGCAGCCCGAGACGGTTAACTCCGATGAAGCACGAGCTAGGCTGAGGGAATTGCGAGCTGATCTTCTGGTCGTCTGCGACTACGGAGAGATTCTCAAATCGGAGACTCTCGCCATCGCACGATTGGGGGGAATCAATCTGCATGGATCCTTGCTCCCCAAATACCGTGGTGCTGCACCCGTACAGTGGGCTGTCCTCAATGGCGACAGCGAGACTGGTAACACAGTGATTCAGATGACGCCGGGGTTGGATGCCGGGCCTGCGTTAGGTGTGGAACGAGTAGCGATTGATCCCGACGAGACCGCTGGTGAACTTGAGGTTCGCTTGGCCGAACTTGGGGCCGCTTTGGTACTGCGGGTTGTGGATGAATTGGCCACCGGCACAGAATCGCCCGTGGAGCAAGACAAAAGTCAGGCCACCAAGGCCCCCCGGTTGGCCAAGGAACATGGCGAAATCGATTGGTCACGCTCTGCGGTGGAGATTAAGAATCAAGTGCGAGCGCTGCAACCCTGGCCGCGGGCATTCACCGATTGGCACCGTAGCGCCGACGCAGCTCTACGATTGATCGTACATCGTGTCGCGCTTTGCGATGAAACATTCTCTGAAAGTACTCCCGGGAATGTAGTTTCGACAACTGGGCAGCTGGTCGTCACCACCGGTGACGGCTTCTTGAGCCTGCTAGAAGTTCAGCCTGCAGGTAAGCGCGTGATGCGAGCTGAGGAGTTTCTACGAGGGAATCCGATGCAAGTTGGAGACGAGTTGCTCTAGTTTTCCTGCTATCAGGCACAGATTTCGCCTCGCACGCACCACCACAATCCGTGTATCATGGGAGCTTGCAAAGGTGCGAAGAGACTTATTCCTTCCTAGCCGTTGGCACCAGGCCTGCGGTTATTAGCTCCGGAGTCGAAGCATGGATCGCTGGGACTTACTAATAATTGGTGTGGCTGGTTACATAGCAGTGATGGCTCTGATGCGGATGATGGCCAACCGGCGTAATGAGCTGGTCGCCCATGCCCGCGAACAAGTTGCGACGCAGCTGAAGAAAAAAAAGAAGCAAGAGAAGTCGAATCGCAATGCGGCATAGTGAAGCAGAGTATTTGAGTTGAGAGTTGAGTGATGGCTAAGAAACTCTATATCGAAACGGTTGGTTGCCAGATGAATGTGCTCGATAGCGAGCTCGTCGTGGCCAGTCTGCGCAAGCAGGGTTATGAACTGACCGACAACACAACTGATGCCGACACGATTCTATTCAACACATGCAGTGTTCGGCAGCATGCCGAGGACAAGATCTATAGCGCCCTTGGGCGGCTCAAGAATGCCAAGCAGACGCACCCACATAAAGTGATCGGAGTTTTGGGCTGCATGGCCCAGAAGGATCAGCGGCTGATCTTTGAACGCGCCCCCTATGTTGATTTGATCGTCGGGCCAGGCCAGTTGCATCAAGTTCCCGACCTCATCGCAGGCATCGAGGCTGGAGGTGGCCCTCAGATGGAAGTGAGCCTGGGTCGCAAGGAGGGGAGCCGTCAGCAAATCGAGCGGAGCCATGAGAGTTTCGACCCCCTGCGTGATGCAGCGATGCGACCGACACCTTATCAGGCCTACGTGCGGATCATGATCGGCTGCGACAAGTTTTGCACCTACTGCATCGTGCCGAGCGTTCGTGGTCCCGAACAGAGTCGTCCGCCGAGTGAGATACTCATCGAGGCACAGAAGCTTGCATCTGAGGGTTGCAAGGAAATTATCCTGTTGGGTCAGACGGTCAACAGCTATCGCTATAAGGAAGGGGACCGCACCACCCGCATGAGCGATTTGTTGGTATCTCTCAGCGAAATCGATGGACTGGAGCGGATTAAGTTTGTTACGAACTATCCCAAGGATATGACCGACGATCTTCTGACTGCCGTGCGAGACTTGCCCAAGTGTGCAAAGTATCTCCATGTGCCAGCCCAGAGTGGTTCGAATTCTGTGCTGGAGCGGATGAAACGCGGCTACTCGATTGAAGACTATCGCGAAATGATGGAGCGTATTCGCAGCATCGTGCCTGATGCGGCGGTGACCAGCGATTTTATCGTTGGCTTCTGTGGAGAGACAGAAGATGATTTTCAACTCACTTGTAAGCTTGTCCACGAGCAGCGATTTAAGAACAGCTTTATATTCAAGTACAGCGAAAGACCTGGAACCCGTGGGGCCGATCTATTTCCTGATGACGTGCCTGAGGAAGTGAAAAAGCGCCGCAACAACGAGCTTCTGGCGATGCAGAATGTCATCAGCGAGGTGGACAACCAGCCGTTCATCGGCCGCCAAGTGGAAGTTCTGATCGAAGGACCCAGCAAAGCAAGCGAGCGCCAGGGGACTGCCGATTCCGAACAGTTGCAGCTAACCGGTCGGACGATGTGTGACCGCATCGTGGTTTTCGACGGCAATCGACGTCAGATAGGCCAGACGTTGCCAATTGCGATCTATGATGCCAACGCTCACACGCTATTTGGTGCAGTCGTTACGCAGCACGTGGGACCAGAGCTGTTTTCTTTAGGTGCTTAGGCGCATTCCCGTTGATCTATGGTTGAGGTGGGGTGAGAATAGAATCGGCTTCGCGAATAATGCCGACGAACCTATCCCCGCATAGAAGAGACTTGCCTGGTGACTAACGTTGCGATTGATCTTGAGTCCGTGCGTCGTGCCGTCGATGATCGGGATGAGGCGGGGCCACTCTTAAAGTCATTGGGAGTTGCCAATCTCCGCTCGGCGCACGCCAATCTGGTAAAGCTCGCGGAGGATATTCCTCTGGATCTCTTAAGCATGCTCATCGAGCAATTCAGAGAAACCGCTCCGCAATTAGCTGACCCCGATATGGCACTGAATAATCTGGAGCGTTTTTTTCAGACGGCCCGTAACCCGCTGGCGATGGCATCGCTTTTCGAGCGAGATCACACAACCCTGCCGAATCTGCTCTTGATTCTCAACACTAGCCAATATTTGAGTGATCAGTTGTGTGCTGATCCTGAGAGTTATGACTTACTTCGGATGACGGAAGGTCGTCCAGTCGCTCGTGAGGTGCTGGTCAACGAACTCGTCGGCGAAGTCCACTCGATGGACAGTGAATCAGATGTGCTCGCAGCATTGCGCCGATTCAAGCGGCGCGAAACTTTGCGGATTGCCTATGGAGACATTGTGCTCGAAGTTCCCGTGGCCCAGGTCACTCGGCAGATTTCCTATGTGGCCGACTCCGTGGTCGAAGCGGCCATGGATTTTGCAATTCGCAAAGTGGGCAAACGCAAGCAGCATGGAAACGTCCGAGAGTTTTCGCCTCCACGTATTGTTGCCCTAGCCTTGGGCAAACTAGGAGGCTTGGAACTGAATTACTCGAGTGACATCGATCTCGTGTTCCTATTTCAAGCAGCGAGTACAGGGCAGGGGGATGCAAGTCAGACCATCGCGACTTCGATTGCCCAGGAGACGATCAATCTGCTTTCCGAAACGACCGAATTGAGTTTCGCCTATCGCGTAGACATGCGACTCAGGCCCGAAGGGAGGCAAGGCCCCCTGTGTGTGAGTGTCGACCAAGCACTCGGCTACTACGACATGCGAGGCCGCACCTGGGAACGGCAGGCTTATGTAAAAGCTCGGCCAATCGCTGGTGACCTGGAACTTGGTTATGAATTCTTGGGGCGATTAGAACCTTGGGTTTTTCGACGCTACTTGAGTCTAACTGATATCACTGGCATCAAAGCACTGAAACGCCGCATCGAAGTCCGCAGCACGAACGGAGAGTTTGCAGCCAGCGACGTAAAAGCTGGTTTGGGAGGAATACGCGATATCGAATTTGTGATTCAGTTCTTACAGCTCCTTAATGGTGGGGCTCTCGAAGAAGTGCGGACTGGCAACACGCTCGAAGCGATCGCCAAACTCAGCAGGGCCGGCGCGCTGACACATCAAGAAAGCACGATGCTTGAGGAGAACTACAGCTATCTTCGAAAACTAGAGCATCGCCTACAAATCATGTACGATCTCCAGACCCATCAACTCCCCAAGTCGGAAACAGATCTGGTGAAGATCGCTCGAAGGATGGGTTATTATGATACGGAAAAAGTATCGGCTCTGGAGTCTTTTCGCAACGATTTTCGCCAGCGAACTGAAATCGATCGCAAAATTCTCGATCACTTGCTGCATGATGCCTTTGGAGATAATGCAGAGAGCGAACCCGAAGTCGATCTGGTAAACGATCCCGATCCCTCGCCGGAGACGATTGCCAAAGTTATGGACAAGTATCCGTTCGCCGACTCCCAGGCGGCATACGCTAATCTCATGTCGCTTGCGGAAGAACGAATTCCGTTTCTCTCGACACGGCGTTGCCGGATGTTCTTGGCGTCGATTGCTCCCCGTTTGCTCGCGGCCATCGCCAAGACGCCTGATCCCGACGTCACACTAGTGAATCTGAGCCGAGTGAGCGATTCACTAGGCGGGAAGGCAGCATTGTGGGAGTTGTTTAGCAGCAACCGTCCTACACTGAATCTGTATGTCACATTGTGTGCGGCCTGCCCCTATCTGGCAGGCATCCTCACCAGCAATCCGGGCATGATTGACGAACTGCTGGATAGCTTGTTGTTAGGAAGGCTGCCCAATCTGGAGGCCGTCGAAGCAAGTCTGGCCGAACTGACCCGAGGGGCCGAAGACAAAGAACCAATTCTACATAGCTTCAAGGTCTCACAGCACTTGCGTGTTGGAGTACGTGACATACTTGGCAAGGATGACATCCAGGCCACCCATGGTGAACTCTCCGACATTGCTGAAGTGTGTTTGAGGGAAGTCGTCGAGATGGAATACGACAAACTCGTCGAAAAACGGGGCGAGCCTCGGATTGACCCGCCGAGCGAGACCAAGTCATCCTCCAGCGAAGAGAAGCAGTTCGCCGAGTGGGAGCCGAGTCCCGAACGGATTGGCAAACCTTGTGAATTCATAGTATTGGCTATGGGAAAACTCGGCGGGCGCGAACCGAATTATCACAGCGATCTCGACCTCGTATTCCTCTATGAGGCTGAGGGCCGCACGGTCACCGATCGCCGAGGTTCGGCCGACTCGACGACGAACAATCATTTTTTCAGTGAATTAGGACAGCGAATCATCAAACGAATGTCGGACTTTGGTCCCTACGGGCGGCTGTTCGAGGTGGATCCTCGACTGCGACCTACCGGTCGTGGTGGGGCGCTATCAGTTTCCCTAGAGGAATTCGTGCGATATTTTCTCGAAGGTGCCGGTCAGCTTTGGGAACGCCAGGCATTGTGTAAGGCCCGTGTGGTTGTGGGCAGTCCAGTGGCAGCAAACAAGGCAATGGAAGCAGTCGTGGCTGCGACCTACTGTAAGCCATGGCAAGCAAGCGATGCTACGGAAATCCACGGGATGCGTATGAAACTTCAAGAATCAGCCAGCGAGCGCAACCTCAAACGGGGCCCCGGCGGCACGATGGATGTCGAATTCATCGTGCAAATGCTTCAGCTCAAATATGGCCAATCCCACCCAGCGGTCCGCGAAACGAACACCCTCAACGCCTTAGCCTCCCTGGAGCAAGCAGGTTTTCTGTCTGAGGAAGATGCCCGCTTTTTAAAGGATGCTTACAACCTACTTCGAAACGTGGAGGCACGAATACGGCTAATGGATGCTACAGGTCGTCACGAGTTTCCCGAAGAGGACCGCGAACGCGCGAAGTTAGCATTTCTGATGGACGGGACGGAACCCCAGAAACTTGCGGAGGAGGTGTTCGAAACTTGTCGCAAGGTGCGCGAAACGTTTCTGCGGATTTTCGCGGAGGCTGAAGGTTAGATTGAACACGCGCTGAAATACTAAGTGACTTTGGCGTATTTCAAAACGTCAATTGATGCTGCCCGTCTTGAAACGTGAGTTCAATCGGCTCGCCTTCGATCGTACACTGAGGGCAAGCCGCGATTTCATCGCGGAGGTCTTCACTCACGAAGAGGTGGTCCAGGTTCAATGAGTTTTGAATGAACATCCATCGCTCAGATCCGTAGCGGTGGACAATGCGTTCGACGACGGTCTCGTCGTCTTTCAGTGTGGCGGGGATTTTGGCCCGCTCCATGTCACCGGTGGTGTAGACGTTGATGAAAGTCTTGTGTTCGTCAATCGCATCGCGGAGACGCTGAGTGATGAAGTCGGCCAGACCGACGCCGATGGCGTTGCCTTGTGAGGCGGCAGCCAGCGAAAGTGCTGCGATGATGTTGATGTTGGGTCGGTCGAGATCTTCGTATCCTTTGACGCCACGGTAGCCGATCACGTTCGTGTCCATTCCAGTGCCGCTGAACGTTTTGCCGATTTCGTTCACGATCAATACGTCAAGTTCATCAATGGGGATGCGCGGGAAATAATCGCGGCAACGATCCAATAGTGCGGGTTCGCGCTTGAGGATCTGGTCGGCAGGTAGGGCGTGAACCTCGGCCGTTTGATCGAAACCATCTTCGAGTATCGCCAGTCCCGCCCAGAATTTGCCGGAGTCGACAAGCACCTGGCCCATCTCCAACAGCATGTCTTTCATCTGTGGCGTAGGGCTGGAGTGGAAGGTCTCGGCCGACTTAATCTTCCCCATGCCGACGACCATCATTTTTACCAGTCCGCTCTGTACCGGGCCGGAGAAACAGGTGTGCAACTTAACGCGATTGATGACCAGAATGCCATCGGCCTCGTAGGAGTGACGATCAAGCCACACGTCGCCCGTCTTCACAGAAGCAATCTTGACACACTCCATGCTGGATAGAATCGGCATCTGCATTGCTTCTTCGGTCATGCCGAGCGATTCAACCATCTGTTGTTGCCCTTCGGCGGTCGCCCCGTTGTGCGAACCCATGGCTGGCACCATGAAGGGTTCTGCCCCATGCTTGCGGAGCCAATCGCCTGCGGCGCGAACGATCGTGGGAATCTGTGAGATGCCACGACTGCCAACCGGTATTGCTACACGACCCTGAGGCGGCTCTAAGCCGAGGGCATCGAGTTGTGCGTGCACCTCGGCCGCTACGTCGGCGAGCGGGTTAGAAACGAGATTCTGTCGAACGGAAAAGAATTTCATAGTAATCAGTGGTCGGTAGGCAACAATCAGGGGTCAGTGCTTAGATGCAATGAGTGTCTCCGGGGTCTCGGCGGCAAGAACGAGTATCTTACCATCCCCCATACGACCGGTGCGGGCGACTTCCACTAATTTTCGAACGACCTCCTCGCAGCGAGCGTCTTCGACCCAGGCGGTGATCTCCACTTTGGGGAGAAACGCCTCGGAATATTCGCTCTCAGAGTACTGGTCGAGATAACTTTTTTGCCGACCCATCCCTTTCACCTCGCGCACATGCACTGCTTCTAACGGAGCGAGCCGCAGCCCTTCGAGAATTTTCTCGGCGAGGTACGGCTTGACGATAGCGATGACTTGGCGCATGGGGGTAGCTTTCAGCAATTGTTTACCAGCCATCATCAACCAGAATTTCTGAAAACTGACGGCTGATAGCTGACAGCTACTATTCTAACTGAAAAAATTCTCACCGAAGAGATCTAGCTCTGGGCCGGTTTCCACTTCCATATCGCCTTGGATCGTCACCTGGCAGGAGAGACGCATAGTCTCTTCGTGCCCCAGATAGGCCATCGCAGGAATAGGATCAAGTCCGCCCGGGGTGATAGGAGTTGGAATCGGCCATGTGAGCCGCGTTTTTTCCAAGATCCCCATCTTGCTGGCATTCTCCATGCCCTTGATGATATTCACGCGGCAAGTGCCACATTGGCCAAGGCCGTGACAATTGACGACCTTGTTGAGTGAGGCTCCGAAGCCGTTGAGGCCTTGATGCGGATTCACGCCGGCCTTCATGGCCTCTTTGCGTAGATTGGCGCCCTCGGGAACCTCGATTTCTTTTTTCTCTTTGATAAACTTCAAGACCGGCATCGGCGACCAACCCTTTGGAACTTGTGGGAAACGCAAATCGAGAGGATCGGCTACCGTTGCTGCCGACCAGCAGGTAGGATAATCTACCGCGCCGCAAGGAGTCAGAAAAGTGGAAACACTCATGGTTTCCGCATAAATTTGACATGTTTCACTGTCGGCAGTTCGTCACCGAAATACCCGTTTCCTAGCATAACCCGATAGAATTGAGCGATGGGCAAACAATATTCCAAACATCAACAGAAGATCATCAAGAACTATTATGACAACAAGGACGCGATTTCGCTGCAGAGACTCAGTGAATTGGTGACCGATCTCTATTTGGCCGAAGGCAAGGGTCGACAAACCAAATGGAATCAGGTAGTTGGAGTCCTGGAAAAGTTGGGTCTCAGCGCTAAGCGGATCGAACAGTTGCGTAAGAAGGACGACCCATCGATGCTGGTCAAGGTAGTGGAAGAAATCATGGCTAAGGAGGAGTGAAATAAAGAGAAATTAGAAGAAATAGGCCGCGGATGAACGTTGATGATGCGGATACACGCGGATCAGAATATTTCTAAGTCTGCGCTAGTCCGTTCAGTCCGCGTTTATCCGCGGCGAGTTTCTTTAATTCCTATCGATCTACAAGTTAGTATCAAATGCAACAATACATCACCCTCCTCAAACACATTCTCGACAACGGCGTCGTCAAAAGCGATCGCACGGGGACAGGTACACGGAGTGTCTTCGGTTACCAAATGCGTTTTGATCTCGAAGAGGGATTCCCTCTGGTGACAACCAAGAAGTTGCATCTGCGGTCAATCATTCATGAATTGCTATGGTTTCTGCAAGGAGAGACGAACGTACGTTATCTCAACGAGAACCGAGTGTCGATTTGGGATGAGTGGGCCGACGACGAAGGGGAACTCGGACCCGTCTATGGCAAGCAGTGGCGATCTTGGGCGACTCCCGATGGACGCAGCATCGATCAGATGGGTGAAGTCGTGGACGCGATTCGCACGAATCCCGACTCACGGCGACTGATTGTGAGTGCCTGGAATGTGGCTGACATCGATCAGATGGCATTGCCGCCGTGTCATTTGTTGTTTCAGTTTTACGTTGCCGAGGGAAAACTATCCTGTCAGTTATATCAGCGCAGTGCAGATGTGTTCCTCGGCGTCCCTTTCAACATCGCGTCCTACGCTCTGTTGACGATGATGGTGGCTCAGGTGACAGGTTTGGGCGTTGGTGATTTTGTCCACACGCTCGGTGATGCCCATTTGTATGATAACCATTTGGAACAAGCCACCTTGCAATTGTCGCGCACACCACGACCACTGCCGCAGATGAAAATCAATCCGGCCGTCGACGACCTATTCGCCTTTCAGTTTGCGGATTTTGAACTCACCAACTACGATCCGCATCCCCATATATCTGCACCGGTGGCTGTATGAAACTAGCGATTCTGGTAGCCGTCTCGGAAAATGGCATCATCGGTCGCGAGGGGCAACTTCCCTGGCACATGTCAGCCGACTTGCGGCGGTTCAAACGCATCACGATGGAACACGCGATCCTCATGGGACGTAAAACTTGGGAATCAATCGGAAGGCCGCTCCCCGGGCGAACTTCCATCGTGATATCCCATCGGCCGGACTATGAGACGGGGCATGCTGAAGTTAGAGTCGCCGGCAATCTCGAACAGGCGATGGACTATGCGAAACAGGCTGATTGCGACCAAGACCAAGCGTTTGTGATCGGAGGGGCAGCAATCTACGAGTTGGCGTTACCCCAAGCCGACCGACTCTATTTCACGCGAGTCCATGCCGAGGTGGAAGGGGACGTGAGCTTCCCCGAGGTTGACTGGTCTCACTGGGAAGTGAAAGAAGAGTCTCATCATACGGCCGATGAGTTCGACCAGTTTGACCACACTTTCACGGTATATCAGCGAGTGAGGGCGTAGTGGCAGAGGCGAGAAAGACCTGCGATTGGCAGTACGCTGGCCGCGGCGAATTGGTGCCGTATCACGATCAGGAGTGGGGCGTCCCCGTCCACGACGATCGCAAACAATTCGAGTTTCTCACGCTCGAAAGCGCTCAGGCAGGGTTGAGTTGGATCACGATCTATCGCAAACGCGAAGCCTACCGCAAGGCGTTCGCCGAGTTTGATCCAGAGAAGGTTGCTCGCTTCACAGAGAAGCGAATCGAGAAGCTGCTCCTCAATCCCGGCATCGTCCGCAACCGACTCAAAGTAAACGCTGCCGTGACCAATGCTCGCGCCTTCTTGGAGGTGCAAGAAGAATTCGGCACGTTCGACAAATACATTTGGGGTTTCGTCGGAGGCAAACCGAAAGTCAACAAATGGAAGCGAATGAGCCAACTCCCTGCCAACAGTAAAGAGTCCGATGCACTTAGCCGCGATCTCAAACAGCGAGGCTTCAAATTCGTGGGCAGCACGATCATTTACGCCCACATGCAAGCCGCAGGACTAGTGAACGACCATCTGGTGCATTGCTTTAGGCATAAGGAGTGTGCAGCCCTGCTGTGATCAGCCTTCATTGTTCTGTTTGTTGTACGCCATCACATCCCCAATCGATTTTGCCCCAACGGCCAGCATCACGAGACGGTCGAACCCCAGGGCGCAGCCGGATGAATCAGGGAGTCCCAGCTCCATCGCAGCCAGCAGCGACTCGGGTAAGGGGAGGGCAAGGCGGCTATCTGCTTCTCGATGTTGATTCACTTGCGTGAGACGACCGCGGAGTTCAGCGGAGTCGGTAAGTTCATGATATCCGTTGGCCAGTTCGACACCTTGGAAGTAAAGCTCAAACCGTTCTGCCACTTGTGTGCCATCGTCGCGGGTGGCAAGTTTTGCCAGAGCTGCCTGGCTGGCCGGATAATCGTAGAGAATCGTGGGTGAATCGAGTCCCAACTTTGGTTCGATTCGTGCGGCCAGCAGCAGGTTGAGCCACTCGTCGCGGTCTGTCGTTGGCATGTCTGCCGGAATCGAGACTTCATGATGTTCAGCGCAATTGGCCAGTTGCTTGCTAGTGGCTGTATGAGGGCAAATGCTCAGCATGGAGTGAAACGCTTCGCTATAGCTGATACGTCGCGCTGGTGGTGTACCGAGCAGTGATTGGCAGAGTTCATCGAGAAAAGTCATGCCGGCCTGCATATCGTCCCCCGCACGATACCACTCGACCAGCGTGAACTCGGGGTTGTGTAGTTGACCCGATTCGCCGGCGCGGAAGGAACGTGTGACTTGGAAGATGGATGACAGACCCTCGGCTATGAGGCGCTTCATGTGCAGTTCAGGAGAAGCCTGTAAGAATGCAGGGTGACGCGTTGCGTCTCGGCTTAGGGCCATGGGTTCGATATGCAGCTCAGGGATTATTTCACTGGAGAGCAATGGTGTTTCCACCTCGATGAAGTCGCGATCGAAAAAGAATTTGCGCAGTTTTCGTAGCAGTTCACTACGTTGCTGCAGATACTGGAGTCGCTTGTCCATGTCGTACACCGTCTAACTAAGCAGACGCCCGTGCTACGATTGGTTGGCCAGGAAGTAGCGGAGGCATGGGGCAGTCGAGCATGTCACACATCCCTCGGAAGAGTTCTGCTTCTTTGATCGACACGTCGCGATCGTAACAGATCAGGTCCGCAGCAGCTTCGATAATTTGATGGCGATGTTTGGGGGCTACTGTCCGAATCGTCTCCAGTGCCTTCTGCAATGCTGGTAGTGTGCATTCGGAAGCTGGTAGCAGCGGGACGGATATCTCAGGCAGCATTTCGGCAGCATGGCGAAAGGAATGTTCCACACGCTTTCCCGAATTGTCGAGATTTGCCAAGGTGGAAAGGAGAATGCCGACTTCATGCTCCAGTCTCGCAAGACTATAATAGGCAACTCGGGGTGGACGAGTGGGCTCAAATTGAGGCCGCAAATGTCGCAGCAATACGCTGTGTAACATCCATTCAAACGCAGCGATGCGGTTATCCGCTTCCACAAGTTTCTTAAAAGCCTGTGAAAAACGGCGGTATTGCTCTTTGGTCATTGTTCGCAGTGCAGGCAATGCCAAGTCCACGAGGGCGAGCCGTGCGCGAGGATCTACGACGCGCACCACCGGATCGAGTTTTCTCGTGAGGTCTACAACGTCCGGTGATATAGTTTTTGTTAGAGCGTTGAACTGCTGCTCGCGAATTTCCTGGTTCGAATCCAGCAGCAGCGCAAACATGACCGCTCGCCCGCCGTAAGGTTCCTGAACCGCAGAGCGGATTTCTGGTGGAAGGCGGTCAATTAATTCAGCAGCGTACTCACGGTGGGTTTCAGTTGGGCTACCAACTTGCTCGGGTGAATGGCGCACGACTTCCAGAGGAACTTCGTCGGCACCAGCAGCCAGTCCGACCAATCCAGCGGCGGTTCCCAACTCGGTCAAAGCGGCAGGGATCTTTGGCACTGCCGGAAACTTGCCATCCCAACGGGGTTCGAGGGCAAGGATGCGTTTCTCTAGTGGGGGATGCGTCGCCATCAAACCAGTGAAACCTTCCCAAACACCTTGACCGAAATACATGTGGCTCAACTCAGCAGCATGGACGTTCTTTAACCTTGAGCCAGAGACAAAAGCCCCGATTCGCTTCAATGCACCAGCGATCCCCTCAGGATTGCGAGTGAATTGCACCGCAGAGGCATCGGCCAGGTACTCACGTTGACGCGAGATGGCCGCTTTGATCAAGCCCCCGAAAAAGGTGCCAAGATATCCGATGACAACCAGCGCCAGACCAACGGCCAAGAAGTAGATGGTCGGGTCCCCCTTACTACTGCGTCGATTTCCGCCTCGAGCTGCAATATTGAAAAGCAAACGCCCCAGAAGCCCCATCAGCAAGATGCCATGCAACACTCCGATCATACGGATGTTAAGACGCATGTCGCCATTGAGAATATGGCTGAACTCGTGGGCAACAACCCCTTGTAGTTGATCGCGCGTGAGCTGTTCGGCAGTCCCCTGAGTGACCGCCACAACAGCATCGCTAGGAGAATATCCAGCGGCGAAGGCGTTGATGGCCTTCTCGTCTTTCAACATGTAGACCGGTGGCACCGGTACTCCAGAAGCAAGGGCCATTTCTTCGACGACGTTGACTAGGCGGCGTTCCACAGGATCAGTCGTATTCTGTGGAACGCGCTGGGCCCCCAAGTTCTCAGCAACGGTGGTTCCCCCGCCACGAAGTTGCGCGAGTTTGAACAAGGTTCCACCTGCGATCAAGGCTAGTGTGAAGCCTCCTGTTCCCAAGGGAACGTTCCACGCCTTGGGTGAATAGCCAGCGGCACTATCGGCAAAGAGTTGACTCTTGCCGGAAGCTTCGATCAGGCCGATCGTCGCAAGAAACACCGTAGCGACCATCGCGATTACCGCCAGAATGAATACGACGACCAACCATTTGGTTGTGCGGCGTGCATCGGTCTGGCGCTGATAGAAATTAGTAGACATAGAGGGAAAGGTTGAGAGTGGATCGTGGAGTAACGGAAACGGGAGAGTGTCTCTGGACACTCGATCCTCAACACTCAACTCTAAGCTTCCATCATTCAAACGACACTTTGGGAGCTTCGGCGATGGCTGCGCTGTCTTCGAACTCTAGTAATTCGGCGTCGCTGCTGTGGCCGAACATGTTAGCGAAAAACACGGGGGGGAACGACTGGCGGTAGGTGTTGTAGGCAGTCACGGCGTCATTGTAGGCCTGACGAGCGAATGCCACACGGTTTTCCGTCGAAGTGAGTTCCTCGGTTAGTTGGGCCATATTTTGATTCGCCTTGAGGTCGGGATAGGCCTCCGAGAGGGCGAATAGTCGACCAAGCGTTCCACCGAGAGCGGTTTCTGCAGCGGCAAGTTCTTGCATCGCTTTGGGATCGCCAGGAGAAGCAGCGGCTTTTTGAAGTCCGCCAACAGCTTGATTACGGGCGTTGATGACAGCTTCGAGCGTTCCTTTTTCGTGGCTCATGTACCCTTTAGCGACTTCGACCAGATTGGGAATCAGATCGTACCGCCTCTTGAGCTGCACTTCGATTTGAGAGAAAGCGTTTTGGAAGCGATTGCGTAACGCCACCAAGCGATTGAAAATTCCCACTCCATAAAGCAGGAGCAAGAAACCAATACCAACGATAATAGCAAGAATTACCCAAGGGGACATGTGCGTCTCCATTTGTTAACGGAAAAGGGGGGCGGATTGGAATTCTATACTTTGTTCGTTTTACAGTGAGTGATCTTGCTAGAAAAATCCTCGATTTCTCGGAGGTCCGCCTAGACGGATGCCTCCGGATTGAGAATTATCCTTCTTCAGGATCCTTGGCTCGTTCGATGTAACTTTGAGTTCGGGTGTCGACACGGAGCCAATCACCGATGTTGATAAATGCGGGGGCAAGAACCTCGGCACCTGTTTCAAGTGTCACCGGTTTCGAGACGTTGGTGGCTGTGTTCCCCTTGACAGCAGGTTCACAGTACTCGACTTTCAGGACCACATGGTTGGGAAGTGTCACGCCGATGGGATTGTCGTTGAACACCAGCAGCGAGCAGTCCATCCCTTCTTTGAGAAATTTGGCGTCGTCGCCGAGTTGGTCTGCGGTCAATTCATATTGCTCGTAGTCGTCGAGCTTCATGAAGACGAATCCATCCACCTGCTTGTAGAGGAATTGGGCGGTGAATTCTGACACATCGGCCGCCTCGACCGTTTGTCCAGCTCGGTAGGTTTTGTCGGTGACCGTCCCCCGTACCAAGTTCTTTAGCTTGCACTCATAGAGGGCATTTCCCTTGCCGGGCTTGCGGAAATTCATTTCGACCATCTGGAAAGGAATGCCATCGATCTGGATTTTTAGTCCTTTGCGGAATTCGTTCGTACTATACGTGGGCACGGTGTATCTTCCTGTTTAGCTTCGGGTTATCTTGGGTTATGTCTTTGGTGCAGCGGCAACTCGGTGTTGCTGGTTGCTTGACGGATGCAATGAAATCGCGAAATGGCTATTCTAACGAGTAATGATCGATCTGTCCGCCCCGCCTCAAAACCGGCGCAGGAGGACTCTTGGCAGGCCGAAATCCGCCAGGCAGTGCGCACCTCGTCCGAGTTATGTCGTCGGCTAGGGCTCTCTGAGAGCTTGGCCTGTGATGCAGCCGTAGGCGCTGCCCAATTCCCAGTGTTTGTGCCGCCAGGCTATTTAGCTCGTATAGAACCGAACAGCCCCCACGATCCGCTTCTCCGACAGGTTCTGCCACTGGGGGGAGAAGGCAAAGCCGTGGATGGTTTTACAGCCGATCCAGTGGGCGATGAATTAGCGGCTCTGCATCCTGGCGTGTTGCAAAAATACCAGGGTCGCGCGCTGCTGATTGCCACGGGGAGCTGCGCGGTACATTGTCGGTACTGCTTTCGGCGCCACTATCCTTACGAAGAAGTACCCCACAGCGAAGCGGCTTGGGATTCGGCGCTGACTGCAATTGCGGAGGACCCCTCGATTACGGAAGTCATACTCAGTGGAGGTGATCCGTTGATGTTGGTGGACTCACGGCTAGCGATGTTAGTGGGTAAGATAGCAGATTTGCCCCACGTTACACGACTTCGGATCCATACGAGATTACCGATTGTTGTGCCTCTGCGAGTCACCGACGAGTTGCTCCAGACTCTTACCGATACGCGACTGACAAGTGTGATCGTTGTCCATACAAACCATGCTCGTGAACTAGCCCATGACGTGGCAGTAGCACTCAGCAATCTTCGCGATGCTGGCATCACGCTCTTGAATCAAGCGGTCCTGCTTCGGGGGGTCAATGATTCGGTCGACGCGCAGCGGGAGTTGAGCGAACGACTCGTCGCGGTTGGCGTGTTGCCATACTATTTACATCAATTGGATCGCGTAGCGGGGGCGGCTCACTTTGAAGTGCCGATTGCAGAGGGGAAGCAATTAGTTGGCGAACTTCGACGACAACTGCCGGGCTACATGGTGCCACGTTACGTGCAAGAGATCGCTGGCGAAACGAACAAGACGGTGCTCGCATGAAACAAGTCAGCATCTTCGACGCACCTGAATTTGAACGATTGCAGCGAGAACTGCAAATCGATCCCCAATACATGCGTAAATTGCGTAACGCATTATTCAAACATTTCCAAGCCGATGATATGGCGATCGTCGACTTCCCCTCCCCGGAGCGACTTTCCTTACATCCTCTCACTATTGAATCACGTCATGATTCACAACTTGATGGTGCAACCAAATTATTGTTTCGTACAGCGGGTGGAATGCTCATTGAGACCGTGATTCTCCGCATCACGACGGGTCGTACAACTTTGTGTGTGTCGAGTCAGGTTGGTTGTGCAGCGGCGTGCGATTTCTGCGCTACAGGCAAGATGGGAATCGCACGTGTTCTTTCGGCTGAGGAAATCTGCGATCAGGTATTGCAGACGGGGCAACTGCTAGCAAGAGAAGGCCGCAAACTTCGCAATATCGTCTTCATGGGGATGGGTGAGCCATTCCACAACGAGGAGCAACTTTACTCATCCCTCCAAATACTGACCGATGCGAAGATGTTCCATTTCTCTCCAGCGAAGATCCTGGTCTCGACGGTGGGGATTGCCGACGCAATGCTTCGCTGTGTACGCCGGTTTCCCCAAGTTAACCTCGCTTTGAGTTTGCACAGTGTCAATCAGATAGTGCGCGAGCAGTTGATCCCCATTGCCAAGAAATATCCTCTCGAACAATTGCAGGCTACTCTCCGGAAGGTGAACTCATTGCAGGGAAAGCCTGTAATGATTGAGTATCTGATGCTCTCCGGCGTAAATGATTCAGATGATGATGCCTGCGCAGTAGTGGATTGGCTCACTAGCCTCAATGTCCATGTCAATCTGATTCCCTATAACTCGATCGAGGACGCCCCGCATCTTGCAGGGACAGATCGAGCAGGTCGCGAAGCCTTCGCTGGAATTCTCAAGCAGGCTGGCATTCCAACAACGATCCGCTATTCATTGGGAGCCGATATTGCTGCCGCTTGCGGGCAATTAGTTCGGAAAGAGAATCGTGCTCAGGCGATGGCGCAGTTGCAGTAATCGGAAACAATCAAGGATCACGCGATGACCCCACAAGTTCGATGGAAATGTTTACAACCATGAACCTCGCTCTTCATCCTATCAGCTTGGCTGTATGCCTTATTCTAACTTCGCTTTCTCAAGGCAACGACCAAGCGTGGGTTGTTTATCCCGGTGGAGACGGTGCAGGGAAGGGGAAGCACTTGGTATTCCTCTCGGGCGATGAGGAGTATCGCTCTGAGGAAGCCTTGCCGATGTTAGCCAGGATCCTCAGCGATCGACATGGCTTCAAGTGCACTGTGCTGTTCGCTGTGAATCCAAAGTCCGGCGAGATCGATCCCAACAATGTTGCTTCGCTCCCGGGGAGTGAAGCAATTGGCTCGGCAGATGCCATTGTGATGGCACTTCGGTTTCGCGCCTGGCCAGCCGAGGCGATTGAGAGATTTTCACAAGCGGTTACCGCAGGCAAGCCGATCATCGCGCTGCGGACGAGTACGCACGCATTCAAGTATCCAAAAGGGAGTCCGTATCATAAGTTCAACCGCTTTGGCGAAGTAGTGCTGGGAGAAGAGTGGGTAAATCATTGGGGTGTGCATAAGAAAGAAGCAACTCGTGGGATCATCGAATCCTCCGCCAAAGTCGATCCGATTATAAACGGTGTGAGCGACATTTTTGGCGATACGGACGTCTACGAAGTCTACCCCCCCGAGGACGCGAAGATTCTCCTACGAGGACAGGTTCTCTCAGGCATGAAGAGCGACTCTCCCCCAGCTAGTTATTCCAAGAAGCGAACCAACGACGGCAGGTCGCAGGATGTCAACGACCCAATGATGCCAATCGCCTGGACACGCCTCGTGAAGAATGATGCCGGCAGCACTAACCGTGTTTTCTGTACCACAATGGGGGCTGCGACCGATCTGACGTGCGAAGATTTGCGGCGCCTCATCGTGAACGCGGTGTTTTGGGGACTTGAAATGGAAGTCCCAGAGAAAGCGGATGTGGAGATCGTTGGCGATTTCCAACCGTCCGCGTATGGATTCGATGGTTTCCAACGTGGCGTGAAGCCACAGGATCACGCGATAGAAGCAATGTCCAAGGTTGGCACCTTGCCCTTGTGGCTTCATAAGCATGAACGGATTGCGCTAGTCGGCAATTCGCTTGCTGAGCGGATGAGTCTGTTCGGACATTTCGAATCGCTTCTTCATAGTCGTTTTCCGCAGCAGGAACTCGTGTTCCGCAACTTTGCCTGGCCATGCGACGCGGTTGACAACCGCCAGCGACCCAGTAGTTACAATGCCATCGACGATCCGCTGGAGGTATTCAGCCCCGATACTTATCTCTGCTTTTTCGGATTCAATGAGTCCTTCGCAGGCCTTGAAGGTGAGGCGGCGTTTCGCTTAGCCTATGAAAAATATCTCGACGAGATGGCGAAGCTATACCCTCGTCGATCAGGTGCAGCGCCGCGTTTTGTGCTCGTTTCACCCATCGCTTGGGAACCAACGGGCAATTCCCTCTGGTCAAATGCCGACCAGCGCAATGATCAACTACGACGGTATGCAGCGATCGTCGAGGAGGTAGCAGCAGAGAGAAGGCTCGTATTCGTTGATCTGCTCACTCCGACCGAGACTTTGTTTGCTGCCGAGCCAGGAATGCAGTACACGATCAATGGTTGTCACTTGAACGAAGCAGGTGATAGGGAAGTGGGTCTCATACTAGATCAGGCCCTGTTTGGCAGTCCAGCGTCTGTGAAAGTTGGTTCTCAATCTTTTGGCGAATTGAGAGATGCGATCAACGATAAATCCTGGGTTCACCAGCAAGACTACCGCATGCTCAATGGATGGTACGTCTATGGTGGTCGGCGCACCTGGGACAAGGAGACATTTCCGCTGGAATACGCCAAAATCCGCGCAATGGCCGCAGTGCGAGATCGACGTGTTTGGGACATTGCTCAAGGGAAGTCGCCTGGACCGCCGGATGACAGTGAGACGGGCGAGCTGTATGTACCTGAAACGCGATTTGGGAACCCGAGGCAGGATTACTCTGAGCCCGAAGAACTCAAGTATTTAACTCCGGAAGAGTCCATCGCCACGATGCGAGTGCCAGAAGGTTTTGAGGTGCAGGCATTTGCCAGTGAGCGCGATTTTTCGGAACTCACCAAGCCGGTTCAACTCAACTTCGACAATCATGGCCGCCTGTGGGTTTCGTGTATGCCTACCTACCCTCAGTGGAAGCCAGGCAATCCCAAGCCGAATGACAAATTGCTTATCTTGGAAGACACAGACAGCGATGGTCGCGCTGACAATTGCACGACCTTTTACGACAAACTTCATTGTCCCACCGGATTCGAATTTTGGAACGGCGGCGTTTTGGTGACTGACCAGCCGAGGCTATTGTGGCTCAAAGACACCGACGGAGATGATCGGGCGGATGTCGTTGTCCATCTGCTCGATGGCTGGGCTAGCGACGACACCCATCATGCCATCGGCGCGTACGAGTGGTCCAACGGCGGACTGCTGCACATGCTTGAAGGAGTCTCAATGCATACGGCCGTCGAAAGCCCTTGGGGACCATTTCGGCACCAAAATACCTCGGGTTCCTATGTTTTTGATCCATCAACTTTGAAGATTCGACATTTTCAAACTCCAGGCTATGGCAATCCCTGGTGCTTCGTCTTCGACCCGTGGGGCCAGGGTATCGTTGGAGACGGCACCACTGCCAACCAAACTTGGGCAACACTCCTTTCGGGCGCTCAGTTTTCTGGACGTCGAGGCGTCGACTTGATCTTGGACAATCAAGGAATGCGCCCCGCGGTTGGCAATGAGTTTCTGTTCTCCCGCCACTTACCTGACGAAGTGCAAGGACAGTTTATCTACGCCTGCGTAATAAACATGAATGGTCTCCCGCGATTTGCGATCCGTGACGATGGTTCAGGCTTCCAAGGGGAGCGTCTGATGAAATCTTCAAGGCCCGATGACTTGCTGGTAAGTACTGATAAGAACTTCCGTCCCACGGATCCGCAAATTGGTCCCGATGGCGCCCTCTGGTTTGGCGATTGGTGCAATGCCCTGATTGGACACATGCAATATTCTCAGCGTGACCCCAGTCGCGATCACATCCATGGACGAATCTATCGGCTCGTTGCGAAAGATCACCCTTTGCTTGAGCCGATTACACAGGCGGGCATGAGTGAACAAGAATTACTGGA
The DNA here is from genome assembly GCF_008065115.1 of Bythopirellula goksoeyrii. Classification (NCBI taxonomy): domain Bacteria; kingdom Pseudomonadati; phylum Planctomycetota; class Planctomycetia; order Pirellulales; family Lacipirellulaceae; genus Bythopirellula; species Bythopirellula goksoeyrii. The sequence continues at coordinate 5,843,826 of NZ_CP042913.1, read as the reverse complement.
ACAACTTCGTTCCTATGAGCCTCGCACTCGCTACCGTGCTCGCAGGGAATTGCGCGACCGGGATACGGCGAAGGTCATCTCTTCAGTCAAAAAGTGGACCGCTCAACTCGATCCCAGTGATTCTGAATACGACCGCCTGCGATGTGAATCACTGTGGATCTTACAGGGACATCACTCCGTCGATGAAGTGCTCTTGCAAGAGGTATTCCAGTCAGATTCGTTTCAGGCTCGAGCGGCGGCAACTCATCTTGTCGCTGACGAACGTGAGTATTTAATTGACTCATTTTCAATGCTCCAAATGCAGGTACTGGATGAGCATCCCCGGGTAAGGTTGGAAGCGGTGCGGGGACTTAGCTTTTATCCAACTCTCGAAGCAGTCGAAGCGGTTCTCACGGCGTTGGACAAGCCTTGTGATTCCGATATGAAGTACGTAATCCAGCAGACAATCGGGGCCTTGGAGCCGGTGTGGACTGAGCCATTTCAAGCAGGGACGTTCGCTGTCGGGCGTTCTCATTCAAGAGAATTCTTAAACGAATATCTGGCACGCCAGCGTCCCAGTCTCGCTGCTGTAGAACCACTCAAAGTTGCACTCGATCCAGACAATTCCACGCTGGCCCGCAACCACGCATATGACCTACTTGTGAATCTTGCAGGCAATGTCGACAATGGCCGCGCAGTTTTTGGTCGAGTGTGTGCGAACTGTCACCAAGTGGGAAGCTCCGGCTATGAGTTCGGCCCGAATCTTAGCGATGTCGGCAAGCGTCTCGATCGCCGTGAGATTATCGAATCAATAGTTGAACCAAGCAAAAAGGTGGATCCTAAATATGTAACAACAACCATTCTCACTGCCGACGGACTTCCTATGGTAGGATTTGTCCTTAAGAAAACAGAGGATTCGATCACCCTCGCTCTTCCCGAGGGGGTAAGGAAGACCTTTACCAATGAAGACATCGATGAAGTTTTCGAGACAAATCAGAGTAGTATGCCCGAAAACTTGGGCAGTACGATCGCTCCGGCTGAGTTTCTCGATGTGGTCGAATATCTGACGACTCTGAAGTAGCGCCAGGTGGTGAAGGGCTTGAAATCCCTCCAAAATGGGGACATCGGGACAAACCGCACAATTTTTCCGGGCGTCTGCATTTGGTGTAACTCCTTTCAGGCAAAGGGTTTGCGGTTCTTGGTAGTGTTGGCGTGGCACAATTTCTTCCTGCGAATTTGCAACACCTGCAATTTCACTACGCATAATTGCACTGGGGTCGTTACCTCACCTGCACGGATGACGCCGAATTTTGTTCTCCCCCATGCTAACGGAGAGAAATCTGTGAAATCTGCCAAGCCTTTGCTGCTGTGTCTGGTCGTTATCAGTTCCGCCGTCGGACTCCATCAATATCATTCCAGCGACTCCGTTGCTAAGAACTTTTCCCCCGAGAGCATCTCTCTGACAACAGTCTCTCTAGGTGACAAGTCGGTCCGGTTGATTGGGCCGGTGGCACCAGTTGCCGAGAACGTTAGCGGGCTGGTTTTCAAGGCACGCGTTGACACGGGGGCGAGTCGCTGTTCATTGCACGTGGCAGAATGGGAAATCGAAGACGCAGATGCTGAGATGTCCGCTAACGTAGGCAAGACGATTCGTTTTCGCTTGGTGAATCGTCAAGGCGATTCTCAATGGGTCACTCGTCAGATAGCAGAAGTAGATCTCGTTCGCACTTCTGAGGCGGAAGAAATGCGCTATCTCGTGCCCCTATCGTTGTCCTATCAAGGAGTGGAGCGTGAGGTGCTCGTATCGCTCAACGATCGTTCAAAGATGAACTTTGCGATGCTCTTGGGCAGGAACTATCTAGCGGGCGAATTCGTAGTGGACGTGTCGCGTGAAGAAGCCGACGGGAGTTTGTTCGCAGGAAATCCGTAAACACGACATCGGGAAGATGCCGTGAGAACCACAGAGTTCATTCACTCAGCAGCGATTTCTGGCGACTATTTCCCGCCAGTCGTTTAGTACGCGACTCCAATGTCGTCCCATTCTTCGTGCTCGGAGCGCTGGCGACGGGGTCTGCGGGGCCATCGAGAGGGTCGCCGCAGCCAATCTGCTTTAAACGGTCGGTGGCGTATTTGACGTAATCTTCGGAGAGTTCACAGCCAACGAACTCTCGGCCTAGTTTCTTTGCGACGGCCAATGTCGTTCCACTACCAGCAAAGGGATCAAGTACAAGATCACCTTCATGGGAACTTGCACGTATGATACGACCCAAAAGCTGCTCTGGCATCTGGCAACCGTGAAAGCCTTGTCGCTCTTTGAACGTGCCCGCCACTCGAGAAAAATACCAGGTGTCCTGATCGGGCGTAAATCCGTAGGCATCACTCTGGAAATCTTGTGGCCGCAGGATCCAGGTGTCGTCGGGAAGACGCCCAGCGGGATTGGCTCGCTTGTCACCGTAGACTAATGCGCGGGCAGAAGGGACACGAATCGCAGGATCATCGGCATTGAAGGTGAACTTCTTCGCATCTTTCACGAAGTGGAACAGATGTGCATGCGAACGGCTAAACTTGTTCTTGCAGTTCACACCGAAGGTGTAATACCAGATGACCCAACTGCGCGTCGTGAAGCCAATTTCTCGCTGGGCTGCTACTTTCAATTCAGCCGCGTACTCGTCTCCAATCGCCAGCCAAAAGGTGCCTGTTGCCTTGAGCACGCGATGGACTTCAGCAATCCACGTACGACACCAGTCGAGATACTTCTCGTCATCCTGGCGATCGTCATACTGGTCGTATTCGTAGCCGATATTGAATGGAGGGTCGGCGAATACCAGATCGACCGAGCCAGCATCAATACGCTGCATCAACTCAATGCAATGTCCCTGGTGTATCTTCCCTGATTTAAGTGTCATGACTTGATCGGCTAATAGATGTGAGACAATACAACGGTGGGCGCATGTTATCGTACTCTGGTAGAATGCTCAATCTCCAAGAAAACCAATTCGCATCATTAATCTTGATAGGATCCCTATGAAATACGCATTCTGCAACGAAATGTTTGGCGACGAGCCATTTGAAAAAGTCTGGGCTGAGGCATGCAAACTGGGTTATACGGGGATCGAGATCGCTCCTTTCACTCTCTTGCCAGTAAGCGAGTCAGTCGATGTTCGTGAGGTATCTACTGCAAGACGCACGGAAGTGAAACAACAAGCCGCCGATGCGGGGTTGGAGGTCATCGGGCTGCATTGGATCCTGGCCAAAACATCGGGATTCTATCTGACAAGTCCCGAGAAAGCCGTTCAGCAGGAGACAGCAGAGTATCTCAAGGCCCTTGCCCAGTTGTGTGCCGATTTAGGGGGGAAAGTGATGGTACTAGGCTCGCCCCAGCAACGCAACTTGCTTCCAGGAGTGGGGTACGACGAAGCGGAAAGTTATGCCGCGGAGGTACTGCGCACCGCCATGCCAACATGTGAAGGATTGGGAGTAACCATCGCTTTAGAGCCCCTGGGACCTGCCGAGGGTGATTTCATGCTTACGGCCGAAACGGCAATCGATCTGGCAAAGTTAGTTGACTCCCCAAGTTGCAAGCTCCATCTCGATGTGAAAGCTATGTCCACCGAGCCGAACTCGCCGGACGTAGTCATTCGCGAATCCAACGATTGGCTGGTCCATTTCCATGCCAACGATCCCAACTTGCTAGGACCTGGCATGGGCAAGGTTGAATATGGTCCGATTTTCGAAGCCCTCAAAGACGTCGATTACACAGGGTGGGTGAGCGTGGAGGTATTCAATTATGAACCCAGTCCACAAGAGATTGCCAAGCAGAGTATCGACTACATGCAGAAGGTATGGGCCGCCTGTTTCTAGTGCCAAGAAAACGTCCTCAGTTCGCAGCCCGTAGTTCGGCTAGCTTTTGTGCCGTGCCCACCAAGCGATCCCAGTTGTCGTGGATGTACTCTGGCGGTCCACCGACTTGAGCCATGACTTGGGCAGCCTGTTCCGTGGGAACCATTTCGATGGCGTCCCAGGGGCAGACGAGCAATTCGTAGGGGTTCGATTTCTTGCCTGGGATGTGGACACACACTTCGCAGCCCACACATCGTTCCAGATCAATCTCGCACCACTGCTGGTTGCCTTTGAGGATGCCTCCGTTGAGGGACTTCAATTCGATACAATCAACGGGGCATACCTCCAGGCAGGACTCGCAGCCTGTGCAGTTGTCGGCGTTGATGATCGCCAATTCTTTCGGGACTTTTTTGCGGGGACCTTGTTTGGCCATGAGAATTCGTAGGGTTAGCTGCGAAGCTTGGGGTCCTAGCCGCGATGCACTGCATCGCCGGGCATTACATTGTGAAATCTGTCACAATCTTACCTTACCATCGGTCGATAGCCAAGCGGGACTATGGTTTTTCGAGTAGCTTAAAGCAGCTTTTAAGCCTGCATATCCAATTTGGGTACTTGCGAGCGGGCTATTTCTCAGCAGAATTCTGCTTATTAACTATTTGACTCCGTCTTCTCAAGGTAAATGAAAATGAACAAGTTCCTCCTAATTCTACTTTCGAGTCTGCTTGTATCTCAGGGGCAGAAGGTTGCTGTCGCCGAGGCACTCGAGGCCACCGCCACGATTCATGGGGATCGGGCTCAAGGGACGATCAGCAAGCACATCTATGGACACTTCATGGAGCACCTGGGTCGCTGTATCTACGATGGCCTTTGGGTGGGCGAGGAATCGTCGATTCCCAATACCCGCGGGATTCGCAACGACGTGATCGCTGCTCTGAAGGATCTGAATTGCCCGAATCTCCGTTGGCCGGGGGGGTGCTTTGCGGACGACTACCACTGGCGTGACGGCATTGGTCCGCGAGACAAGCGGCCCGAGCGGATCAACATCCATTGGGGGGGCGTCATCGAGACGAACGCGTTTGGCACGCACGAGTTTCTCGACCTTTGCGAAATTATCGGTGCGGATCCGTATATTGCTGGCAATATGGGGAGTGGGTCGCCTCAAGAGATGCGTGACTGGATCGAGTACATGACGTTCGCTGGCGAGAGCGAGCTGGCCAACGAACGACGCGCCAATGGTCGGGAGGAACCTTGGAAGATTCCCTTCTTCGGCGTCGGCAATGAGAACTGGGGCTGTGGTGGGAACATGACCCCCGAGTTCTACTCGGACTTGTACAAGCGATTTGCAACGTTCTGCCGCGATTTCAGTGGCAACCATCTCATGCGAGTCGCCTGTGGTCCGAATGGTGGTGATGACAACTGGACCAAAGTGGTTTTCTCGCGGGTAGGAGGACATGCTCAGGCTCTTTCGCTTCACTATTACACACTTGCCGCTCCCTGGCATGACAAACTCTCTGCAACCGGCTTTGGTGAGGATCAGTGGTTTGGCATTCTCCGCAGTACAATGCGAATGGATGATATTCTCAACTCCACCGAGGCGATCATGAACGACACCGATCCTGAGATTTATCGGGGTCTGTATGTCGATGAATGGGGAACGTGGTATCAGGTGGAAGAAGGGACGAATCCTGGTTTTCTGTACCAGCAGAATACGTTGCGTGATGCCCTGGTGGCGGGCCTCAACTTCCATATCTTCCAAAAACACCACCAGCGGGTGCGAATGTGTAACATCGCGCAAACGGTGAACGTTTTGCAGGCGATGATTCTGACCGAAGGGGAAAAGATGCTGCTTACTCCTACGTACTATGCCTTCGAAATGTGCAAGGTGCATCAGGATACCAAGTTTCTGCCTGTCGAACTTGAGACCCCCGAATACAAATTCGGCGACGCAGCGATTCCTGCAGTAAGTGTTTCTGCATCGCGGGGCGACGATGGCACGGTGTACGTTTCCTTCGTCAATACGCATGCCCACGACTCGATCAACTTGAAATGCCAGTTGGCGGGCGTGGATGCCCAAAAAGTTACCGGTCGAGTGCTCAGTGCCGACAGTCTCGATGCACACAACACGTTCGACCAGCCCAATCAAGTTGAGCCGCGCGAGTTTACCGATGTCTCTCTGAACGACAGTACCTTGAGCACGACACTGCCGCCGCATTCGTTAGTTGTAGTAACGCTCTCGAATTAGTCGACATTCCTAGGAGAGAGATGATCAGAGCCCTGGAGCGGAAGAATTGGCCACTGTTGGCAGTGATCGTCACGATTGTGCTGATGATCGTGCAACTCCGCTTGCAGCACCGCGAGTGGTTTTGCTCGTGTGCAACGTTGCGGGCATGGGTGAGTGACCCGGCGAGTTCTCATACCTCGCAACATTTAGCGGATCCCTTTACCTTCACGCATTTTCAACATGGCTTGGTCCTCTGCTTTGTCGTGGGCTGGTTGGCCAAAAATTGGAAGTGGCCTTGGCAAGTGTGGCTGGCACTTGCGATTGAAGCGGGCTGGGAGATTTTGGAGAACACCCAGTTTGTGATCAACCGCTATCGGGACGCGACTGCCGCATTGGGCTACACGGGAGATTCCATCGTCAACAGCGTGGGAGACGTGCTGGCTTGTTGGTTGGGACTGGTGGTTGCCAAAAAAATCGGCTGGAATGCCACCTGGGTGCTCTTCTTCGCGATCGAAGTCGTGCTCCTGATTACAATCCGCGACAGCTTGCTGCTGAACGTGCTGATGCTGTTCTGGCCCATCGAGGCGATTAAGCAGTGGCAGTTGGGGTGAGAGCGGGTGCGGGACACCAGACACCACAAGCCCTAGGCAAAGGCAAGAATCCTTTCTCGATTCTGCGCACCGCAGAGGGAGTTTCGAGCTGCTGGTTTTGTTGCAAACTTTTCCTACAAAACAAAACCCCCCATTTCGGCACGGTGAAAAATTGCCTCATCTCGTTGGCAGAGCAGGGGTTACGCAGATTTCGGTGCGGTTCTCTTGAAGAGGTTTTGAAAACGAAACCCCTCTGGTCGCTCCCGCAAAGCGGATTGCTTCGTGCCATCAAGGGCTATCGGCGCTAGACGGATCTCTAGCCCATGCCGCTGTTCGGCCCGTAGAGAAGCAGTTCAATTTTCAAAGATCGGCGCAGCGCAGGCGCGTGCAACGCCGATTCTAACAAATCGCGCGGCCAAAAACTTGCGGAAAGTTTCGGCAGTCGGCGAGAGGAGGAAAACAGTATCCATTTTGGGGACACCCGTCTTGCGTGGTGACGCAACGCTTTCGAACGGAACGACTTAGAACAGCCGGTTCGCGCTGCAACAGATGGGTGTCCCCAGGGTTCGCCCTCAGATCGAGTGGGAGAGTCGGTCATGATTGTTCCTCCTGATTCCGAAGACCGCGGTGAAAAGGAAATCCATGGGAGGGCGGTTATATCGCCTCGGGAACTCGGCCTTCAAGATGTGCATTGGTGTACAATCATTGGAGATTGATCAGCCAAATATTCCTGCCATTGCTATCTCTCATGGCATTCGCTTCCCATCAACGACTTTTCGATTATTTTATCGAGTATCCCCAGCGACCAGTCTGACGAAGTCGACTGCCGATATGATGCCATACAATTGGCCCCCTTCGTCGAGGACTAGTATCCGGTGAACCCCCGCCTCACACATCTTGGCAGCGACCTCCCGGACTAGAGTCTCTCGCTCGACCCAGAGCAGACTACTCGCCATGACTTCTTCAACCCGCACGTCGCCGAACTCCTCTAAGGCGAACGAGGACAGACGGATGCTTTCCCACCGCTCCTTCTCTGGGTCGTAGTACCGGGCTTCTTCCGAATTGCCCTCTTCACTCTCCTCACAGTGCTCTTGCTCGAAATTGAGGATATCAGTGGCCGAGATGAGACCGATGCAACGTGAGTGCTGGTCCACGACGGGCAGCCCTGTGACATGGTTCTCAGTGAGCAGACTCATTGCGTCCCGTAGTGTGTTGCTGGGAGAAATGGTGATGATATCACGCTGCATAATATCGTCGGCAGTCAGTGTGACAAAGGTTTTCTCGCACATCGTTTCTTCTCCCAAGCTCAAATGTTATAAAGGGCCAGAATCCCCATTGAGTGGATTCGAGCGAATTGGTCCTGCAATCAGTTAGCAGTTATCTCATAAGTCTTTCTGCGGTGAAAGGACTTACTTGGATATCGGTCACCGACGCTTATTCGAGGCAACTACAAGTGCAAAGAAATTTAGCCAACGGTGTTTCTGTCCATGATTGTGCGACAGCCACTACCGCTCGACAAGGTGGCTAGGGGAGACCGCCAGCAAGGTGGCAAGGATGCGGGCCTCGCGTAGTGCAGGCGAGCCCGTCCAGAACGAGTTCGCCGAGGAGGAACGGGAAAAATACTGTAGCTCAAATATGCTTGGATGGCAGTTAAAGCCTCAGCTTCGAAAGCTGTCTTAGCTGGCTAGAAACTCAACTTTTGTGGTTCGTCTGTTTCTATTGATAATCTCATCAAAGCGGTGACGATAAGTAAGCAGTGGCGGTTGACCACCGACATATTCCCAATGAATTGTGTCACACTGTGGACCAGCCGTCTTGATGAGCAGTTTGCTCTGCCTTGAGCGGCAAAGTCGTTAGGCTGTTTCTCTCGGCAGAGTTCTCGTGCAAAACCTACATGCTTCAGTTCTGATGATGCATAGATAGGTTTCACACACAGACCGATCTGCATGGAGGAGATCACAATGAATACCTCACAAGGAAGCTTGAGGGTTATATCCTACAGTACTGCAAAAGATGCCAGTCTTGAAAACCGTGTCGCTAACTACCTCTATCATCGGCACGTTCCTGGTTGTGAAGGCATCCACACTTCGGCCCACAGGGGGACCGTGGTCGTGAGAGGCCAGTTACCATCTCAGCATGCCAAGTGGTTGTGCTTCGAGTGCTGTAGCCGAGTGGCTGGGGTGATTCGCTTGATAGACAACGTGGCCGTGAAATGCGATAAGACAGGAAAGCCACTTCGTTGTAGAGTCTCTACGGTCTTGGATATGGCTTGTGAAACACCTCACCGCAATCCAAACTCACAACTCAGGATGACAGCGGCTCCTTGCGTCCGGGCAGCTTGATCCCACGGTCCAAGTTAAGTTGGAGTCTGGCTTGCCAGCCCGCCTCAGGTTAGTGCTTTACGTCTAGATGAGTCCGAGGGAGAGTCGCTTTTCCGCAAGTTCCTTTTTGGCGGCGATTTGGCATGCCGACGTAGCTTGCGTTCGACTGGGGTCGCCTTCCAATGGCGGCATCAATCTGCAATCAGGCAGGTGAATTAAACCACCGGCCCGTGTATGCACCGAGCGTTAGTCCGATTCCACCGACTAAGCAACTAACTGCCATGAAACAGCCTCTTAGCGAACCCGTTGAAGCTTCGAGTAAAGAGACAGGCAAGGAATACAGAAGCAGAATCGCTCCAAGTATTCCCGCTAAAATGCGAAATGGCAGCCGCGTGACAGTGTTTTCCATGTCATGGCCTCCCGAAGCCGGGCTCAGTGTTTAGCAGGACAGACTTTGTCCATAAAAGCATCTCTGAGCAGCACTTGGTAGTCTAACCAATTACCAAACCGAGAACTAGTGAACAATAGTCTGCTGACGCCAAACGCAGTCACGGCTAAGTTACGAGGATTGGCACGCTGAAGCGTGAAATGGCTCGGATCAATTGGTGCCCAGTAACGATTTTTGTAAAACTGCGATTGTCGAGCAATTAGAAAAAAGACTTATTGGAAACACCGAGGTAACACAGCGGTAACATCCGGTCCCTATCGTATATGTTGTGACATCTATTGAGTTGTCAACGTTAACAAACGTTTGCCATTCAGCGTGTACAAGGAGAGATGAAATGAGTGACCAGAAGAAAATAGAAGATCCAGTCGAACATTATACAGCGGTCGGAATAGCCTTGGGCGTTGCTTTGGGTGCGGGTCTTGGTGCGGCGCTAGGTAATTCTGGGACAGGTGTGGCTTTAGGAATAGCTATTGGTGCTGGGATAGGTATTAGTATCGGGGAAAGTCTAAAAGTCTTAAGAAAAAACAGTAACTAGAGGCTAAGCAGGATAAGGATACTCCATCCTAATTCGATCAACCAGTAATAATCAGCTGCCTACTCAATGCAGGTTGTGCGATACTGGCGAATAAGTTCTGTACGGAAAGCTCGCTTCTTTACTATTGCGAAACTCTTTAGGAGGTAACAGTATGGAAACTTTGGAATCATAGGCATGTCAATGGGTACGCTTGGCTTCATATTCGCGCTGTCGGCTTTAGCCCGAGTCCAGAAACTAGAGAAACGATTGAAAGAGGCGGGTGTGCTGACGGGTAAACCTCACAGCAACTAGGATTCACAATCAAAAACCATCCTCAATACTAGGCAAAGTATTGCCCCAGTTAAATAGATCCAAGTGCCATTCGCCGATGGCACTGGCACCCATGATGGATGAAACCAGAACATAATAGCGAGATGAGGCTGCAGATGCAGATGCCCCGATATTACGTCGGCGTTGGACTTGTGTTGTTCTCTGGGGCCGTCGCAAATGCGGTAGAAGAACACGCAGTCTTCAAATCTCTTGATGGCGGTCAATCCTGGGTTCGCTTCGATACCGGGATTCCACAGACAACTCGAACTAATACGTTCGGGTGTTCGGGGGAAATTCTGTTCGCGGGTACTGATTCTGGTCTATTTTTCATCGATGACAGGTCTCAACCGTGGAAAGCTGCTGGTGGATTGGCAACCAGCTCAGGCCGCATCATTAGCATTGCGACCGCCGGGTCGAATGTATTTGTCGGGACAGCTGACCATGGAATGCTAGTGTCAACCGACAAGGGGAAATCTTGGGTTCGCAATGCATCGTTACCCGTGCAAAAAGTGCGTTCTCTGCTCTTGGAGGATGGCAGGCTCTATGCGGGAGCTGACACCAAAGGCGTGTTCGTCTCCGACGACAATGGCGTGAGCTGGAGAAAACTTGGAGGCGGACTACCCGTTAATGCTCAGGTCTTTGACTTGGCCGTGGTCAAAGGCAAATTGTTCGCGGGCCTGTACAGCAAGGGGCTCTATGTCTGGAATGACGGGAATAGCCGTTGGACAAAGTCAGGGAATGTCTCGCCGTTAGTCCTTGCTTCAAGTGGTGATACTTTGATCGCCGGTCACAATCCTGGGGGGCTCTATTGGAGCGATGACCTAGGTGATTCATGGTTCAAAGGTACTGGCAAAAATGTTGGCGGCAAAGATAAATTTCCCGATATACTAAGTGATGCCCCCGTGTGGGAGGCAGGAGCAAACGACAAGCGAGCGTTTGCCGGGGCATCAGACGGAATCTACGTATCCAAAGACCATGGAAGGAACTGGACGCGTACAAGAAGAGGGCTTCCCAAGAACGGCCCAGGCATCGCGTTTCTTGTGACGAACCAACTTGTGTTAGCTTCTACGGTATTGAAGCATGACCCTGCTGAATGAGTGACGATGATCCGACGGCATTCAGCAATCGACCGGTGGGATAAAGGGTACGCAGCTGAATTCATTGGTGAAGTTTGCCCCCTTTGTCTCTTAATCTCCCACCTAAGCTGTATATTTTGTGTCGCCGTGAGAAACGGATTCAGGCTAAACCTCCTATAGAACGACACAGTCGACTTGACGGTAGTCCCCCTGTGCAATACAAAGAACATATATGGAGGCGCGTATATGACAACACCAGTAGCCGATTCGACCGAAGTATTTCAAGCGTTTGCGGATGCCACCCGCTTGCGATTGCTCAATCTTCTTGTCGAGCAGGAGTTGTGTGTGTGCGACCTGTGTGAATTACTCGACGAAGAACAGCCGAAGGTGTCGCGCCACTTGGCCTATCTGCGTCGAGCGGAACTTGTCACAGTTCGCGATGAGGGGAAATGGAAATATTATCGTGCCGCTCGTGGTGCGAGTGGCTTGCGAAAAACACTACTGAGGTGTGTTAAGACCTGCCTGCGAGAAATGGAACCGTTGAATACGGATCTCGATCGCCTTGCCCACCATGAGTGCGACGACTGTTGTTGAAGTGGCCAGTGAACCTAGAAAAACAAGCACGAATTGATAAGAAAACCAGACAATAATGCCTAAGATACTCTTCCTCTGCACTGGAAACTCCTGTCGCAGCCAGATGGCTGAAGGCTGGGCCCGTCAGCTCAAGGCTGACACAATTGATGCTTATTCGGCAGGCATCGAGACCCACGGGCTCAATCCCAATGCAGTGAAGGTAATGGCCGAGGCAGGCGTCGACATCACAGACCAAAAGTCTCAGCACGTCGATGATTTGAAGCACGTTCAGTTCGATTACGTGGTGACTGTTTGTGATAACGCGGCTGAATCGTGCCCGGTGTTTCCAGGAGACGCTCGGGTGATTCATTGCCCGTTCGACGACCCACCACGTCTGGCCCGCGAATCGGAGACCGAGGAAGAAGGGATTGCCCACTATCGGCGTGTCCGCGACGAAATCCGTGATTTTGTTGCCTCGCTGCCTGGTGCGTTGGAGAATGCAAATCATGGATGATGTCAAAGCTGAGGTATGTGAGCCGCTCGGCTGCCCCCATGGCAGGCTCGGTTTTCTTGATCGTTTTCTTACGCTCTGGATATTTCTGGCGATGGCTGTTGGCGTTGCTGTGGGCTACTTTCTGCCAGGGACCGAAGGATTCATCAATCGGTTTCAAGTCGGTACGACGAACCTGCCGATCGCCATCGGGCTGATTCTGATGATGTATCCGCCCTTGGCAAAGGTGAAGTACGAGGAACTGGGGGACGTTTTTCGCAACTGGAAGATTCTGGGACTCTCGCTTGTCCAAAACTGGGTGATCGGCCCCGTGCTGATGTTCGCATTGGCAGTGATTTTCTTACGCGATTACCCTGAATACATGACGGGGCTGATTCTCATTGGGTTGGCCCGCTGTATTGCGATGGTCATCGTGTGGAACGATCTGGCCAAGGGCGACACCGAGTATGCCGCTGGCCTCGTCGCCTTCAACAGTGTTTTCCAGGTGCTGTTCTATAGTGTTTACGCCTGGTTTTTTATTACCTGGCTCCCACCGCTGCTGGGGCTCGAAGGGAGTGTCGTGGTGGTCAGTATGGGACAGATCGCCGAGAGTGTATTTATCTATCTTGGCATACCTTTCTTGGCAGGGATGGTCACACGTTTCGTGCTCCTCAAGGCGAAGGGCCGTGACTGGTATGAGCAGGTTTTTATACCCAAGATCAGCCCTCTCACGCTGGTGGCACTTCTGTTCACAATCCTGGTGATGTTCAGCCTCAAGGGGGACCAGATTGTTCGCATTCCCTACGACGTCCTACTGATCGCGGTACCATTGCTCATTTACTTCGTGGTCATGTTCTTGGTGAGCTTTTTCATGGGCCACCAGATTGGGGCGGACTACTCCAAGACCACGACGTTAGCCTTCACGGCTGCGAGCAACAATTTTGAGTTGGCGATTGCGGTCGCCATCGCCGTGTTCGGCATCAACTCTGGAGTGGCGTTTGCTGCGGTCATCGGTCCTTTGGTCGAGGTGCCGGTGATGATTGGCTTAGTCAGCGTCGCGTTTTGGTTTCAACGACGCATTTTTTCAAACGTCCAAATAGGTACTGGAGAACCATCATGACGGATTCCAAATCAATTCTCGAAGAAGTTCGCACTCAGTATTCGTCCGTCGCCACGAAGGGACTGTCGAGCGACCACGCGGGAGTAAAGGCGGTGGCCGAGGCGTTTGGTTATTCCGCAGACGAACTTGCATCAATTCCCGCTGAAGCCAACATGGGACTCTCATGTGGCAATCCTTTGGCAACCGCGGGGCTGCGACCGGGAGAAGTGGTTGTGGACCTTGGCTGCGGGGGCGGACTCGATGTGTTTTTGGCATCTCCCAAGGTGGGCCCTACGGGGAAAGCAGTTGGCATCGACATGAGCCAAGAGATGATCGATCTTGCGCGCCGCAATGCAGCGAAGGCAGACGGAGGCAAGCCGTTCGCAAATGTCGAGTTCCATCTTTCGACAATTGACAGCCTGCCGTTCGCAGATGGCACCGTCGATTGTGTCATCAGCAATTGTGTCATCAACCTCGCCCCAGACAAGAGTGCGGTGCTTCGCGAAGTGTATCGCGTTCTAAAGCCGGGTGGCCGGTTCGCGGTGAGCGATATCGCTCTAAAAAAGCCGCTCCCCGCCGAAGTCAGCGAGAACCTACCGGCGTACATCGGCTGCATCGCCGGGGCGATACCCATTGCCCAATATGAGAGCGAGCTTGAGGCGGCAGGTTTCGGGGCGGTCAAGATCCAAGACACGGGTTCCGACCTGAACGCTTACGCCCAAGCGGAGAATGCGGCTTGCTGCGTCCCAGCGGCGAGCGCTGGCAATGGAATAGAAATTCTTGAAACGCAGGAGTGCTGTGGAGCACCGCCCCTCTCGGGCGACGTGCACGCCCAGTTAGCCGACCTCCTGCGGCGGTACAACGTGAACGATTTCGCTGCGAGCGTCCGCATCTTTGCCGTGAAGCCTCGTTAGGTGATTTCATGACCGAACTCGACAATGTGCTTTAGGGCCAAAATAATGGTGGCGAGTTTCGAGTCATGGGTGAGGTCACATTGTGTGACGTCTGACCCTGACATCCCTTATTCCAGCTTCAACTCCACCATCAAGTCCGCCGCGACTTGCTCGAGCGCGCCTCGCAGGGTGCCCTCTTCCAAGCCTTCCGGCAGGCGCAATTTCGCCGTAGCGTGAAAGAGGCTTTGACCCGTGTTGGGGGCCGCAAGACACTCAGTTGCTAACTGCTCTACATTGACACCGCGTTCGGCGAGTACCTGACTTACTTTGCGGACGATGCCAGGTTGGTCGAGGCCGACAAGATCGAGCTCGATCACGTTGCCCCCTTCGACGCTTGACCCAATGGGATCGGCACACACCATCGATTCCAAACCACTCGCGGTGAGTTTCTTGATGGCGGCAGTGAGTGACTCGGCCTGTTGGGGATCGACTTCCACGCGCAAGATTCCGGCGAATTGTCCCGCGAGATGGGCCATGCGACTCTCAACCCAGTTGCCTCCATGTTCCGCCACAATCGCGGCAAGTGAATCGACCAGACCAGGATGATCTTGGCCCAGGACTGTCAGTACGAGAGAAGTTTTTTGCATGATGGTCTTATTCGGTCGCCACAATTTCTGTAAAGAGGAGTTGTCTGGCTTCGTGAGCATGTACCAAGTAGAATATAGCGTATGCCGACAGTCTTGCGGAGTGGACCCTACCGATTCTACTTTTGGAGCCATGAACTTGGCGAGCCTCCGCATGTCCATGTGGATCGTGAGCGATTCTCGGTCAAGTTTTTGGCTCGACCCGGTGTCGTTGGCAAGTAATTTAGGTTTCAGGGCACATGAATTGAGGCAGATTCAGAAGTTGATTCACAATCATCCCAGCGCAGCCGGTGACCGCAACCGAATATCAATTAAACGCAGAGATCGCCGAGGCGCAGAGGAGGGATTATAAGGATTCTCTGCGTATCTTCGCGACTCCGCGTCCTCTGCGTTTAGATAATTTTTGTAGGCTGCGAAGAATTGAACTGTTAGTAGCACAAAGAGTTGTTGGAGGCTTGGCATGGGCACTTTGGCGTTGAGAGCTGATGAACGGGTCGCAGGTGTGGAATTCACAGACGAGACGCTCTCAGTTGCGCTGCATGATGGCCGGTCGATTTCAGTGCCATTGCTGTGGTATCCTCGCCTCGCGAATGCCTCACCTGCGGAGCGCCAGAACTGGGAGATTGCTGGAGGAGGCTATGGTATTCATTGGCCTGAGATTGATGAAGATTTAAATACTGAGGGTTTGTTGCGAGGGGCTCCTGCTCCTCGTACACAATCTGCCCCGGCTGGCGACTCACCGAATTTAGAATAAAAAAACCGAGACCAGCTAATTGCCAGTCTCGGTTCGGAACCTCTCAGCCTGCTGAAGCAGGCTCGCCGGGGGCGAAATTAGCGACCAGCACCTGCGGCTTGCATCTGTTGGGCCTGGACGCCGACGGCGATGGCTCGCATGACGCCTTCTTCGATCTCGAAGCGGGAGCGGACTCCATTCTCAATCGGTTGGGCAACGATTCGCACATGGTCACGACCAGCGGTCTCATTCTCCAAAGCGTCTGAAATCATCTGCACCGTTTCTTCCTCGGGGTTCAAGGCGGCCACCGTTTTCAAAACCTGTCCCACGGAGAC
The DNA here is from genome assembly GCF_008065115.1 of Bythopirellula goksoeyrii. NCBI lineage: Bacteria > Pseudomonadati > Planctomycetota > Planctomycetia > Pirellulales > Lacipirellulaceae > Bythopirellula > Bythopirellula goksoeyrii. Next base: position 5,827,740 of record NZ_CP042913.1, on the reverse strand, counting down.
GCTCATTTCCATGGGAGCAATCGCTTTGCCTGGATTGGCGGCGGATTCATCGATGACTTTTTTCGCCGCTGCGATAGCATCACGCCCTAGCGAAAAGTAAACCGACTGTTTGCCGATCCCGACGGCCATTTCGATGGTATTGCCGAAAAGTTGACGAGGTTCTTCTTCGTCCGGAGTGGGAACGCTCAAGGTGTGGAAGCTCACCCCAGCATGACTCTCAGCATTCCAATTCACGGTCGGCATGTCGGGTTCATTCTTACCCAACTCGGCGAGTTTCTTTAAGCCGCTTTCCACTTTGGCGGGGTCAGCAATGAAGCCTCCCGCTACCAGGGAAAGCGATTCAGGTGTGAGATTGAGAACCGCTCCACCGTCCATGACGCCTGCCTTGAAGGTGGCGACCATGGCGTCAATGAAATCGTTAGCCGCACTCTTGGCGGTTTCCTTGGCCTGATCGTTTGGAAGGTCGGACTCTTCGTCAATTGCTGTCTCAATTTGCTTGCGGGCAGCTCCAACCATTTGCTCCATTTGCGCGATGTCGGCTTCCTGCATTTTCGAGGCGAGCATCAACATGCCGGCCGCATTGGGCTGAAAGAATCCAGCGAAGTTAGTTGTCGTATTCGCCATGTCCGCAAGTTGCTCTGCCAACTGGGAACCAGCCACGGCAGTGTAGGCGAAGTCGAAAAAAGTACGCTGCTGTTTGCTATCGATCGCAAGCCCAACCGTCAGCTCGTTGATTTCATTGATAGCTCGCTCGAGTTGTTCTACTTGGACCGTGGTCATCTGCTTGCGAGCTTGAAACTTCTCATCGCTTTCGTTCGGCATGGGCTTCATGCCTGCTTCCATGCCAGCCTTGATCTGCTGGATGAGCATCTGGCGATAGGCCTCAGGGACATTTTGGACATTTGCCCTGAGGCCAATGTCGTACTCATCAGTAAGCGACGCAAAAATCCTGTCGGGATTCTCCGGCAAATTCTCCAACATCTGGGGCATCATCGAGAGGTAGGCCCAATCCTTGCCCTGCTTGCCAAACAAGGTTTGGCCGTTGGCCGAGATCTGCGTGATTCCGTTTCCGGCGTCCGAAGATTGGATTCCAAAGGCCTTGAGGTTCGTTAGGAAGGTAGCAAAGTCTTTGATTGGCAAGCAGACGGCGCCGGCAAAGTTCATGCCGTCGGTTTGTACCACGACGCCGAGTGATTGTGTCTTGTTGAGTCCTTGCACAAACCCCATGATGAAAGGTTCGAACTGCGCGGCCAACTGAGGTTGCCCAGCCAGAGAGCCCAGGAAGTTGATGTCTTCCTTGAGTTCGTCGTAGCCAGAGATGGTCAAGATAGCCATTGGCTTCATTTCACCGGCAGGCTGAGTCTGTGCTTGGACGAGGGACACACAGCTAAAGGCGAGTAATAAGGCCATCGGCCAGAGTGAGCGGGTCATTCGAATTTTCACAGTGATTCTCCGTAGGTTGTAGATAGGGGCCGCAAGGGCTGCCTGCATTACGCGGCACACAGGAATGTAGTTCCTGCCTCCGCCAAAAGTTTAATATGCTGGGAGCTAGTTATACTGTTATACGCACACCACGACGAGGTTCTTGCCAGAATATTGGCAGAAATTCCCGCAAAGTAGCGGTGGAATCCATCCATGGGCTACACGGGATGGTGGCTGGAGGCCACCACTAGAGCGTTCGGACGCGAGAAAAGCTCAAGCTAGCGTCGAATGGTCTGTCCGGCGCGGCTTACCGCTCACGGAAGGTAATTCGGCCCTTGGTGAGATCATAGGGCGAGAGTTCTACCCGGACTTTGTCTCCGGGAACAATGCGGATAAAGTGTTTACGCATTTTTCCGGCCACGTGGGCCGTTACAATGTGCCCCCCCTCGATTTCGACGCGAAATCGGGTATTTGCTAGGGCTTGTGTTACTACCCCTTCAACTTCCAGGGCTTCTTCCTTCTGCTTCGTCATAGATTCTCCGAGTGAGATAACTGGTTACCGATGTGCCTGACATTCGCTCTGTGGGGAGTTACTGCGCCAAGCTCTCTAATATTACCATTTTTAATACCACAAACCAAGGTGGGCGTCTGCAAATGGATAGGCTATCTGTCCTGCTGGGTAACCATGAGGTCTCTTGAATTTGGCTTTTGACACCTATTCGGGAGGCTTTAGGGCGAATTGCGAGGGTTTTGACGATTCCAGGGGGGAGGTGGAGACATTCAAAGGTACTGAGCGAGTTTGACGTAACTCTATTGGGGCAGAGAATATAGAATTAGCGTAGGGTGGGCACTGCCCACCAATAGCCATATTCGATTCGTTTTGAAATTGGTGGGCAGTGCCCACCCTACTGAAAACCTTATTTTCAACGCTTAACGCCTGTGTCGACATCTTCTTCTTCCTCGGATCCATCCCAAGCCACTGCCGGCCAGGGGGCTGGCGCGTCGCTCGATGACGAGGCGATTCAGCGCGCAAAGTTTGAGATTCAAAGTCTTGTCCAAGAAGTTGTTCAGCTGAGCAAATCGGAAATCGAGCCGAATGAGTTTTTCTCGGCCACGATGGACAAGACCGTTTCGGCGTTAGCGGCTGTCAGTGGCGTTGTCTGGATGCTCGAAGAGGGTGGTCCGTTAAAACTTGAGTATCAGGTCAATCTTCGTGAGACTGGATTAGCTCAAAGCGAAGAAGCCCAGGTTCAGCATGGCCGATTGCTTACGCAAGTGATTGGCAAGGCAGAGCCGACGATCATTCCTCCTTATTCAGGAGGCGACGCTGAAAACGAAGAGGCCGCCGCGAATCCCACAGAGTATCTCTTGGTGCTCGCGCCGATAGTGAGCGATCGGGGAGTCGAAGGGGTGATGGAAGTCTTTCAGCGCACTGGGGGACGGCCAACCACGCAGCGTGGCTATCTGCGATTTCTGGTGCAGATCAGCGACTTGGCAGGAGAGTACCTCAAGAATCGTCGTCTCTTGCATTTCGCCACCAAGCAAACCTTGTGGGAGCAGCTCGAAGCTTTTACGACGCTTGTACACAAGGCGCTCGACTCACGCGAAACGGCCTACACAATTGCCAACGAGGGACGCCGCTTAATCGGTTGCGACCGTGTCACGGTGGTATTGCGCAAGGGATCCAAGTACGAAGTCTCGGCCATCAGCGGACAGGATACATTTGACAAGCGGTCGAATGTGGTCAGGTTGCTCAAGAATCTCGCGACCACGGTCTCACGCACAGGGGAAGACCTCTGGTTTACCGGTGACACGGCCGATCTGGCTCCTCAAGTGGAGAAAGCGGTCAACGCCTACGTTGATGAATCGCACACCAAGCAGTTGGCCGTGTTGCCTTTGCGGGAATCGGACAAGGATCTTGAGGAGACTCCCGAGGACAAAAAAGACAAACGCCGCGAGAACATCCTAGGGGCCATTGTCATCGAGCAGCTCGTCGATAGCCGGCCCCCCGAAGGGATGCTGCAGCGAATCGATGTAGTGCGCCGCCATAGTGCAACGTCGTTGACCAATGCCCAGGACTTCGAAGGGTTGTTTCTTTTGCCCTTGTGGCGAGCCTTGGGCAAAACCAAGGTTCTCTTGACCGCACGAAATTTGCCCAAGACGCTCCTGGCTGCGATTGCCATTGCGGGGGCCATTTTCGCACTCTGTACAGTTCCCTACGATTTTACCATGGTGGCCGATGGCAAGCTGCTCCCCGAAGTGCGCCGCAACGTCTTTGCCGGGATCGATGGTCTTGTGACTAAAGTTCCTGTCAATCATGGGGAGTCCGTCAAAAAGGGAGACGTGTTAGCCGTCATGCAGAGCTTGGACCTTGATGGTCAGTTTGCCGAGTTGCAAGGGGAGCTAGCAAGCACGTTGGAGGAGATTGCCACCACGGATCGTCAGCGACAAATGCACCTGAACAATCCGCAGGAAGACCCTGCCGACATGGAACAACTCACCGGACGTTTGGCTCAGCTTGAGGCGACTCGTATCAGTTTGGAGAAACAGTACGAACTCTTGGAGCAGAAAAAAGAACGACTCACGGTCGAGAGCCCCATCGATGGGAAAGTGACCACCTTTCGCGTGCGGGAGAAGCTGGAAAATCGTCGTGTGAGTCCGGGAAATCGCTTGATGGAGGTGGCCGATCCTTCCCAGGATTGGGAGCTAGAGATTTATCTCCCTGAAGCTAAGATGGGGCACGTCATTGAGTATCAGCAGAAACTTCGCGAGAAAGATCCTGACGCTAAGTTGCAGGTCTCGTTCATCCTGGCGACTCACTCCGCCGAGCATCTCACCGGAACCGTCGAAGAAATCGACACCAGCGCCGAAGTAATGGGGGAAGAAGGCAACACGGTTCGCATCCGGGTCTCTTTTCCACAGGAAGACCTGAAACGCTTGGTCGACGATCCGGCGAATCAACTCAAAGTGGGGGCCGACGCAAAAGCCAAGATCCTATGCGGCAAGCAGCCTGTGGGCTATGTGATGTTGCACGACTTATTTGAATTCGTGCAGTCGCGGATCTTGTTCAGGCTCTAGCTTCGTTGCCACAATACCAACTTTACTAGCCCTCTCCGGAAGGTGCGGGGTTGATCGCTCACCCCCGCCTTCCGGCGAGGGCTACTAAAACATGTAAGAGAATATCTAGGAAACTAGCCATGAGAATGTTGTTGTCACTTCTGTTGCTCGTCGTCGCGAATCCATTTGCGCTCGCCGCCGAGTCCACCACCGACCCTGTTTTTGAACGATGTATCGTCAAAGTGAAAGACGAGGTGGAGATTCCCGCACAAAAGGATGGTGTTCTCATGGAACTGCCTGTAATCGAGGGATCGCAGGTCAAGGAAAAAGAGACAATTGCCGTAATCGACGACCGCGAAGCAAAGGCTGCGGTAAGAGCTGCCCAGGCTGGTTTGAGAGCGGCCGAGGAGCGGGTCAAAGACGACATTGAAGAGCGCTATTCGAAAGCGGCAACGGATGTTGCCAGGATCGATTTGGAGAAAAGCCAGGAAGCGAACGTGCGAACGCCCTTCTCGGTCCCTGATATCGAGATCACTCAGAAAGAGTTGGTCGTAAAGAAGTCGGAACTCCAAACCGAGAAAGCGCAAAAAGACCGCGTAATGGCCAGCTTGGAAGCCGACACCAAGCGGGCGGAACTCGAAGCCGCCCAGGTCGCTTTGAACAAGCGAGTTATCCATGCCCCATTCACAGGAGAGGTCGTCAAGCTCTACCGCGAAAAATCGGAGTGGGTTAATCCGGGAGACCCGATTCTTACCCTGATGCGGTTTGACACCTTGTACGTCGAGGCCCAAGTCCCCGCCAGGAATTATGATCGCAATGAACTCCAGGGCCGTGATGTGACCGTGGCGATTCCCCGTGCTCGTGGCCGTGAAATTACTTTGCCCGGCAAAGTGGTCCATGTAGGCCAACTGATCGAAAGCGGCGGCAACTACATTGTACGAGCCGAAGTCGAAAACATCAAAGAAGACGGCTTCTGGGTCGTGCAACCAGGCATGGGCCAACGCGCGAAAATGACAATCCATTTGAAATAGAGGTTAGAGTAGTCAGTAGTCAGTCGCCAGTGGTCAGTTGTGTTGAATTTGCAACTGACCACTGACCACTGACCACTGACCACTGACAACGGACATACATGGCCACCCTTGCTCAAAGCATCGTTTCGAGTTCGTCGCGTAAGCTGGCGATACGGGTACGGCCTGATCTGAAGGCTCGCAAGCAGCGCTACCAGGGGCGGGTCTATTGGGTGGTCAAAGATCCTGTGGGGTTACAGTACTTCCGTTTTGAGGAAGAAGAGTTCGCCATCTTGCAGATGCTTGACGGGGAATCGAGCCTCGAGGAGATCGCCGAGCGGTTTGAGAAAGATTTTCCGCCCCAGACGATCCGAGTCGAGGAACTCCAGAACTTTATCGGCATGTTGCACCGCAGTGGGTTGGTACTCTCCGACTCGGCGGGGCAGGGGGTTCAGCTCAAGAAGCGACGTGACGAAAAACGCAAGCAGGAGCTGATCCAAAACTTCAGCAACATCTTGTCGTTTCGCATGCGGGGGATCGATCCTGAGGGAATTCTCAATGCGATCTATCCTTGGGTCCGTTGGTTTTTCTCGGTGCCAGCGACCATCTGTGCGTGCATCCTGGCATTGAGTGCCCTGTCGCTGGTCATTGTGCAGTTCGATGTATTTCAATCAAAGCTACCGTCGTTTCACTCGTTCTTTGCCGCCCAGAACTGGCTGGTGATCGCCGGTGTATTGGCGGTCACAAAAATCATTCACGAATTTGGTCACGGCCTTTCCTGCAAGCATTTCGGTGGCGAATGTCACGAGATGGGCATCATGCTGTTGGTACTCACACCCTGCCTCTATTGCAATGTTTCCGACTCCTGGATGTTGCCGAATCGTTGGCATCGGGCGGCCATTGGTGCGGCGGGGATGTATGTAGAAGTGGTCATCGCCTCGATCGCCACGTTTATCTGGTGGTTCAGCGAGCCCGGCTTCTTGAACTACCTCTGCCTGAACATCATGTTCGTCAGTTCTGTGAGTACCATCGTGTTCAACGCGAATCCGCTGTTGCGCTATGACGGGTATTACATTCTGAGCGATATCATGGAGATCCCCAACTTGCGCCAAAAGGCCAGTACGATTCTCAATCGCAAGCTCGGCTGGTGGTGCTTGGGACTCGAAGAGCCTGACGACCCGTTCTTGCCGCATCGCCATCAGGGGTGGTTCGCGCTCTACACGGTCGCATCGTTCTTCTATCGCTGGGTCGTGCTGCTCTCGATTCTGTACTTTCTCAACAAAGTGTTCGAGCCGTATGGACTCAAGATTCTGGGGCAAGCGATTGCAGTGGCATCTTTGTATGGCATGATCGTGATGCCATTTTGGAAAGTGTTCAAGTTTTTCCGTGTACCGGGGAGGGTGAGTAAAGTGAAAAAGGTCCGGATGTTTGCGTCGCTGGCATTGTTGGCCGCTGTGGTGGGTGGGATTCTTTTCATCCCTTTCCCGTCGAGCGTGACTTGTGAATTCGAACTCCAGCCGCGCGGGTCAGAGTCGGTCTACATCGACGTGGCAGGGACACTCGAAGAAGTGCTGGTCGAACCGGGCCAGAACGTCGAAGAAGGCCAATTGCTTGCTCGCCTACGCAACATCGATTTGGAGCTAGAGATAGAAAAAATTCAGGGGCAGCGCGAAGCGAGCCAACGTCAATTCGATAGTCTTAAGGATATGCAGCACTATGATCAAAACGCCGGCTTACAGATCGACGTGGTCCGCGAACGCTTAGCATCGCTCGATGAGCAACTCGTACAAAAACAGCGCGACCTCGATCGGCTCGAACTGACTGCCCCGCGCGCCGGTACCGTGATTCCCCCTCCGTATCGGCCTGATGCCCGCTCAAATCAGGAGGTCGAACTTGCCAGTTGGTCGGGTTGGCCAATGGAAGAAAAGAATCTGGGCGCCACTTTCTTGCCCGATGGATCAGAGAATCTATTTTGCCAGATTGGCGATCCCAACCAGTGGGATGCCGTGCTGGTGATCAATCAGAGCGATTTGGATCTGGTGCGCGAAGGGCAAGAGGTGCGTCTCATGTTTAACGAGTCAGCCTACCATGTCTTCGTGAGTACCCTCCAGTCGGTGGCCGACGACGAAATGAAAAGCATCAGCCCCCGCTTGGCCAGCACCTCGGGGGGCGCAGTACCCGCCCAACACGATCCCGGAGGCGAGGTCAAACCACTCGACACCTCCTACCAGGCCGAAGTGCAATTAGACAATTCCCTCGGTATCTTTCGCAACGGCCTCACCGGCACGGCGCGCATCAAGACGGAACCGCGTACTCTGGCGAGCCGCTTGTATCGTTATCTGAAGCGGACGTTTAATTTTGATTTGTAGGGTTCCTATTCAGGCAACAACTGTTACCTGTTTGGGTTGCAAGTGGCTCAATGCTTTGAGCAATTGCGGCAGAAGTGGGCGAATATCGTCGATGTCATTTGTTGCTGCCCGAAGAATTACTACAGCTATCGGTATCTCAATCAGGTTTTGCTCGTATCGAAGGTTGGCGTCCTTTGTCAGAAATGCACCAAAGCCAGACGAAGCTGCGAGCGATAGTAACTCACCGTTTTCAATCCCGGCCCAATCCATATATGCCACGGTGAAACATTCGTGCCCAGATATTTCATGACGAAGAGAATGCGGCAGGTTTTCATCCAGAAGCAGCTTCATGACTGTGATTGACAGGCGAGTGCCTGAATCTTGACTTCATCCAGTAGGTGCTCGACCTGACTGCGCTGAACAGTAGGGAACTGCTCCAAGAAATAGTCGATATTTCTGCCACGTTTGAGATAGTCAAATAGCGAGTTAACTGGCACTCGAGTGCCAGTGAATACAGGGGTTCCACCCAAGACGTTCGGATTAGTTGAGACTACGCTCGCCATGATTGCATTGTAGTCAGCCTTTGCGGCAGATAGAAGCGGTGCCAAAAGCTCAGCACTTAGGTTTTGCAGCAACAATCCAGATGCCTTGGGTCTTACGTCTCCCCTCGGAATGACGTCTAGTTCCCATGCTAGCAGCGCCAGCGCTTCACTCGCTCTAGGCTCGATTCTCTCACAGTCCTAGAATGGGCCATCGGAAAATCGTTTCTTCGAGAGGGATCTGTGCGCGGCTTTCGTTGCGTACCTTGCCAGCGATGGACTACGCAATGTCACGGCGCCGCAATTCGAACGACGGGCAACCGCGCCGCAAGAGTCGGTTCAAGCGTCGTATGTTTGCTCTCTTGCTTTTGGTTGTGGTGACTGTCTCCGCTGCCCCCACGATGATCGCCTATTCGCCGCTGCGCGATACGCTTTTGAATTGGCAAATGCCACAGGGTGGGTGGCACATTCAGAGTGAGCAGGGCTGCCTTTCCTGGATTGGTTCTCAATCGTTGACGAATGTGGCCATCGTTGCTCCCGATGGCAATCCTTTGTTGACGGTCGAGTCGCTTACTGTTGAACGCTCCCTAGTGGGGCTCGCGCTGCATTCGCGAGACTTGGGTGCCGTGCGTCTCGTGCAGCCCGTGGCATATGTGACGACTCGCTCCGATGGAAGTAATCTGGAAGATTTCTTGGCTGCCGTCGACAAACGCAGAGCATCAATCCCCGCAGAGTCAGGTGATCCAAGTAAACTTGTAGAGAAAATCTCGTTGCGACTCGACATCGTCGATGGAAGTGTGCACGGCTTCGATACGACTGCCGAGTCTAAATGGCAAGTCGATCAAACCAATCTCAAAGCTGTCCTTGCGGCAGAGCGTGGGCTTATCTCAGCAGACGGTTCGGCGGTTGTGCGCTATGCGGACGATCAAACGGGGAGCGTCAAAATCCGCGTCCAGGAGGCCGCCGACAATCATCAGCAACTAGACATGATTGCTGAGGGATTGTTGCTTGAACCGTTGCGGCCCTTGTTGCTTCGTACGCTGGGTGATTGCCAATTGGCAGGTGTCGCCGCGTTCGATGTCCATGTCCTGTGGAATCCGAAAAATGAGGGTCCACTGACTCTTTCGACTTGGGGACATACCGAGTGCGATTCTCTTACATTCTCGGGCGAAGTTCTCCAAGGGGACCGCTTGGAGTGCTCTCGGCTCGAGATTCCATGGAAGGCGAGCTTCGCCCATGGTGAAGTTGGCATCAGTGAATTGAAACTCAAATGCGATTGGGCTGAAGTTGCTGCTCAAGGGGCGCTGGCGCTGGAGGAACTCAAGACCTTCAGTCTCGCGAACCTCCCACAGCGGGAGTTCAAGCTCACCGGCAAAGTGTCGCTCGCGCGACTTGCGCAGATGCTGCCTCATGTGCTGCAAATACGCGACGGAGTTCGCATCGATGCAGGAGAGGTGGAGTGGAATGCCAACAGCGGACTGCGTGATGGTGCCTTTACCTGGTCTGCTGACGCCGCGCTGGCCAACCTGGCTGGCCAAGATGGGGAGAAGGCAATTCGCTCTCAGGAACCTGTGAAGATTGCCGCACAATGGAAGGACTCGCCTGCTGGTCCCCGTTTGGATCGATTCACGCTCACGGCTCCTTCCGCAGAAGCAACCGTGGTAACGACTGATGATCGGATGCATGGAGATTTTCAGGTAAACCTCGCCGAGATGGCTGAGCAGGCAGGACAGTTTATCGACATGCGCGATCTGGAATGCCGAGGATTCGCGCGAGGAAACTTTCAATACACGACGACTCACAATACCGAATTCGAGGCCAAAGCGGACGTCAAGCTCAGCGAGTTGGTTGTCACCCAGGGGCAGCGCCTCCTGTGGGAGGAACCCCAGTTGGTGGTGGACTGGCGTGCTGCTGGCCAAGCAGACCATATGCTACCGAAGTCGCTCGCTACCAGTTCCATGATACTGCATGGGGATCGCGATGAATTGGCAGTGACCCTCTTAGAGGCCGTGGATCTTTCCGCTGCAGGCAACTGGCTGGTAAAAATCGATGGCACGGGTCCCGTTGATTCCTGGGCGGGCCGCTTGCGTCCTTGGATGCAGGGTATCCCCGACGAGTTCGCAGGCCAAGCCAAACTGCAGGCCAAGCTCGCAATCACTCCGGTTGAATTGGCCGTGAGCGATCTGGCGGGAAGCATTGATAAACTGCATATTCGCAAAGGGTCGATGGCAGTGGATGACCCTCACATTGACTTTTCGGGAGATTGCAGCTGGAACGCAGCGGCGAACAACTACCACTCGCAAGAATTCCAACTCGCCGGAAGCATCGTCGCGTTCCGCTCGCGGGATGTGCGGATTGATTTGGCGGCCGGCGAGTTGCCTATCGTGACCGGTGAGATTGCCTATCGCACTGATTTGGAACGGTTGGCAGCAGCGGCGGGCCTCGTAAGTGGACGCGATTCGACTTGGCCACGTGGTGCAGCGACAGGCGTGTTGCGCTTGGCAACCAACTCCGAACAGATTCTGGCAGATTTTTCCTTGGATGCAGAGGGTTTGCAGTTAGTTCGCGCAGGGACAAGCAAGAACTCGACTCGCCAACCACCGGTAGTTGTCTGGTCCGAGCCTCAACTGCATAGCACCGGAAAGGCAATCTATAAGATCGCCGACGAGCAGGTAGCGCTTGAGAAATTCAGCATCGACGGTCAAACGCTGCAACTTACTGGCATGGCGACCTGGGACAAACCGGTTGAGGGGGGAGAAATCGCAGTCCAAGGAACTGCCCACTACGATCCCGAGTCACTCGACCGGTTGATCGCCAACTATACCGGCCCTGGTGTGCGCATCGAAGGAGATCGTGTCGTGCGATTCGAAGCGCGTGGCAGAATGCCCAAAGGAGAGTCGGCGCACTGGTCACAGCTTTGGCAAGCGACCGCCGAAGGTGGGTGGTCCAAAGCCTCGGTGTTCGGATTGCCCATCACGGCAGGCAATTTTCAGGGTTCGCTCGGCGCGGGCCAACTTGTGATCGCACCGCTGGACATTGCAGTCGGCGAGGGCAGATTCTCGGCAAGTCCCCGCGTGGTATTCGATCCACTGCCAAAACATTTGTTAATCCCCGCAGGTCCGTTGGTTACCGATGTGCAGATTTCGCCAGCGGTGAGTGAGGAGATGCTCAAATACGTGGCCCCAATCCTTGCAGGAGCGACGCGCGTCGATGGCAAGTTCTCGGTCGATTTGGCGGAATCCAAGATCCCACTGGATGCCCCCAAGCTTGCCAACACCGCAGGTAGACTGGCGGTGCATGAACTGACAGTCCTTCCTGGCCCCATGGTGGCTGACCTGGCAACTACGATCCAGCAGCTTCAAGCCATCAAGAAGGGCAAAGATTTGTTGCAAGGGGGAGTCGCCCCTAAACCTGCCAAGCTGCTTTCAATGCACGATCAGCAGATTGAGTTTCAAGTCGTGGAGGGTCGCGTCTATCACCGGAATCTGGTCTTCACAATCGACGACGTGCCGGTCCGCTCGCAAGGATCAGTAGGATTTGATCAAAGCCTGGCTCTGATGATCGACATCCCCATCCAAGACCGCTGGATCGATGGCGAAGACGCGCTGAGAGGGCTCGCAGGCCAAAGCCTGCAAGTCCCCATTTACGGCACCTTCGAAAAACCCCGTGTCGACCAAGAGGCCATGGCAAACCTCACCAAGCAACTCCTGCGCGAAACCGCCCGCCAGGCGATCGGTGGTGAGATCAATCGGCAGTTGGAGAAGTTGTTCAAACAGAGGTGAGAAAAGTCATTGAATACATCAAGTTCTAACGGATTGATTTACTCTGTGCACTCTCCGTCTGTTCTGGAAATATAAGATCACCATGCTCGTCATAATCGAGTTTGAGTGGCCCTGCTACCATTTCCCCCAACTCATCGAAAGACCCTTCCTTCCCTTCCAGAAGGTTGAGCAAGTCTTGACCATGCCGATCGATTAGGTTGGCTATTTTGCGCAGCGAACTGGAAGCAAGTTCGGGTGTGACTCCGCGCCGCACAGTTAACCACAGGATCGCTTCTCCCCCCATCGGGACCATCTCAAAATGGACATGGTCCCCATCAGCATCCATCTCAGGATAGATGACGTTTCCTTCTTGATCGCGCGATTTGGGGATGCGGTCTACATCGTGCTGCACTGGACGTTGGAGCGAGAATTCCAGGCCGATTTTTTCGCCATCTTGACTTGCATGCATCGCATTCATACCTCCAGATCAATGTTCACATGAAAAGACGACATAGATAAGACACTTGACAGAAACGGGTATCCGAAGCCTTCTCTCTCTATGATTAGCAACGAGGATCTCACTAGTCAACAGATTTGTTCATTAGAGGCTTTTGTGTCACATAGCAGCTGGGGAAGCTGATAAGAATCTAATAGGGTAGAATGGAATAATGTATCACACACTGTTACTCTTGTTTCTCTGGACTCTTTCGGTATCGGTCGACAGAGCTTTTGCCCAGTCGCCCGCAGATTGGCCCGCACCCCGCCATGTCAATCCTGCCCGCGCCGACGCAGTAGGCATCCGGGAAATCCCCGGCAAGCATTTACGACTATGGACAGATGTGCCCTCCAACTCTGCTGTAGATGAGCTACCCCAAGTGTTTGATGCTGCAGTCGCGCAGTGGGCAAACTACTTTGGTGTAACTGAAAAGCAAGTCGCCGATTGGCAGGTGCAGGGGTTTTTGATTCGCGAACGGGCGAAATTTGACGCGCTCGGCTTGTTGCCTGATGGGCATCATGACTATCTCAATGGATATGCAGTTGGGAATGAACTCTGGCTCGACGACCAACAGAGCGACTACTACCGCCGGCACCTTCTGCTTCATGAGGGAACGCATAGTTTCATGCTGGCGTTTCTCGGCAGCGCCGGGCCGGGATGGTACATGGAGGGAACAGCAGAGCTATTGGGAACACATCGTTGGCAAGAGAATCTGTTGGAGCTAAATGTTTTCCCTGCCGACCGAGAGCAAATGCCCCGGTGGGGACGGATCAAACTTATCCGTGATGCGCATCAATCTGGAAAGGCCTTGTCGCTGGGTCAGGTGATGGCAATTGACAATCGACAATCGCTCTCCACCGATGCCTATGCCTGGTGTTGGGCGCTGAGCAAATTCCTGGATTCGCATCCGGAGTATAGCGAGAAGTTTCGCAAACTTCCGCGGCTAGTGAAACGATCGGATTTTAACTCTCGGTTTCGCAAACTCTTTCACAAAGAGTGGGCCGACTTGAATGTTGAATGGCCAGCATTTGTGGCGACGCTTGATTACGGGTACGACACCGACCGGATGGCGATGCAGCATGGAGAGGCAAAACCGCTTGAAGATTCTGCTACTATCACGGTTGCCGCGGACCGCGGTTGGCAGGCAACCCCCTGGCTGCTGCGGGGAGGAACTCAGTACCAGGTGTCCGCTGCGGGCCGATACCTGATTGCCAACGTCGGCCAGCCTTGGCCGTGTGAGCCGGGAGGCGTCACAATCCGTTATCACGACGGCCAGCCGCTGGGGATGTTGCTTGGCGCCTTGCGGCCGGTGAAATCCAGCCAAGATGAGCAGGCCGACTTCGCCCATCCACTGGCGATTGGACTGGGTACGACGATCAAACCTGCTTATGACGCGGTTCTCTACTTGCGTGTGAACGATTCTCCTGCGGAGCTGTCTGATAATGAAGGGGCGCTTAACGTGCGGATCGCACCCGTCAATTCATCGCTCCACGGCGATTGACACTTCTGGAGGGTGTCTCAACAATAGGAAAGACCGGCGACTTGTAATATCGCGGTTATCATCTCCCCTTTGACTTGCGCCTAGCGCCTAACGACTCGCTCCTACTAATGACTAACTTTCTTGCTGAGAATGATCCCGAGGTGTGGGCTGCCGTTTCTGACGAAATGACGCGTCAGGAAGATGGTTTGGAATTAATTGCCAGCGAGAATTACACAAGCCCAGCCGTGATGCAGGCCGCGGGGAGTGTGCTGACTAATAAATATGCCGAGGGGTATCCCGGCCGCCGCTACTACGGCGGCTGTGAGTATGTCGATGTGGCCGAGAATCTTGCCATTGACCGCGCCAAGGAACTTTTCGGAGCCGAGTATGCCAATGTGCAGCCACATTCGGGTTCGCAGGCTAACACGGCTATCTATCTGGCAGCCTTGGAACCCGGCGACACAGTGTTGGGCCTGGACTTGGCCCATGGCGGGCATCTCACGCATGGTATGAAGCTGAACATCTCAGGGATGCTCTACCACTTTGTCAGCTACGGCGTGCGGAAAGAAGATCACCGCATCGACTTCGACCAGGTAGCCCAACTTGCCAAAGAACATAAGCCTAAGCTAATCGTTGCCGGAGCGAGCGCTTATCCGCGTGAGATTCCCCACGACAAGTTCGCCGAGATCGCTGAAAGTTGTGGGGCGAAACTCATGGTCGACATGGCCCACTACGCGGGTTTGGTTGCTGCCGGCCTGCATAATAGCCCCGTTCCCCTGGCCGACTTTGTCACGACCACCACACACAAGACGTTGCGAGGCCCGCGCGGAGGATTATGCTTAGCCAAGGCCGAGTATAGCAAGACGATTAATAGCCGAGTGTTTCCCGGTATCCAGGGCGGGCCATTGATGCACGTGATCGCCGGCAAGGCAGTATGCTTCGGCGAGGCGCTCAAGGGAGACTTCAAAGTATACATGCAGCAGGTGGTCGACAACGCCAAGGCGCTGGCTGAAACGTTGGCCGCCGGTGGATTACGCTTGGTCAGCGGCGGCACGGACAATCACCTGATGCTCGTCGACGTGACTCCGATGGAGATTGGTGGCAAGCTCGCCGAGTCGGCGCTCGATGCCTGTGGCATCACGGTCAACAAGAATATGATTCCCTTCGACGAGCGCAAACCTATGGATCCCTCGGGGATTCGCCTTGGAACACCAGCACTTTCCTCGCGGGGAATGGGAGAAGAAGAAATGCGTTCGGTGGGACGTTGGATATTGGAGGCCTTGCGGGCCCCGGAAGATACGACCACCCACGAACGAATTCGTGGCGAAGTGCGCAACATGTGTGAGCAGTTCCCAGTTCCCGCTGCGGCGTTGTGTGAAGAACTAGTTGCTGGAACCACCTGACAGAATTGAAGGCGAATGCAATGAGTGATACCAAACACCGCGTACTAATTGCCGACGACAACGACGCCAATGTCGAGCTCTTGGAGGCGTACCTGGCGGGGTTGGACGTGGAGACGGCCATTGCTGTCGATGGGCAGGATACGCTCGACAAAGTCGCCTCTTTTGAGCCAGACCTGATTCTGCTTGATATCATGATGCCAAAACTCAGCGGCTTCGAAGTCTGCCAACGACTCAAAGCAGAGCCTGCGACCAGCGGTATTATGATCCTGATGGTCACGGCGCTAAACGAGTTGGGCGACATCGAACGAGCTGTCGAGGCGGGGACGGATGACTTTCTTTCCAAACCTGTCAATAAGCTGGAGCTCGTCAAGCGTGTCGAACTCATGCTCAAACATCGCAGCATGAGCGATGAGCTAGAGCGGTTGCGGCGTTACATCGAAGAAATGGAAGAGGCCCGCTAGCTTAATAGTCCCGAGTCAAGTGCTAAGTGTCGAGAGCCGGAGTTTGCTTCTTGCTCTCGATCCATGGCTATCGGCTCTCGACTTCATTTCAGCCATAGTTTGCGTCGTGCCAAATGGGTATGATGAGAGCAGACCAAACCGAGTGTTCTCCCTCTTTCTCCACCATCGGCCAGTATCATGCGAGATAGCAAGATATTTCGGAGCATCGTGCTTAGCGCCGGCCTAGTTGGGTTTCTTGAGCCGGCTGTGGCCATCGACAAGAATCTCGCGGTGCGCCCCGAAGCACAATCTGCAACTTCGACCAACGATGCCGATTTGCAGAAGATCAAAGAACTCATTGCCCAACTAGGGAGCGATGATTTTCTTACTCGCCGCGAAGCGGAGTCGCAGATTATCGCTATGGGGGCGATGGCGTTTGATCACTTGCAAGAGGCACAGAACAACGCTGATCTAGAGATTGCCACGCAGGCTGAGTACCTGCTGCACCGCATCACTGTGGACTATTGGATTCGCTCCGACGATCCTGAAGAAGTTCGCGAACTGATGAAATCCTATGCAAAAGTGTCGCTGGCCCAGCGGCGCGAGATCATTGGGCAACTGGGGGTTCTCAATGACGCCATGGGAGTGGGAGCTTTGAGTCGCATCTCGCATTTCGAGTTGTCTCCACGACTTGCCAAGTTCGGCGCATTGGCAGTTTTAGGGGCGAGGGAAAAGCACCTCAAGTTAGCCGAGACAGTTGCTCTGAGCATCCGCCAGGAGATAGGTGACAGCCCCAGGGATACTGCTCGGTGGCTGCGCACCTATGCTGATCAGTTGCAAGATACCGAGTCCATTTCTCCGGAGTGGCTATCGTTGATTGATGCCGAGGCTGCTCTGCTGAAAGACGAGCCAGAGGAAACGAGCCTGGACGTTGTCATTCAACTGATGCAATTTCACATTCAATTGTGTGCAGACGAGAAACATCCCGCAGAATTATTCGAGTCGTTGCGGCGCCGGATTGATCTCGTGGTTGACCAAGGAGGCACCCCCAGGGATATCTTAGCAAAGACTTTGCTCTGGACGATGAATGAACAAGAGTGGAAAGCCCTGGAATTGATGGAGGCCCACTATGGTGAGCAGCTCAAGCAAGATCGGTTGCTTCTGTATTTGGTAGCCATTGCACGTGCCGAGAGAGGACAAGACGTCGATGCGAAGAAAATTGCAGGGCGAGCCTTTGACCTAGTGAAATCTGACAACGCTGAGCGGGCGAATATCGCCGACATCATCGCCGAGTATGGCCATCACGATTGGGCGGAGAAGGAATGGCGATTCGTTATTGATCACTCTGAAGTAGCTAGCCAGGAATCAATGGACGCCCGCCGGTCGCTGGCCAGCTGGTGTCTGCACGACCGAGGCGAAGATCAGGAGGCCGCAGAACTGATGGCAGAAGTTTGCGATGCGGTCGATGCGGACCCTCAGCTCAAGCAGCGCGTCATGCACGACAACGAGTTGCGTTATTTGATGAGCGATCTGCGCAAGAGCCGAGAGTTTTTCACTGCTTGCGATCTGAACAAGAAAGGCGACCATGCCGCCGAACGAAAGCATCTCGATTTGGCCTATGCCTATCAGACCGACATGCAAGACCCCGATATCTTGATCGCCATGTATCGCTTGCCAAATCAGGACGAGGCCTACCGTGCCAAGGTAAAAGAGCGTATTCGTCAGGCAGCCAATGATGTCGATCAACTCATTGAGAAATACCCCGACGAAGCACTCTGGTACAACCATTGGGCTTGGCTGGTAAGCAACACCGAAGGGGACTTCTCTAAGGCAGTTCGCTATTCTCACCGGTCATTGGAGTTGTCGCCTGATAGTCCCAGCTATTTGGATACGTTGGGTCGCTGCTATTATGCCGCCGGTGATCTGGGTAGTGCGATCAAGTATCAGCGCCAGGCCGTTGAGAAGCACCCTCAGGTTCAGGTGATGCGGCGGCAACTGACAACGTTTGAAAAGGCACTCGCAGAAAGCAAATTACAAGACAAGGGGCAACCGTGATAAAATCTGTTCAGCTCGACTCGATCCAAATCAACTATACCGACGCTGGCAGCGGGCAACCCGTGGTCTTATTGCACGGTTTTCCGCTGGATCACTCGATGTGGACTCCGCAGATTGCCGAGTTAAGTAAAGAATGTCGCATCATTGCACCGGACTTACGTGGCTTCGGCCAATCCACTCTCACGCTTGAAGATGCTGAGAATGGAGTCGAAATGCACCAATATGCAGAGGATGTCGCCGCATTGCTGGATAAGATCGGTTTGAAAGAGCCAGTGATTCTCTGCGGATTTTCAATGGGAGGCTACGTTCTGTGGCAGTTCGCTCTCCGCTATCCCAAACGCGTCCGGGCAGTCGTACTTTGCGATACACGCGCGGTGGCTGATAGCAATGAAGCTCGCGAAGGCAGAATCAAAACGGCAGAAGCTGTAATGGAATCGGGCCTAAATTCACTTATCGAGTCAATGCTCCCTAAGTTGTTGAGCAAAGTAACGCTCACCCAACGTCCTGAAGTTGTTAGCCAAGTGACGCAGATGATGCGGTCTTGTGAACCGGCGGCAGTTGCCGCAGCCCTGCGGGGGATGGCCGCACGTGAGGATGTCACGGGCGAACTCGCCAAGATTACGCTACCTGCATTGATCATCGTCGGCTCAGAGGATGTGATTAGTCCTCCTGCCGAAATGCGAGGCATGGCCGAATTGCTTCCCCATGTGCAATTCGTGGAGATCCCCGAGTCTGGACACATGACTACGCTAGAGAACCCCGGTGCAGTTACCGAATCGCTGCAACGATTTGTAGCGGAAATCACTGGCGGATGAAATGAATCCTTAGCCGGAGGCACACCTGCCTCCGGGTAACCCGCTAAGCCGCCCGCCATGGCGCTCTCTGCGACATGTGATCCAGTTTACGGAAGTTGAAATTTCGACTGAATCCGGACCACTGCGGCATCGTCAGGAAACGTATGAAACGCCTGAACGCGGAAGAGTTTGTCGCGGGCCTCGACATTAACGTAGCTGAGCGCCCCGGCCTCAAATCGCCCGCTGGCCTCGAAGCGCTGGAGGATTCCTTGACGAGTGGATTGAAGGGACAACTCGTTTTGGTAGTGCCGCATTTTTTCGGCGTTGGTGGCCTCAAGCGAAAAAGCTAAATCGTAGCGTATACCGCCATTGCATTGCAGGTAATCTTCCCGGGATGCGCGGATGCGGTTCGACATCAACCTTCGCTTCTGCGGAAGTTCTGCATGGGCAGATGTCGTGACCTCCGTAAGCAAGAGATCGCCAATTTGCCAGGTGACCAAGTGGCCGGTGCTGGTGATTCTAACCGTTGCCTTGTATTGACCCCGCTCGTAACACTGCGTTTGATGGATGTCGAATAGTTCGGGATGCAGCGATCTGCCATAGAGTTGGCAAACGAGCTCAGCAACTTTTGGTCGAACGGATAACACGTTTATACTCACCTGGTAAAAGGATGAATGACTGTCGAATGATTCCTTGATTATAGTTGTCGACTGCAACCATCTCAAAGGGAAAAATTTAGTTGGCCAAGTTCCCCCGAATTCAGTATTGACAAACCTGGAGTGAGTAAGTCTCAGATTGAGTATCATCGAGTTTAATTTGCTAGCATTTGCAGATGTATTTCAAACTATGTCCACGATCGCTAAACAAGTGTACGACCGGGTCATTCAAGCATGGGGTCCCCAGCAATGGTGGCCCGCAGATTCGCCCTTTGAAGTAATGGTCGGGGCGGTACTTGTGCAAAACACAAACTGGAAGAATGTCGAACGGGCCATTGAGAATCTCAAGTCTGCCGCCGTCTTGGCGCCGCAGGAATTGCTGGCATTGGAGCTGGAAAAACTCCAAGAGTTAATACGCCCGGCAGGATACTTTCGGAACAAAGCCAAGCGGTTGAGAGCATTAGTACAGTTTTTCGTCGACGAATTCGGCGGAGAGATTGTCGCGATGCAGGAGGTTCCTCTGCGTCAATTGCGAGAGCGGTTGCTTTCTGTGCATGGCATCGGCCCCGAGACGGCCGACTCAATCTTGCTCTATGCCGTCGGCCAACCTGCGCTGGTAGTCGATGCTTATACACTTCGGATATTCGCCCGCCATGGTTGGGTTCCCTATGGCACATCTTATGATGCACTTCAGCAGCATCTGGCAGAAGAATTGCCTGTAGATACAGCTATCTACAACGAGTTTCATGCTCTGATGGTACAGCTTGGGAAAGCACATTGCCGCAAAGCGCCGTTGTGCGATGAATGTCCTTTGCAGCAGCTTCTGCCAGCGAATGGCGTTGTCGAGCAATCTCGATGCTAGCACATTATTTTTCCTTTTTTTCCAGGAGTGGGGTAATAGTCAAGACTGATATAGCCGAGCCAACTCAGTTTGCCTATCATTCTCGCGCCTTCTGGGTCTTGTCGAGTGTGAGAGCTAGTTCCTTACATCGAGCCGTGATCCAGATGATCGTTTGCCATCCCAACCGCTTGTTATGGAGAACAAGCCGTGAATTCGCTTCGCCCACTTATTACTGTTGGTTTTTTGGCCATCGTTGGTCTCTTTCTGTACATGAAGATCAATGAAACCGAACCTGTTATCCCCGAGGCTGCCCTAGAGTGGAATCTCTCTGACGATGTTGAAGTAGGTGGCATGGATGGCGGCGGTTTGGCACAATTCGAACCGCAAATCGTAGATCAGTCTGCAGCTGCGCCTGTACCGACTACGACTGCGCCAGCTTATGGTGCTTCCCCCAGCTTCGAATCAGCTCCTCCTTTCAACGCGAGTACTCAGAGTGAACCTCCGCCAGCCTTTGATCCGAATGCAGCTCTCCCAGAGTTTGATGAGCCTGCCGCCAATCAAGAAGTGAAATCCGCACAAGCCGAGCCACAGACAGAGACCGACACCAACGCCACCGCGACGCCCCCCTTGCCGCCACTTCCGGCACTGCCATCTGCTGAGAATCGCTATGATACGGTCGAGACGAATACACAACCTTCTCAAACACAAGCTTCTGCCTCTCAATCCGCAGCGCAGGCACCGTCTGAGAAACTAAGTTCAGCACCAGCAGAGACCGTCGATTCGAAGGTTGCTCCAGACTTTGCGACACAGTCTCCCGTTACTCCCACCGAATCATTTCCTGCGACAGGAGCAGCAGCAGAAAATCAAGCGTCTCTTTTTTCGACTGCGCGGTTGAACGTTCAAGCGGCCCTCGACCGGGGCGAACTCTCGCAGGCATTGTTGCTGCTTTCGGATTGGTATGGCGACCCCTCCCTTTCGGAGAGTGAAGCGGCTGAGGTACAGGAACTTCTGAGCCAACTTGCCGGGAGTGTGATCTACTCGACCGAACATCGTCTCGAGTCTCCCTATCTCGTACAGGCAGGTGAGCAGCTGGAAGACATCGCCCAAAAGTTCAATGTCCCTTGGCAACTGTTGGCGAAAATCAACGGCATCGCCGATCCAGAGAAATTGCAACCCGGACAGCAACTAAAGGTAATCCGCGGTCCCTTCACGGCAAAGATCGATCTAAGCAGCCAAACGCTGGTCTTGATGTTGGATCGCCGTTACGCGGGAAAGTTCCCGCTGGATTTCGCCCCGTCGACTTCTGTTGAAGCCGGTTACTGGGTGGTAGATCAAAAGTTGCTCACACCGGGCGATGTCGGTATCACCGGCGCGGCGAGCAGCACTGCGACGGAAGATAAGAGTATTTTGCTCAAGAGCTCGGAGCCCGGTGTCAATCAGGTGGCTATCCTCCGTGGAACCACTCCGGCAGCTGGTTCTGCGGATACCGCTGGTCGCGTCATTCAGCTCAAGAATGCCGATGTCCATGATGTGTACGACATTCTCTCACTCGGCTCGCAAGTGATTATCCGTCGTTAGGAAGCACTAGATTTTTTGCAATAGCCTGAAGCGGAAGCGAGGGAACCACTTCAGGCATTTTCCTCGCCCGAGCTTCGGGTTACTATGCGGTTTGTCGCCTGTAGTACTCCCTTCTGGACAAGCCCATGTACGACCGCCAAGCACTCCACGATCTTATTCGCCAGCAAGCCCTCAAGTTTGGCGACTTTACGCTCGCCTCGGGAAAAAAAGCTACCTACTATCTCGACTGCCGACAAGTGACACTCGATTCGCAAGGGGTCAAGCTCATTGGTGCGGGGATGCTCGAACTGCTTCAAGCAGATCTGCCGCAGCTCGTGGGAGGCATGGCCATTGGCGCCGATCCTATCACGGCTGCGATTCTTACCCTGGCCGGTACTCGAGATATCCCGTTGCGCGGCGTGATGGTCCGCAAGGAACCCAAAGGCCATGGCCTCGGCAAGCACGTCGAAGGACCCTATGAGTCAGGCGAACAACTCGTAATCGTCGAGGATGTTGTCACCACGGGTGGCTCGTCACTGAAGGCTATCGAACATTGTGAAGCAGTCGGTCTGAAGGTCGAACGGGTGCTCGCCATCATCGACCGCTTAGAAGGAGGCCGCGAAGCGTTCGCCGAGCGTGGCTACGAACTGACGACGTTGTTTACTGTTAAAGACTTTGGAATCAACTGACTGCGGAAATGGGAATTCGGATTGCAGAATGAGATTTCACTCCGCACTCCGCATTCCCGATTCATTCCATGGAAACATCTCTTCATCGCCAATTGAAGGAATACTATGCGGGGGATACCAGCCTGCAGGAGGTAGCTTGCGCGGGGTATCGAATCGATGCGATTTGTCGGGGCCGGTTGATTGAAATCCAGCATGGTTCGTTGGCCGCAATTCGAGACAAGATCGCAGCGCTCTTGGTCGAGCATCGGGTGACGGTTGTGAAACCGATCATCGCTACCAAAAAGCTCGTAAGTCTGGCAAAGAAGAACGGCCCCGAGGTGAGTCGCCGTCTTAGTCCCAAACGCGGCAAACTCTTGGATCTTTTCGAAGAGTTGGTCTATTTCACACGCGTGTTTCCTCACAAGCGACTCACGTTAGAAGTCGCCTTGGTCGAAATCGAGGAGTACCGCTACCCCGGCCATGGTCGTCGGCGTCGCCGACGTGAGAAGGACTTTCAGATCGCCGATCAGCTGCTCGTTGGAATCGTCGAAACAAGAAAATTTCGCTCACTTGCTGACCTCCGCCGCATGTTGCCCAGAAGCTTGCCAACGACTTTTCATACGGGGCACTTAGCTAAGGAGATGCAGATCTCCCGAGCTGACGCCCAGCGGATCGCTTACTGCCTGCGCGAAACCGGCGGCATCCGCATGGTTGGCAAAGAGGGGAACGCTATTCTTTACCGCCACGCTCGACGTGCGGCCTGAAGCTTGAAGCAAGGGGCATCTAGTGTCCTATCGGCCTGGATAGAGCAACTCGGAGAGGTTAGAATTGAGAAATCAGGAGCTTCTACTATGTCACATGATCCTATCGATGAAATCATCAAACGTTTCGATCAACTTACCGATGAACAGCGTGGTGAGCTGATCAGTGAATTGGAGCATCGCCAAGTTGTCCATTCGAATGGTAATGCCAAAACGCAG
Source organism: Bythopirellula goksoeyrii (assembly GCF_008065115.1). Lineage (NCBI taxonomy): Bacteria > Pseudomonadati > Planctomycetota > Planctomycetia > Pirellulales > Lacipirellulaceae > Bythopirellula > Bythopirellula goksoeyrii. The sequence goes on along the minus strand of NZ_CP042913.1, from coordinate 5,804,236 downwards.
TCGATTCTTGAGGCATTGCAGAGACGTGGTCTAATTGGTTCTATTTCAGGTGAGCCTGCCGATTGGAGTACAAATCCTGATTATCTAGACGGTTTCGGAAAGAATTCCGATGCTCAATGAACCCGTGCTCATCGATACAGGTCCGTTGATTTCAATCTATAGCTCGGATGATTTACATCACAGTGCGTGTATCGATCAGCTGGGAAAGCTTCCGGTTGGAAAGACATATACATGTTGGCCTGTTGTGACAGAAGCGGCTTACATGTTGCGTCATCATCCTGCTCAAAGAGACGACCTTCTGCAATCAATTATTGATGGAGACCTGTTGCTCCTTTCGCTTCGTGATGGTGATCTAAAGGAGGTGCGTGATATCTTTCAAACCTATCGGGATCAGCAGCTTGATTTAGCTGATGCCGCACTCTTGCACTTAGCAAATCGTGAAGGAATCAGTGCAGTTTTCACCCTTGATCGGAGGCACTTTTCGGTTTTCCGTAGGCAATCTGGGCAACCGCTCCATCTGTTGCCTGATTCTCTGTGACCTCCCCGGCTGATTTTACTAGTAGGATGGAGGCGCTGTGGGAAAGATGCGAATCTGCTAAGATTCATCTTTCCCCGAATAGACATTGAGCGGCCCCGGGTTGAATCCGTCGGCCGATCCCTATAAGGCTGCCTTGATGAGCGAACCCGTTGCCCGGCTCCGAAAAACACCCCTGAGCAAACTCATGGGAGTGCAGATCGTGGGGACCGGGAGTTTTGTTCCTGATAATGTTGTCACCAACGAAGACTTGATCTCGTTGGGTTGCGATGCCGAGTGGATTATCCAGCGGACTGGTATCCGCGAACGGCGGCATGTGCCAAAAGGGATGTCTACCAGTCACATGGCCACCGAGGCCGCCAAAAGATGTCTCGAATCGGCCAACTTGAATGCAGCCGATGTTGATCTTCTGCTGTTGGCGACCTTTACTCCTGATCGCTTGTTTCCGGCAACTGCGCCGATGGTGCAAGACGCTTTAGGTTTGAATTGCGGGGCGATGGATCTGGCAGCGGCCTGCACGGGCTTTGTTTATGCATTAGCGACAGGGATGCAATTCATCGCTACGGGTTCGTGCCAGCGGGTGCTTGTGATTGGAGCCGATGCCAACTCGCGCGTGCTTGATCCGACAGATAAGAAAACCTACCCGCTCTTTGGCGACGGTGCCGGTGCGGTGTTATTGGGGCCCGGTTCTCCAGAACAGGGGGCACTCTGCTACACGCTGGGTTCGGATGGATCGGGCGCCGATCTCTTGTGTCGTAATTCAGGAGGCGCTACCAAGCCTTTCGACCCGGCGCACATCAGTGACCGGGATTGGTTTGTCACAATGGATGGTCGCCCTATCTTCAAGTGGGCCGTGCGACTGGTCGACGAAAGCTCGCGGCAGATCGTCGATGCGGCAGGACTCCAACTGAGCGATATTGATTGGTGGCTCTTTCACCAAGCCAATGTTCGCATCCTTGATGCGGCTGCCGAAGCCCTAGAAATTGACCGAGAGCGAGTCGTCATGCATCTCGATCGCTACGGCAATACGTCGGCGGGAAGCATTCCCATCGCTCTCGATGAGACCTACCGCGCGGGCAGCATCCATCGCGGCCAGAATCTCCTCATGTGCGGCTTCGGCGGCGGCCTCACCTGGGGCACCATGGCCCTGCGCTGGTAATTCAAGGTGTTTTTAACGCAGAGATCGCTGAGGCGCAGAGTTCTTAAAGCAGAGAGGAAGAAGAGGTGCATGAGAACGATATTTCGAGCAAGATAATTGGTTGCGCTATCGAGGTCCATCGTCAACTAGGACCTGGTTTGTTGGAATCTGTCTATGAAGAGGCTATATGTTTCGAACTTGCTCGAGCGGGTCTCCGATTCAGGCGACAAATTCAGGTACCAATAAAGTACAAGGCTGTCTTACTCGAATCACCATTGCGGCTTGACGTGATCGTTGAGGGGAAAGTGATAGTGGACAACAAATCAAAATCAGAAATTCATCCGATCGACAAACAAAAACTGCTAACGTATCTTCGCCTGATGGATGTACACCTTGGAATCATCATCAATTTCAATGTCCCCAAATTGGTTGATGGCGTGAGTCGAGTCGTCAACAAACTTAGCGAAGAAGCTACTTGATCTTTCTTCCCTCTGCGCCTCCGCGAACTCTGCGTTTTCAAAAATGGAGTAGAATATGCCTACAACTAAGAAAAAACCCAAGACTTCCACCCTCCCGCCGCGCAGCAGAGTCAAGTCTGCTGACACTTGGGACCTCACATCGCTCTACCCAAACGACTCAGCCTGGGAAAAGGACTTTCTTGCCTGGGAAAAGCAGATCAAACGCTATGCCGCTTTTGAAGGGACTCTGGGCAAAAGTGCCGATCAACTTGCCAAGTGTTTGGACTTCGACAACAAGTTCGATCGTCGAGCTGAGCGGATCGGCAGCTATGCTTTTCTTAAAACCACAGAGGACACGGCCAACAGCGATTATCAACGGATGATCGGTCGCTACCAACATGCTGCGAGCGAAGCCGGACAGGCGGCCAGCTTTATTCGCCCGGAGATCATGGCGATTCCTGCCAAGAAACTATCCAAGTTCCTCCAGGAAAAATCGCTCGCGCCCTATCGGTTGCTGCTTGAGAAAATCGTCCGTTACCGACCTCACACACTCTCCAACTCCGAGGAGAAACTTCTGGCCATGCAGAGCCAGATGTCAGACACGGCCAATCACGCCTTCCGTCAATTGACCGATGCCGACTTCAAGTTCGGCATGATCGAAAACGATAAAGGAGAGACGATCGAGTTGTCGCAATCTTCGTTTTCGGCACTCCTACACTCGCCGAAGCGCACCGTTCGCTCGACGGCGTTTCACCAATTCTACGAGGTGTTTGCTAACCACGAGAACGTCTTGGCTGCTACCTTGAGTGGCTCCGTCGAACGCGATGTCTATTACGCCAAGGCCCGTGGATACAAGAGTGCCATCGAGTCGGCCTTGTTTCATGACAAAGTCCCAATGAGCGTTTACGACAATCTCATCGCTGCAGTTCGAAGCAAGCTGCCTGCTCTGTATCGCTATTACGATCTCCGCCGTCGCAAGATGAAGCTCAAGGATATTCATCACTACGACACCTATGTGCCAATTCTTAGCGATCTCGACCAGAAGCGTACCTGGAAGCAAGCTGTCAAGACAGTGGTTGATTCACTTGAACCTTTGGGCAGCGATTATGTCTGCACCCTTGATCGTGGATTGACAACCGATCGCTGGTGCGATCGCTACCCAAATCGCGGCAAACAGAGCGGGGCATTCAGTTGCGGCACCTTCGACGGTTCGCCCTACATCATGATGAACTACCAACCCGCTGTGCTGGACCATGTGTTCACACTGACGCATGAGGCAGGGCATTCGATGCACAGCTACTACTCTTCCAAGCATCAGCCGTTTCAATATTACGACTACACAATATTCGTCGCTGAGGTGGCCAGCACATTCAACGAGCAACTCCTGAGTCGCCACCTGATGGACCAAGCTGGCAGCACCGAAGAACGAGCCTACCTCATCAATCGCGACATCGACGCCATCCGCGGCACGATCATTCGCCAGACAATGTTCGCCGAGTTCGAGAAGATCATCCACGCCTTGGCCGAAAGTGGCGAACCGCTCACGATCGATTGCCTCAAGAGCGAGTACACCAAATTGCTGGAGGTGTACTTCGGTCCCGACTTTGTAATCGACCCCCAACTGCAACTCGAATGTCTACGGATCCCACACTTCTACCGAGCGTTCTATGTCTACAAATACGCAACCGGTCTCTCAGCCGCCATCGCCCTGAGCGAACGGGTCCTCAAAGGAGGCTCCCAGGAACTGGATGACTACCTATCCTTCCTCAAAGGGGGCCGCTCCAAGTTCCCCCTCGACCTCTTGCGCGACGCCGGCGTCGATATGGAAAAGCCCGCTCCGGTTAATACTGCTCTGAAGCGTTTCGAATCGCTCGTGGATGAGTTGGATACGATTCTTTAGGCAAGCGCAGCGAGCCGGAACGTTCCCAATTGGGCAATGCTGCTCACGTCCTTTAAACCTTTCCAAGTTTCGGTGGTCCGGCAAGCCAACAGGTGTTCGTCGATGATGCAAACCTCAACGTCCATGGCTTGCCAGAGCCAGCAGAAAATGCCCCAGCAAGACATGCTTTAATGGGGCATTATTGCTAAAAGCAACCTACAAGCGATAAGGTGCTCATCGGTGCCGTAGAATATTCGCTCGACAAGAGGAGGCGCTAAGGAGCATAATTCCTATCGTGACGGTTGCGGCGCAAGGCTCCGGAACATTTTCGGCACGGAGCGTAGCATCGGCGGCGGCGGTGAGGAAGGTACCGTCGGCAACGGTCAGATTTAGCGATTCCAGCAAATTGCGATCCGTCAGATCGAGGTCGCTAGTATTGTAGTCGCCGTAAATCGTGCCGTAGATCACAAGTGCAGCGAGCAAGGTTCCTCGATTTTGAGCATGCCACAAATCGCCCGAGTGCAGATTGTCGAAGTTGGTTTCTTGCCAGGCATCTCCGACCGGGGCCAGTAGAGTAACATCATCGCCGGCCGCGTCGTCGAGCGCCTCGTGCAGCATGTCGTACCCGGCGCGGATTTCCTCCTGCATCTCGTCAGGACCGGTAAAGAGGGGGGTGGCGCCGGTGAAAAATGCGTGGCCAGTGCCGCGAGCCCACGTCTCATAAAGGACAGGCCGAACATCGGGGCTGTGCTGTTTGGCGATATTGTGGAGCTGCACTGCAGTCGTTTTCGACTCTTCGATGCTCGCCGGGAACAATGGCTGACCATCGTACGCCCTCGTGAGCTTCGTCGAGTGCTCCTGCATGACGATGAAGTCCCAGTTATTCCCCGGAGCTATCGATGTGGTGATCCGGTTCGTGTTGTTCCCTACATGCCACTCTAAATCTTGTCCGGAGACCGCCGCACTGATCGTGAAGGGACGATCGTGCCCAGCGATGGTGGCAAGGTCGCGGACGATAGCGTCCACCGACCGAGAGCTGCCAGCCCCAAAGGTAAAACTGTTGCCGTAAAAAATGATGTTGAGTGGCTGAGCTTTTGCCGACCCCGCCATGAGGACGAGCACGACGAGCGCACCCCGACATATGTTAAGATTCATTGAACCGCTCCCTTTCCAGATCGAACTGCAACAGGCGTGGAGACACTTGAAGTGAAAACGCTCGCACCCCAGGTGAGCTGGGGTGCGAGAAGTCTTTCTAGCGATGGCGACGACCGAACGCCGCGAAACCACCTGCCAGGGCGAGCAGCAGGCCAGTCGCTGGTTCCGGGATGGCAGAGACTTGCATCAAGTTGATGTAGTAGAAGCCATTGCCGTTGTCGTTATTTGCTCCAGCCGACACTACGATTGAGATTTCACCGTTGGTGTCGGGCATGATGCCATTGATCGGAAGAACTTCCGAATTGTTGTTCGAAGTCGCGGTTACGCCGCTGCCATTATTGGCTCCTGTAACGCTAAAGGCGGTCTCGCGGTTGTCATTCACGCCGGTGCGCGAGGAAAAGAAGGTGAAGTCATAGGCGAGGCTCTGATTCAGCCCGGTGAGCTTGAAGCCACCGGTCGGGTTGTCGTCGCCCCCGCCGAAGGCACCGGTGTGACCGAAGTAATAGTCGTCCGTCGCGTCGACGGGAAAACCAGCCGCTGCGCCCGAGGGGCTCTCAGAGCCACCTTGCGAAGGTTGACCTACGATATAGAACGGATCAGTCTCTACTAAAGTAACGCCAGGAACAGGATTGCCGTTACTATCGTTCACGACAAAAAGCGTATCCGTCGGAGAGCCGCTGGCGTGGAAAACGTCGTTCCAGCCGGGCAGGTTTGTTAGCCGGGCGTTGTTGCCGAAGTCAAACGACATCGTGAGCGCGGACGCAGGGGTTGCCGTGGCTAATACGCACAGCAGAGTTAGTTGCCATCTCATGAGACACTCCTTCAATAAAGAAACGGTGAAATAAGAATTAGAACAGACGGTCAAGCTACGGGAAAAGTTTAGTTGAGAGCTCTATTTCCGCCCCTTAAGGTGAGCCTAACAGCGCGAACTTGCAGCTGCAAGCGGTTTCATGTCGAAATTGCGTTTCAAAACCTACAATTTGCGAATTCATTGGAGCATTAACAAGGGCTTAGTTCGCAGTGCAAGTACTCTCCTAGGTGTGCTGTCGGTCACCTCGTTAACGCTTGATTCATATCTACGGATCCCGATGAGGTTCGCGACTGTCTGGAAGCGTTTTTATTGAACTGCTTTTATTGGAACGCTCATTTGACGAAAGCTTTCCCAGATATGATGGTAGATATAGTCTAACTGATTAAAGTGTAATCGAAAGAATTCAGCCGTCCCCTCGCGTCAAACGACGCGGGGGAAACGGCTCGATCTCATTTCTCCTTAAAAGTACTCGTCGCGATTCACGCCGTCAAAAGCGCCCTGATTTCAGACAGCAGCGTTTGAGGCGCAAGCCGCTATTGCAAGGACAGAGGTCGTTGCGGCCGAGTTTTTCTTCGAGGAGTTTTTCGCCGTGGACGACGCGCACGCCAGCCTGGACCCGCGTTTCAGATGGGTAGCCGCGGCGACGCTTGCTCATTGGTTCGCGAGAATTTGGCTCGAAAGGAGAGTTCGTCGCTGAATCGTTTTTCGTTCGATGCGTGGCACATGGGTCACCTCTTGCTGGAATCCAGCTCTGATAGGAGTATTAGACGTACGTGCAAGGGGGACAAGGTATTGCAGTTGTAGGTTCGCACCATTTTCTCGCTTGGAGTTTCTCCCCCGGCAGGTGATAATCGAGGGATGAACGCTCTTCTCGATTTGTGCTCTTCACTCGTTGGAGTCTCGCGAGAGATTTAGCTATGGAAGAACTCTTCTTCATGCTGCTTGCCCTTGCGGCGCTGGCCGTGGTGTTTCTCGCGCCGATTGCAACGTATGTGATCGTCAAGCGGATCGAGCGAGATCAGGCCGACCGCTTTCGCTCGTTGCGGATCGATTTGAACAAGATCGGCAGTCAGGTCGCCGAACTTCGCAAGGGTGTCGCGCCGCCGCCGACATCGGAGTCGGCTCAGACGCCTCCCTCGCCAGCCGAGCCAAAGCCCGTTGAATCGGAGGTGCCGGCGCCGAGCGAGCCGCTCGAACCGGTGATGTCGATTATCGAGGAAGAGAAAGCCATGCAGCCGGCAGCGTTCTTTAAGGAACCTCCACCCAAAATGCGAGTTCCCCAACCAGTGCGCGAACCGGTTGAGCCCAGAGAGCCGAGCAAGTTTGAAATCGCCGCCAAGGAAACGCTGCAGAAAATCTGGAACTGGATCATCGTCGGCGAAGAGCATGTCCCGGCAGGGGTGTCGATGGAGTACGCCGTCGCCAGCCAGTGGCTGCTACGAATCGGTGTGCTGGTGTTAGTGATGGGAATTGGATTCTTTCTAAAATACTCCATCGATCGAGGACTGCTCGGTCCGCAAGCCCGGGTGGCCCTTTCGGTGATCACGGGCTTGGTACTATTGATTGCTGGTACTCGCATCCTGGGAAAGAAATACCATGTGCTAGGGCAAGGCCTCTTGGGAGCCGGTTTGGCGACGCTTTATTTCAGCGTGTTCGCCGCTTCGAATCTGTTTCACTTGATATCCGCCACGCCCGCGTTTGTACTTATGGGGTTAGTGACCGTACTCGCCGGCGGAATCGCGGTCCGCTTTGATTCGATGCTCGTGGCCGTGCTGGGTATCATCGGCGGCTATCTCACGCCGGTGATGCTCTCGACAGGTGTAGTGAACTTCCCTGGCCTGTTCGGCTACATGCTCGTGCTGGGAATCGGCGTGCTGGGCATCTGTTACTGGAAGAACTGGCCGCTGGTGAATTATCTCAGCTTCTTCGCCACGTACGCCTTGTTCTTTGCCGCGATGCAGAAATACGACGCAACCCATTTCTGGGAAGTGTTTCCCTTCATGATCGCTTTCTTTGTGTTGTTTTCGGCAATGACCGTGATGTACAAAATCGTGCGGCATACCAAGTCGAATCTGCTCGATTTGATTGCCATGTTTGTCAATGCGGGCGTGTTCTTTGCGGTAGGATATCGACTGATCGACGAAGTCTACGGTCGTAAGTGGATCGCCGCTTTGTCGCTCGGCCTGACTGCGTTCTACACGATCCACATCTACTACTTTCTCCGCCGCAAGTTGGTTGATCGCGAGTTGCTGGTCACGATGATTGGACTGGCGACGTTCTTCCTGGCGATCACAATGCCACTGGTGCTGTCGCGCGAGTGGATTACTGCCAGTTGGGCAATACAGGCGGTTGTACTGATGTGGGTAGCGCAAAAACTCAGCAGTAACTTTGTCCGCCAGGTTGCATTGATTCTGTTTGCCGTAGTACTAGCTCGGTTCTGTTTCTACGATCTCGGTCGTCAATTCAGTGGCGGAGTCGCTTCGACAGCCGATCTTCCGCTCTCCGACTACCTGCGCGCTCTCGTTGAGCGAGTGATCGCCTTTGGAATTCCGATCGCTTCGTTTGGTCTGGCTTACCGCATTCTGGAGAAAGAGCCCCCTCCGTCCAATGCGACGGTTGTCACTTCCGAGAACGACGTGGAGCCTTGGCTTGGTGGATCGACCACTCTTCGCATGCTGGTATTTGCTGCGTTCTCGATGGCATTTCTGTACTTGCACTTAGAACTCAACCGCACGATGGGACATTTCTACACCCCCGCGCGGCTGCCGATTCTTACCATTCTCTGGATCGGGTTGTGCGGCTTCTTGCTTTATGAATACTCACGCCGAGAGCATGTTGTCTTGCTCGCACTATTGGGCCTGGCCGTGGTGGGACTCGTATCAAAACTTGTCTTGTTCGATCTTCCCTCATGGGGGGTGAACGAGCGGATGCTCTACATGCAACCGTATTCCTTCCGCGATGCCCTGATGCGGCTGATCGACTTTGGAGCAATTATTGGCTTCCTTGGCGGTGCCTACGCACTGATGGCGAAACGCGGAACTGGCGATCAGATTCGTAGCGTGCTTGGTTTCGCCAGTCTGGCGATGCTGTTTGTCTATCTCACCCTTGAAGTGAATAGTTATCTTTACCACCATTACGAAGGACTACGGGCCGGCGGTGTGTCAATCCTCTGGGCCGTGTTTGCATTGGCGCTGATCTTGCGTGGCATCGGCAAGAATATTGTTGCCCTACGTTATCTAGGGCTCTTGCTTTTTACTATCGTGTCGCTGAAAGTCTTCTTCGTCGATCTGGCAAGGCTCGACCAATTCTGGCGAATCGTAGCATTTGGAGTGCTGGGTGTGTTGTTAATGGCGGGTTCGTTTGTGTATCTCAAGTATCGTGAGGATTTCGCGATTGCCGACACTAAGGAAGGTGATGCCGGAGAGGAGGAAGCATGAAACGATTTGTATTGACCAGTTGCCTTGGCTTGCTGACAGCCACTTCGACCTTGGCGCAGAACCAACTGCATTTTGCTAAACCAGTGGAGATTGCGCCTCAAGAAAGTGAAGAGCTAGTCGCGGTGCCATTCGATAGTGCCATCTACGACTCCACCCGACGGAGCTATCCCGATTTGCGAATTCTTGCTGTCACCGACGATGAAGTGGCTTTTGTGATTCGAAAGCAATCAACCAAAGTAGGTCGCAATGTCAAGCAGTTTTGGACTGCCAAAGACATTTCGCTAAATCCGCTTGAAGATGGCGGCCTGGAGATTACCGTCCGTGTTGACCTTGAGAAGCATCCCGAGCAACCTCAGGGAATTCGTCTCATCACACCCCTGCGTAACTTTGAGCATCAAGTGCGAATCGAATCATCTGCGTATGGTGAGAGCTGGAATCTGCTTGTCGAGGACGGTCTGGTTTTTGACTATTCCCAGTTCATGGATGTGAAGAACCTCTCACTCGAGTTGCCCTCAAATAAAGAAAACAAGCAGTCCTGGTATCGCATTACCATTGCGGATGTTACCCAAGAGCAACAGTCGCAACTCTTAGAACTGACTCGCAACTTGCAGGACGACGAAGAGACCAGTCGCACCGAGCGGCAGACGATCAAGCGCCAGCCATTTCGCATCGACCGCATCGAGTTCTGGCACGACGAAATGCAGCTCGACACGGTGCGAGACAAGAAAGTGGACTACGCGCTCACAATTGATCGAACCGAGCAGGACACCGAGACTCATCAAACACACGTCTACCTGAAATCACACCGAGAGCCGCTCACACGGTTGAATATAGAAACCCCGAATCGCAATTTTAGTCGGGCTGCCCGAGTTGAAGTGAAGCAAGAGTCTGGTGGGAAAGAGACGTGGCATCCAATCGGCTCGGCCAATCTCACCCACTTCGATTTCCGCAGCCTGAAACGTGAGTCGCTCTCAATCGGTTTTCCAGAGCATCGCGAAAAGGAATATCGGCTGGTGATTGAAAACCGCGATAGCCCACCGCTGGAAGTTAAGAATGTCACCGCACGGGGCAATACATACGAAGCCGTGTTTCTCGCAGAGTCGAAGAGGGAATACCGCCTTGCCTACGGCAGCGAGACCCTGGATGCCCCCAACTTCGACACGGCAGCGCTCAACGCTTCGCTTCGCGAAGGATTCACACCTATCACGGCCTCGCTTGGTGCGGAAGTTGAATCCGAGGTAGCACCCGCCCCGGGTGAGCCACTTGTCAAGCGACTCTTGAACAACGGCCCCTTGCTAACGGCGATCATCGCCGTGTTGGTGGTGCTGCTGGCCGTAGGGTTGTACCGGGCGACTCGGAATCTGGATGGGGTGGGGTGATTGAGTAACGCGTAGGCCGGAACAAGCCGTGCGCAGTTCCGGCATTTCCGTCTCAGCTAGGAGTAGGCTCGACCTGCCTACACAGGTAGGATTGTACAGCTCGTTCCTAAGACCCCTCTGGAGAAAACCATGCAACGATCTCGAATTGCGATCACATTATTAGAGGTTCTGGGAGTAATCGCGATCATTGTACTCCTTGTTGCTTTACTTCTGCCGGCTGTCCGAACAGCAAGGCCAGCGGCTCGGCGCAATTCCTGCATGAACAATCTGAAGCAGATCTCACTTGCCATACTCAATTACGAGTCTGAAAATGGTACTCTACCTCCTGAATATACTGTGGACGAAGATGGCAATCGCCTTCATAGTTGGCGAACGCTAATCCTACCATATATGGAACAATCAAAGCTCTACGAGAGTATTGATCTCACCAAACCATGGGATGCTCCAGCGAACGCGAAAGCGAGGGAGACGGTCGTGGAAGTATATCAATGCCCCAGTTCCGATGAAGCAGATGGACTGACTAATTACCTTGCTGTCGTTGGTTCCTTTTGTGCGTTTTCTGATTCTACTCCTCGAGAATTGTCAGAGGCTACCGATGGCCCAGAGAAATCTATCATGCTGATTGAGGTAAATTCTGATTTGGCAGTCCCTTGGATGTCGCCCAATGACACCAGTGTAGATGAGATCGTAGAAAAAGTTTTCGTCCGGGATTCTCTTACGAATCACCCTGGGACCATAAACGTTGCATTCCTCGACGGTCGCGTTAGCTCGATCCAACAGGAAGTCGACCAGGAAGTCCTCCGGGCCCTGCTAACGATTGACGGTGGAGAAACGATTCCTGAGCCATAGACACTCAAGTACAATCAGAGGCAACAACCAGCTAATCCAGGCAGCAATTGGATAAGTTCCTTCGACCTCCAGTATTTCTGAGAGTCCGCCAATTTTCCTCAACACGACAGCCGAACAAAGGAGTACGTAGCACCTTAGCATCCACTGGCGATGCTCGTCGAAGCGTCTTTGTACTGCTCTACGCCAGCCCATTGCAGCACAGAGTGCCGTCGCGATCGCCAACATTGCAAAACCGACTCCGGCAACTGCGCCCGTGGCGGCGAACCTAGCCATCCACAATCCGCTAGGCGTTACCAGTAAGAGCACGCATAACACCTGGACGCGTCCCAGTCGACGATGCCATGCAGGGAATCGTCGTCGCACGGAATCGCTAAGTAGGACTAGCCCAGCGAATAGCGTAAACGGGCCTGAGAGTATATGAGCATAGAACGCCCACTGATAAGCACCGAAGAAGTACCTGGATCGTCCATTCAAGAAATCGGAGTGAAAGTTGGGTGGAAAGTAATCGCGGATCGTGAGCAGAACGACAATCGTCGTCTGGAGCACGAGCGAGCATGCTAATAGTTGTGTAATTCGTAGCGTGAGGAATGATAATTTCACAATTCTTGCTGAAGCGGTACCACGAATTAGCCTGTGAAAATACTATTGATACTTAGGAGATATTGCCACCATTCTCAACAACTTTTGCTTCGATAAACCGTTGCACATCGTCCGGAAGTACATTGGTGGGAATGTAAGTGCTGGTCTTTGTGTCGAGGTGGGTAATCAGCCAAATCTCCTTGAACCGCCAGATTTCTATGGGAGCCTTCCAGTTTACCTTGGTGTCAGTCTCTGCGTATTTCATCTCGAGATGCTCGTCATCTACAAATACTGTTACTTTAGGATTTGCGACAGCCTGGACTGTTGAGCCCGCCTTGAGATAACTCCTGATCCATACCCAAATCTTGATTGATGCAGCTGTCAGTAATAAGATGACGTACCAACTGTGGTCTCCGTTTAGCAGCGAGATAAGACAGAATAAGACGGCGATGACGAGAAAAATCAACCACCATCCGGCACATCGCCAGATGTATCGAAGAGCAGCCTGTCGAGCAAGCTCCGGGGTGGCATTATATGTGAATTCGTAGCTTGGCATCGACTGCTATGTGTGAAGGTTCAAAGTTTGCACAAAGTATAACGCCCCGTCTTCTTGCCGCCAATTTTCTCGACCAATCCAGCGTCGAGCAATGGATTAAGCAGGTCCATCGCCCCTTGACGCGAAACTTCGAGCGCGGCCCAGATTTCTGCAGGAGTCATGCTGCCGTGATCTTGCAAGAGTTGTAGCAATCGTTCCTGCTTGGGACGCAAGACAAGTTTATCCACGGATCTAGGCTGGAAAGCCTGAATTCTTAGCCACACTCGATCGAGTGTGTGCCGTAAGCCCTCAGCACAATATATGAGCCAGTTGGTGAGGTCTTCTCCTTCCCTTCGGACTTCTTTTAAAGCGGCATAATAGCGAGGTCTATCTTCCCAGTAATATTCGTCTACGGAGAAGATGTGGTGGGTATCGAAACCGCGTCGATAGAGTTCCCACAAGGCCAGGGCTCGCCCCGTACGTCCGTTGCCATCTGCAAAGGGGTGGATACTCTCAAAACGATAATGCAGGATTGCTGAACTCATAACGGGAGAAAGCTCTTGTGAATCATTGTTCCACCATTCGAGAAGTTCAAACATCAAGCCCGAAACTTCACCTGATGCGGGGGGAACAAAATCACCGACTTGCACACTGATACTGCGGTAGCAGCCCGTCTCGCCCTGATCCATCACCCCTTTTGCCAGAATACGGTGCAGGGCAAAAATATCCTCGTGCTTGAGCGTCTTTTTACTCACATGTTTTTCCACGTAGCGGAGGCCGGCAAAATAATTGAGGACCTCGCGCTCAGATCGAGGATCGGAAGCCTCCAGCTCGCGACCTTCCTCCAAGGCACGTACTTGTTCGAGCGTGAGTGGATTCCCTTCGATGGCCGTTGAAGCATGCACATTTCGCGAGCGGCTATCCTTCTGCAATGCGGGGATCCACGCCAGTTCAACTGTCGCAGATTGAACGCGTTCGCGCAGAACTGCGATCTCTTCGATCAGCGAGAGTAGCGGCGAAGTAATCGTGAATTGCGGTTGGTAGGCCATCTTGTAAGTCAAGCATAAGTCAAGTTATTAGTCAAGCAAGGTGAATTCCGCGAAAAATGCCTTTCCTTTTGGTCAAAGCGTAGGCCGGAACGAGTTCTGCGAGTTCCGGCAGGACAGCGCGAAATGTATCGCAATGCCGGTACTCGCTCCACTCGTTCTGGCCTACAACTCAGGCACCGGCTCTTTCGGTTCAATCGGCGTTCCTTCCCACACGGCTTCGCCGTTGTGGTATTCCAGAATGCGGTGCTTGCTTCCCAGTGCATGTGGTGCGCTCTGCTCGGGCAACCATTCCCGAAGTTCCGCCTTCACCGCTTCGAGTTCAGGGCGATCAGTCAGGTTTTCCCATTCATGGGGATCTTTGACCATGTCGTAAAGTTCCTCGGACCCATCGGCGTAGACGATATATCGCCATTTCTCCGTACGAACACCGTGGTTGTCGGGATTGTGGGTAGTAATGGCAGGACGTTCGCGCTTTGTGTTGGCGTCCTGTAACTGGGGGACCAGGCTGACGCCTTCCAGTCCCTGCTTCGCTGACAAATCGCACAATTGGAGCAGCGTTGGATAGATGTCGAGTAATTCGACCGGCTGGTTGCACACTGCATGTTCCGTGATCCCCGGTCCTGCGAAGATCAACGGCACGCGGGTCGAGCGGTCCCAGAGCGAATTCTTTCCCGTGATCAATTTTTCGCCGAGGTGCCAGCCATGATCGGACCAGAGCACCACGATCGTGTCGTCGGCATGCCCACTCTTTTCGAGGGCAGTCAACACGCGGCCCACCTGACTATCGACGAAACTGATGCAGGCCAAATAGGAGCGTACCAGGTTCTTCCATTGATCGGCTTCTTTCAGGAACTTCAAGCGTGGTTCCGGTAAGCGCCAGTGCATGTACCAAGAGAACCGAGGGGTGTCGTCTCGGTCGTCCTGGCGAACTTCTGGGAGTTGAAGTGTGTCCTCAGGATAAAGCGCAAGCCATTTTTCCGCGGCGTAACATGGCACATGCGGCAATGAGAAACCGAGTGCCATGAAAAAAGGTTGATCGTGTTGTTGCTGTAATTGCTCAACACCCCAACTGGCGACCTGCCAGTCACCTTTATCTTCGTCACGGTGGGGAAATTGGCCCCAATCTACGAGGGGATGGGGTGAGGGGGTATCGACTAACTTTTTCGGAGGAAAGGGAGCTAAGGAAGGGGGCGCACCAATTTCGTCGAATTCCACGCCGGGCGATCTTCCAAAGTTCCCATGGTAAACCTTTCCTGCTGAATAAGCGCGATATCCGTGCTGCCGGAAATAGTTGGGTAAGCTGACTTTCTCCGCCAGCGCAGGGACTTTGCGATACCAAGGGGCAAGTCCATAGATGCCAGTCGTTGAGGGACGCAAGCCAAGCAGCAGGCTCGTCCGCGATGAATTACAAAGCGGGGCCTGGCAATGGGCATTGGTGAATAGCGTGCCGCGCGAAGCCAGGGCATCGATGTTCGGCGTCTGCACCTGAGGATGCCCTTCGAGGCAACCCTCCCAATCATTCAGATCGTCGATAGCGATAAACAGGACGTTGGGTTTCGGTGCGGCGAACCCGTTCACCGAGGAAAGCCCAACTAGAGACAGTAGAGCAAGAAAAAGGCAGGCAGTTCTAAGCGTGACAAGTAGAGAAATCACCTCACCCTCATTGTTCTCAAATGGTGTAATTCGTTCGGATAATGAATCGAACCGTAACTCGGAATTCTTGAGAAGTCAATGGAGTGAAAGGAAGTGCATTGCCGGAACCTACTCTACTTTCTCTACTTTTCCATGGTAGGAAAGTCCATAGTAGGGTTCATAACGATTGCTCTCGAATTACATCGAGGCGCCCACTTCTCTGTTCGAAAGTGGACGCCTCTAGGTTTACAGCGGAGAGCTAGTTTGAAACTACGGAAGGATCACAGCGTCGATGACGTGAATCACGCCATTCGAGCACTCGATGTCGGTTTTCACGACATTTGCACCATCCACCATCACCTTGCCGTCTTCAACTTTGATATCAACATCAGAGCCTTGGACGGTTTTAGCGTTTTGAAGTTTCACTACATCCGCGGCCATTACTTTGCCAGGGACTACATGGTAAGTCAGGATGCCGGTGAGCTTCTCTTTGCTCTCAGGTTTCAGCAGCGATTCGACCGTTCCGGCAGGTAGTTTGCTGAAGGCCTCATCGGTAGGCGCAAAGACAGTAAATGGCCCCTCACCCTTTAGAGTCTCAACTAATCCAGCTGCTTGTAATGCAGCGGCCAGCTTGGTGAACGATCCGGCACTTACAGCAGTGTCGACGATGTCCATTTTGGCTTCCTTCGTATAAGCAACAGTTTGGACATGTCCTGCTTGGGCCGTGCTTTGAGAGCAGTGCTCACCAGCATTCACCAGTGACGGTGCAACCAACAGAGAGCAGGCAACTGTCGAGACGATAGAGTGTTTCAGTGCATACAACATGGTAGGTTCCTTTTCAAAATTCGGTTTCAAGGTTTCGTTCAATAGTTCTTTGAAGCGATTTGATGAAATTGCGGGTCCTGGTGGCCACCATCCGGACAGGCGTTGCGGGACGTCAGAGGTGCAGGCGTCATAAAGTTTGACTGCGTGCCCCTGACTGGGTCTCGCGAAATTCGTCCAAATCGTTCTCTAGTGTTTATACCGAGGGTTGGAACGGTTGTCAACAGAAAATCATCCAAATCATTCAAAATGATTTTTCTTCTGCTTTTTATAGGTGCTGTCCTGTTGCGAAATGAGCGGTTTCCTGGCTAGACAACCAGTCTGTGAGAATCTATAATTCGTTCCAATCGATCATTTTTGCTTTTTTGGCCCTTCAGAGCGGGTAATCTGGGGTATCTGTGACAAGACTCTTAACTCCCAAGCAAGTGGCGCAAGCTATTGGTGTGAGCGAATCATCGCTCAAACGATGGTGCGATAAAGGATTGTTGGCTACGATTCGCACGGCAGGTGGTCATCGTCGTCTGGCATTGGACGAGGTATTTCAGTTTTTGCGGCGGTCTGATCAAGAATTGGTACGCCCTGAATTGCTGGGCCTCCCTTCGAACACCGGGCGTGGTGAAATTGTCCTCACCAGGGCTCGGGAGCAAATAAGTGCTGCATTAGTCACCGGAGATGAAGAGCAATGTCGGCGGATCGTGTTGGATCTTTATTTGGCCGGGCAGTCCGTCTGCGAAATCTGTGATCGCGTGTTAGCTGAGGCGTTTCATGAGATTGGAGACCGCTGGGAGTGCGGCGAGGTGTCCATTTATCGTGAACGAAGAGCTTGCGAGATAGGCTCAAGAGCTCTGCATGAGCTTCGAAGCGCCATGCCTACTCCTCGCGTGGATGCTCCGCAAGCCATCGGAGGAACCATGCAGTCAGATCCCTACCGACTTCCGACAGCCATGATTGAAGTCGTACTGCGCGAGTTGGGCTGGCAAGCTACGTCACTAGGAACGGAGTTGCCGAGCACTACGTTTGCTGAAGCACTCCACGATAACGAACCAAAATTATTGTGGTTGAGCATTTCATCTTTCGCATCTTCTGCTCAGTTTTTGGAAGACTATGCTGAGATCCATCGTGTTGCCGAAGAGGTGGGTGCAGCGGTAGTCGTCGGGGGCCGAGCACTGAGCACAGAGATCCGGCAGGAGATGGTCTATTCCGCTTTCTGCGACAACTTGCGACACATGGTAACGTTTGTTGACACATTGCAAGCCGGGGTCGGGCAGCAACAAAGTTGAGAAAGGAGGGCATCGTATCAATGCCAGACCGAACGACTCCTAACTACGAAATAGAAGTCTTTTACGATGGAGGGTGTCCACTGTGTTTGCGTGAAATCTCTATGCTTCACCGTTGGGATAAGCGGAGTAAGATTCGTTTCACGGATATCGACGCCCCTTCATTCGAAGCTGATGAGATTGGGAAAAGCTACCAAGAACTCATGGCTAGAATGCACGCCAGACTTCCCGACGGCACATGGCTGGTAGGGGTCGAGGTCTTTCGACGCCTTTACGAAGTCGTAGGTTTTAAACGGCTGACTGCCTTGAGTCGCTTGCCGCTGATCTCTCAAGTTTTGGACTTCGGATATCGGATATTCGCGCGAAATCGGCTCCGCCTGACAGGACGTTGCTCAGCACAAGCATGTTCGACCAAGCACACAGCTTCAACCTCTCGGTGATCGAGGAGAGTCCTATTGTGAGCGATACGGTTCTGCTCTATCTCCATTTGATCTCGACTCTGATCATGGTCGGTATCATCTGGTTTGTACAGATAGTGCATTACCCGCTGATGGCTCACGTTGGAAGTGGGCTATTTCCGATGTACTCGAAATTGCATCAACGCCTCACGACTCTGGTCGTGGCTGGACCGATGCTTGTCGAGGTCTTCACAGCGATCTTGTTGCTGGTTTGGTATCCCTCAATCAGAAGTTCCGCAGTTTTCTTGGCTGCGACGATTTTGTTGGGCGTCGCTTGGTTTTCAACCATTTTCTGGCAAATGCCGATCCATCATTCGCTTTTGGCGGGTTATGACGAAAAGCGGATACGACACTTAGTAAGCACTAATTGGCCACGTACCATCGCCTGGAGCATCCGCGGCATTCTTATCGGTGAACTTTGCTGGTCGATGACGGTTCATGTCTCATAGAGTCTCCCAGGCTCATCCTCCTGGACCCTATCCCTTTACCTTCTCCTACTCAAACTATGTCAACCATCGCGATACTTGGAGCCACTGGATCAATCGGCTCCGCACTGGCAAGACATTTGGTCGCCGAAGCGAAGCAAGTACTTCTGCTTGGCAGAGACCATGACAGACTGGCAGCGCTGGCAGCTGAACTAGATCAGCCCTTTACCGAGGTCAATTTCTCCGCTTCGCAAAGTCTGGAGGACGCTTTGCTGAAAAACTCAGAGCAATGTGGCGGATATCAAGGAATCGTGAATTGCATCGGTTCTATGTTGCTGAAACCAGCTCATTCCACCTCGGACGAAGAATTCCGCGAAACTATCCATGCCAATCTGTTTACGACATTTTCGACCATTCGCGCAGGGGGCAAAGTACTGCGGAGATCCGGTGGGTCAATTGTCTTATTTGCCTCGGCAGCAGCCGAGATTGGGATTCCCAATCACGAAGCAATCGCGGCCGCCAAGGGAGGAGTCATCAGCATGGCGCGTTCTGCGGCTGCGACCTATGCTGCCCAAGAGATACGTGTCAATGTCATCAGCCCCGGATTAGTGCGTACCAGCCTTACAAAACAAATATGGAGTAACCCTGCTGCCGCCGCAGCTTCAACCGAGATGCACGCATTGGGGAGGCTCGGAGAGTCTCGAGACTTGGTTGCGGTCGCAGTTTGGTTGCTGGATCCCTCAAACAGTTGGATTACTGGCCAAGTCATCGGTGTAGACGGAGGACTTTCAAGTCTCCTGCCGAGACGAAGACAGCCAACCTGAACTATCAAACAAGCTTACAATGCAATGCGTGCCGCACTCATCTATCCTCACCAGTTGTATCCGGATCATCCTGCAGCCAGAGATGCTGACATTTGTGTGTTGATTGAAGAACCCTTGCTGTTCACTCAGTATCTATTTCACGCCAAAAAGTTGATGCTCATGAGGGCTGCCATGCAATCTTATGCCAGCCAACTCAAACAATTGGGCCTCAAGGTTAGTTATGTCGATTCACATCAACTCAATTCAACTGAGGAGTTAACGGGCATTCTTATTGAACTTGGTGTGACTCAAGTGCAAGTCGTCGATCCCTGTGATGACTGGCTCGGAAAACGACTTGAATCTGCCCTTGAAGTGGCGGGTATCGAGTTAACATTGTTCGATGATCCTCACTTTCTGACCCCTCTCCCAATCTTCAGCGATTATGTGTTACAGAGCGAGAATCTGCTCTTCAAAGATTTCTACGTCTTGCAGCGAAAACGGCTCAAAGTCTTGCTCACCGAGCAAGATAAGCCTGTCGGGGGTAAGTGGAGCTACGATGCTGCAAATCGAAAAAAGCTGCCTCGCGATTTGACAATCCCTGTTGTTGAGTGGCCACAGCCCAACTCCGTGGTTTGCGCTGCAGAGGAATATGTCAAGAAATACTTTCCTGAATCCATCGGCGATACGAAAGATTTCTGCTATCCGACTACATCAGAACAGGCCGAAGCTTGCTTGCAAGATTTTTTCGAGAATCGGTTTTCCCATTTTGGAGACTACGAAGACGCGATCTGTGAACAAGAAACCTACCTTTTTCATTCTGTATTGACGCCGGCGATGAACTGTGGGCTGATCTCGCCGCGGCGCGTCGTTGACAAGGCGCTTGAATACACGGATGACGTGCCGCTGAACTCACTCGAAGGATTCTTGCGGCAAGTGATTGGTTGGCGCGAGTATATGAGGGGTGTTTACATTCATTTTGGCAGAGAGCAGCGAACGAGGAATTTTTGGGACCACCATTACTCCATGCCAGCATCATTCTACGATGCGTCCACTGGCATCGTACCCGTCGATACAGTGATTCGGCGAGTGGAGAAATATGCCTACTGCCATCACATCGAGCGACTTATGGTTCTCGGTAATTTCATGCTGCTCTGCGAAATTGATCCCAATGCGATCTACAAGTGGTTCATGGAATTCTTCATCGATGCTTACGATTGGGTGATGGTGCCAAATGTCTACGGCATGAGCCAACACGCCGATGGCGGGCTGATTACTACCAAACCGTACATAAGTGGTTCGAACTATATCTTGAAAATGAGCAATTTCAGCAAAGGTCCCTGGTGTGAGATTTGGGATGGTCTCTACTGGCGATTTATCGATAAAAATCGAGACTATATTAAGACTAATCCTCGCATGGCGCTCATGGTTTCTCAAGCAGATCGCATGGGGGATCGCTTGAAGATTCATCTTCGTGTGGCAGAAGATTATCTCGAGCAACTGCATGGTAATTAGTCGTGGTTAGGTAAGATACTGGAAAGCACTCTTGGGCATATAGTTATGAACCAGAATTCGAAGCAACAAATCCTGCTGACAGGTGCAACCGGCTACATCGGTGGTCGTCTGCTGCCGCTCCTAGAGCAGCGAGGCTTCCATGTGCGTTGCCTTGCCCGCCGTCCGGAAACACTCGAGGGAACTGTTGCCCCCTCCACTGAAGTTGTGGCGGGAGATGTGCTCGAACCAGAGTCACTCAGCGGTCCTTTGGCGGGTGTTGATACAGCTCTCTACTTTATCCACTCGATGGGTGCCGACCGAGATTTTGAAAAGCAGGATCGAATCGCGGCAGAAAACTTTGCAAAGGCCGCAACGGCTGCTGGGGTTCGTCGAATCATTTATCTTGGTGGACTCGGAAGCTCCGATCAGGAGCTGTCCAAGCATCTCCGCAGTCGCCAGGAAACTGGCGATGTGCTTCGCGCACACCATCGACATGTCGTCGAGTTTCGTGCCTCGATCGTGATCGGTTCCGGCAGCTTGTCTTTCGAGATGATCCGCGCACTTGTGGAGAGGTTGCCGGTAATGATCTGTCCGCGCTGGGTTCAGGTGAAAGCTCAGCCGATTGCAGTCGAGGACCTGCTGAGTTATCTCTTGGCCTCGGTAGCTAACACCGATGGGTCGCCACAGATCTACGAAATCGGCGGTCCTGACCAGGTCACTTACGGGCAACTGATGCAAGAGTATGCCCGCCAACGAGGTCTAATACGGTGGATGATTCCAGTGCCACTGCTCACGCCTTATCTGTCGAGTCTGTGGCTGGGACTTGTGACGCCCATCTATGCGCGTGTGGGACGTAAACTTGTAGAAAGCCTGCGAAACCCCACGTTGATCTCAAATAATCTGGCGGAAACAACATTTTCGATTCGACCTCGCTCAGTGCAGGAAGCGATTGCTCGGGCGATGGTCAATGAAGATCGTGAGTTCGCTGAAACACGCTGGTCCGACGCCTACTCCTCTGCCGGGGCACCCCGTGTGTGGGGTGGGGAGCGATTTGGTTCCAGGCTCGTTGATTCGCGCACCATCGAAGTGAAAGCTCCTCCTGTCAAGGCCTTTGCCCCTATTCGTCGCATTGGAGGTGAAGCAGGTTGGTACTACGGCGATTGGCTGTGGTCGCTGCGTGGTTTTCTCGACCTACTCGTCGGAGGCGTCGGCGTGCGCCGAGGTCGCAGAGATCCTCAAAGCTTGCGAGTTGGCGACGCAGTCGATTTCTGGCGAGTCGAACTCTATGAGCCGCCCCATCGACTGCGGCTCTACGCCGAGATGAAACTCCCCGGCCGCGCCTGGCTGGAGTTTGAAGTCACGCCGTGCGAGCAAGGGAGCCGAATTCGCCAAACGGCTATTTTCGATCCCCTGGGGATCTTGGGCTTGAGCTATTGGTATGGCATCTATCCGCTGCACCAAATCGTGTTTGCCGGGATGCTAAGAAGTATCGGTCGTGCTGCGGAACTTGTAAGCTCTGAAGAGGATTATCAGCAGCACGAAGAATTGACCAAAGAATCGCGAATCCCCGATTTGCCGCCTATTACAAAGTAGGACTTTATTGAGACACAAATCTGTAGTCCAGTTGAAGGATATTTCGCTTTCGATCGCAAAGCTCGACTGGAAGTTTATGGTGCCGAGTTTTGCTTGACGGGAAGTTGGATTTCAAAGAATTGTGATTTGGCGGGCACCATGGGGCTGTTGTAGCCCATGACAACGAGATTGCCATTGGATTCATATTCGGGATGCTCCGCTAACCAGGCTCGCAACCGTCGCTCTCCCTCAGCGATTACTTTCTTGTCACGAGATCCTCGATGGCCCAATGCAACCACCATTTCGCCCGCTTGCTCAACGACCTGAACATTGCCTTGAACTCCCACAGAACCGATTGTTGGTTTGCCATAGTAAAAGGCCATCGATTCCTGCTTCAGTTTGCCATTCTTGCCACGGTCAAATTCCATGCGCACGGGCGTAGTCATGGCAATCTGATTGCGAGTGATGTGACCAAAGAGTGTAAAGAATTGCTTGGCTATGGCTCGTCGATTCTTGGGATAGACTTTCAACTCAATGACACCCGCAGGAGTATAAGTTGGAAAACCTTCCGGAAGATCCGCTTCATAGCGAGGAACAAAGGTAAGCATCTCCAATACTTCATTTCCAGCTTGACGCAAGTCGCCTATCTCCGCAGGTTTCGTCAGTGCTTGCCTGAGCTTGTCAGCTGCCGGGCTTTGAGGTCCCAATAGCGTTACTGCCTGTTCGAGAAGACCCTCTATTTCCTCGATCTCAGTTTGCGATTCGGCACTCTGAAGTAACTGGATTGCCTCCATCGCAGGTCCTTGAGGAGGGGCGAACCCTTCGTTTGTTTCTCCAGATAGGGCAGTTGTGACGAAAAACGCAAGAAATGTAAGATTCATGATGGGGTTCCTTTGCTACTCTCGAATCTACTTGAATCAGCTGGAAGGTTTCTCAATAGGTTCTTTGGCTAATTCTCTTTCGATGATCTCTACCACCTCGGGTGCGTCAGGCTTAGTGCGTGAGCCAAATCGAGCGATTACCTTTCCATTGCGATCTATCAGAAACTTCTCAAAGTTCCAGCTGATATTTCCTGCCCCTTTGGGTTTTGTATCAATCGAGGTCAGTTCCTGATAGAACTCACATGCCTTTTCCCCTTTTACGTCTATTTTTGCAAACATCTGGAAGGCCACTCCATAGTTGGCACGGCAGAACTGTTCGATCTCTTCCGCAGTACCTGGCTCTTGTCCCAAGAACTGGTTGCAAGGGAATCCAAGAATTGCCAGACCCTCGTCAGCATACTTTTCGTGCAACTCTTGAAGTTGTTCATATTGACCAGTGAATCCACATTTACTGGCCACATTTACCACCATCACCACTTTTCCTTCATAGCTGGAAAGGTCGATTTCTTTCCCATCCAACGCTTGCATTTTGTATTTCAGCACGGGACCCTCCTGTTGGACTCCTTCAACCGTTGTTCCACAGCCGGACACGACCAGCAAGTAGACGGACAACAAAAGATAACAAAGACGATCTCGGATCATAGGGATATCCTTGAAAGAATTGGGTAGGGTTACGCTGCGAATATCAAACCCATTGTAGCAAGACCACGCATTCACTAGTGAGAGAAAACCGTAAGGGATCTCGTGTTGTTAACAATGGCCTCTGCCTGAGAGCCAGATAGCATAAACTTCCTCCAAGCTGCCGGTGAGTTTCCACTACTTATTCTCGGCTCCCGGATGACCCTTGAAAGGCCTCTTAACCTCCGGAGTAACCCATCCCTCCATAAAGAACTCCACGCTGTGCTTCCACAGTATTCCCCCCAACATAGCACTCCTGCATAGCTTGTTACAACGACCTGAGATCTAGAGAGGGTGGATAATAGGATTGAACCCAGTAATAGTCTAAAATTGTGGAGAGCCAACTGGCCCGCTAAACACCCTACCAAAATTCCTGACCAACTTGGATCAACACCAAGCGCAAGAAGATTTCCACAATAGTATTTTCGGAACCCAATATGCTGTATCACTGCCTCCGAGTTGCAGGTCTGTTTGCATTGGCCAAGATCGCATTTGCAATTAGCTGTGCATCTGCTGCAACTCCCCCTGATCTAGACCTGTCCAACCAGCTAGACGCTGTGCTCGAGAACCACGCCACGGCGCGTCAGACCACCGTGACCCTCAAGGTGATTGATCTTGATACAGACGTAGTGCTCTATGATCGCGGCGGTGATCGACTTCTTACACCTGCGTCTAATCTGAAAATCTATACTTCGGCCTGTGCGTTAGACTGCTTCGGCCCAGAACATCAATTTCAAACCAAAGTTACTACCAAGGGAGATCTGCGGAACGGCGTACTCCATGGTGATCTGGTGCTCACGGGCGGTGGCGACGCGATGTTCAATAGTAGTGATCTGGCTAAATTGGCAGATCGCGTTACAAGTGAGCTCAAAATCAGCGAGATTTGTGGCAAAGTTGTGGTCGACAATTCGCGCTACGCTTCGCCATTAAAGGGTCCTGGTTGGATGTGGGATGATGACCCCGACTATTACAACATGTCCATTACTCCGTTAATGGTCGACTTTAATGTACTGGCGTTGCGACTGACTCCGAGCGATGAGGGAGTTGCAGCACAGTTGGTAATACCCTCCAGTTACCCCGAGATCAAATTCCTCTCGCGTAGCACTTTTAGCGGCGACACGTTGGCAACTCGCCGACCATTTACACATCCCCTCCTAATTGCCCAGAACGGACACCTCAATGAACCGAAGGACTTGCGACTTACCATGCAAAACCCGGGAGCATGGGTACATGGCATGTTTACAGCAATGCTTGCCGATCGAGGCGTGCGGTTTTCACTGCCAGACGAAATCAATCGCGCTTCAGCCTCGGCAGGTTCAACAGAGCTAAATCACCTCGGACCTTCGCTGGCGAAAACATTGACCCACTTTAACAACCAGAGTGAGAATGCCATCGGTGAAGTGCTGCTTCACGAAGTCGCCATTGCCAAGGGAACTAAGAAACCCTGCTGGCCTGATGGTGCAGCGGCAATAACCAAATGGCTTGCGGAAAGTGGAGGCCTCGAGCCGGGTTCTTTCCGCTTAGTCGACGGATCAGGATTGTCTCGCTACAACCTCATCTCAGCAGATTCGTCAGTTCGACTGCTTAAGTTCATGCACGATCATGAGCACGCGGATACCTTCTATTCCGCCCTGAAAACCTATGAGGTGAACGTCGCAGGCAAGATGCAGCCACTCGTGGCGGCAAAGTCCGGCGGCATGGCCAGCGTCTCGACAATCTCCGGCTACCTCAAGACTCCGAGCGGGCGCCTGCTAGCATTCTCACTCTTAGCAAACGGCTACATTGGCTCCGCCAAACCGATCTTTGATCTTCGCGAGAAAGTCTGGGAGACGCTGGCGCAATTGTGAGAAGATTGAAACCGCTCTTTCGACAGCGAAGGTCTACTCAGACCCGCCAAGCTCTGGAGATAGGCCGTGCGATCGATTTGTTCCCGCGAATCAGAAAGGGTGGCTGATGGGATTCGAACCCACGACCTTCGGAATGGCAATCTGAAGCAACTCAGGCTTTTTTGATTCAACTCCTTCCAGCGAAATCTCGCCAACATTCGGCTAATTTGCCAGATAGCAACACTGCTGTCCGGCTAACGGACAGCAGTGATCGCATTTACAAAAGCTTGAGCAATGGCTACCTGCGCAGAATAATCTCAAGGTTCTCCGTCTGGACTACGGAGAATTGGTAGCCGATCCACTTTCTGCCGCGATGGAGCTCAACGAGTTTCTTGGTGGCCACCTAGACGCTACCGCCATGTCTGCGGCAGTGGATCCCCAGCTCTATCGAAACCGACGCGACTCCTCTTGATCGGCGACACATCGGGAACAGGTTCTCACTTCCCTACTCAAGGTGCCGTTTGCGATTGCTCAGTATCGTTTGCTGATTGATCTGTCCCTCGACTCAGGCGAGCCTCGGGGCCTGGGATCGGGAGAGGGTTTTCGGGGATGTTGATCTCATTTTCATCGCTACCACAGCCAGAGAGAGTAGTTCCACACAGCAATATTAAGGTGACCAGTACGCATCGTACGCTTCGCGAAAATAAAATTGGAGCCATGAGGTCTTTAACCTGTGCTAGTTAACATTCGTTAGAGGCTGGATTCATCGACAACTTCAGCGCCTCGAATAGTCGAGAGGGATTGGAAAACAGTTCTGTCGACGTTTTTGTTGAGTGTATGGACCGATCCGTCCACAAAACAAAATTGCACCACATCCCCCGTATGTAATGAACCGTAGTAGGACCACTTCGTAGCAAACTGAGCCCCGTTGCGGTTTTCGTTGGCCAGATCTAACCCAAAGGCGGCGGGAAGCGTACCGAAGCCCGCCCAGGCATTCCCTTGGGTGTAGCCCGAATATCTTCCCGACAAAAAGTCGTCGGGGATTTCAGTTCCAATGCTTCCCGGTGCTTCGCCGAACATCAGCGTTTGGGAAGTTCCATCTGTGATTTGTCCCATGCGTATCTTGGATCGTACCCCGAATACCCCCACAAGATCGTCGTTGACATTGCGGCTTCCTGACCCCATGTTGTATGTAAGATTAGGGCTAACTTGCCCCCAAACGCCAGAGTTTCCCATATATTGGGTCAGACCCAGTTGCGACTGCAAAGGGTCCCATGCATCCGATTGCAATGCCAAGAAGCCTCCCTTCAAGATGCCATAAGTCTTATCGAGGATGGCGGTTCCGGGCACCTCTTGGGGAGCACTCGGACAAAGCAAGGCAGTTAGTCTTGCTTGAGCAATCGACCACGCGTTGATGTCATTGTAGTAGTTGTTGTCCCGACTATCGACGCCTAGGCTTAGAGACTGCGTGAATCGATCATAGATGACATCCGCCTCAATGTGGGGAAGCAGAAACACGAATACGCCACTGAGCTGATGTAGGCCTTGTGAGTCACTCGATGATTCTGGTTTCACGAAATTAGTGCCCGCTAAATAGCCGGGAGGCATCCGACCGTTCGCCGATTCATAGTTTAGCGCGGCAAGTCCAATTTGTCGTAGATTATTGGAGCAGGAGGCCCGTCTCGAAGCTTCTCGAGCGGCTTGAACGGCTGGCAGAAGCAGTGCCACCAAGACTCCAATGATAGCGATGACAACAAGCAATTCCACCAAGGTAAAAGCGCGCTTATTCAGACCCAGGCAATTGGCAGGGCGAGGCGATACAGAAGGGTGGATTAACCAGTCGGCAAATTGTGTCGGATGCATGTCCAATCCAAATGAGTTTCTCGAAAACCCCAAGATTCAGCTTCAAGTCAAAATCGAACCTACGCTAGTATTGCGTCTATTTCAAGCCGATCAACGCTATTGTCAATGCTCCTTCCGTCAAGCCAGCACTCCTTTGGCCCGAAGTTCGGCCTCGTGAGCTTTGTCGGTCTGCCCAAGTGACCGGTATGCCTTAGCAAGGGCTTGGTGTGCCGCCGCCAAACGCGGGGCTTGTCTTACGCAGCACTCCAAGGCTTC
Source organism: Bythopirellula goksoeyrii (assembly GCF_008065115.1). NCBI lineage: Bacteria > Pseudomonadati > Planctomycetota > Planctomycetia > Pirellulales > Lacipirellulaceae > Bythopirellula > Bythopirellula goksoeyrii. Next base: position 5,776,449 of record NZ_CP042913.1, on the reverse strand, counting down.
GATAGCGCCATGATGGTCTCCGAGGGAGATACGGGCTTCGCCAATCACCAAATGCACTCGCGGAAAATGATGAACGAGCTCGGCAGCCGAAAGGCCAAAATCTAGCGCAGCCTCAGGCTCGCTGACTTCGAGCTTTGTGCGAGCCATCCCGGCCAGGGCAATCGGGTTCTCTCCGTCAATTTGGAGCGCCTTCTCAAAGGCTTCAAAAGCTTGGTCGTATCTTTTCACACTCAAAAATACTTCGCCAAGCTTGTTGTACAGTCCAGGCTGGCGAGGCTCTGATTTGACGACCTCTTGGAAATGATCGAGAGCAGCCTCTGTGTTGCCATCGGCAAATTCAAGTGTGCCGAGCATCATGTGCATGCGAGGAGCCTCGGGCTGCTGGGCTTCGATCTCCAACAATACGCTGCGGGCACGTTTCCTATCGCCGACCCCCAGTAGACATGAAGCGAGCAACAGCTTCGAAGCCACGAGATCGCGAGTCTCATCATCTAGCTGCTCGAGGATTTCAATCGCACCTGCGTAGAGCTGGGCATCCATCATCGCCTGTACCAAGGAAATTTGATTGCCGGCGATTGTTTTTGCCACGGAGATCT